>JAJZXI010000112.1 GCA_021806545.1 Actinomycetes bacterium | reverse complement strand
ACGACATTCCCCTCGACGTTGGCGATACCCGCTATGTCGTTGGCCGATCCGTTTGGATTCTGCACATAGCGCAAGACAACCTGCCCTTGCGTTTCGAGACGCTCGAGCGTATCGGCATCAGCCGTATAGTTTCCTTCGAAGTGGTTGATGGGAAGCGAGAGCTCCTCGCCGACGGTCATCCCACAGGTCAAGATCGAGTTGGTCTGCTCCACTCGAACCGTCACCTCACCACAGATAAAGCTCAGTCCCACGTTTCGCTGCAGTGCGCCCGGCAACAGTCCCGCCTCGGTGAGCACCTGGAATCCGTTACAGATACCCAGCACCTTGCCGCCAGCGCCAGCATAACGAATGACCGACTCCATGATGGGAGAAAAGCGGGCAATCGCCCCGGTTCGAAGGTAGTCGCCGTAGGAGAAGCCGCCAGGGATGACGACCGCCTCATAGTCGTCGAGGTCTCGCTCGTGGTGAGCCACGATCGTGGTGTCGCGGCCAAGCTCGCGGTAGGCTCCCTGGACGTCGAACTCACAGTTGGTGCCCGGGAATACGATGATGCCGATCATGCGAGCTCGCTGACGTCGACGATCTCGTACGTCTCGATCACTGGATTGGCCAAGAGGCGCGCCGCAAGCGAATGAGCCTCTTGGCGAGCCGCCTCCTCCGAGTCGTACTCACCATCAACCTCAAATGACTTGCCTGCATGGACGCTGGTGACCTGGTGGTAACCGAGCTGGAGCGCGGCATCGTGAATCGCCTTGCCCTCCGGGTCACTGATACCTGCCTTTGGCATCACGCGCACACTCATACGATACTGCATTGCCTCACCTCTCATGGTCTCTTCACTATCGATTGTCGTTCCTGCCTTGGAGCGCGCTCGCCCACCTATCTCGATGACGCCGGCGAGGCGACGCCACGATAGGCACGACTCTCCCCCGGCCAATCGGCAAACGAGCGACCCGAAAGACTCTCATAGACCTCGATATAGGCCGATCGAACCCTTGTGATCACCTCGTGGTCGAGCGAGGGCGCAGGGCCGTCACCGCGGAAGCCCTGCTGGCTCAGCCAATCACGCAGCAACTGCTTGTCGAGCCAGACAGGATTCGCACCGGGCTCACCTCGCACGATACGTGAAGAGTCCGGCGTCGCTATTTCATCGGCCAAGGCAAGCTGATCGCCGATCCAGCCGAACTCGAACTTGGAGTCGACGAGGGTGAGTCCACGCTCGCGGAACCATGCAGCGAGCGCTTGATAGATCTCCGTGGTGAGCTCCTCGAGCGCCTGGGCAACCTCGGTGCCGTGTCGATGACGTAGCTGAGCGCTGGTGAGCGCCTGGTCATGTCCCTCGGACTCCTTGGTCGTTGGGGTGAAGATGGGCTCAGCCAGTCGATCACCGAAGGATAGACCGGGTGGCAGTTTGACTCCCTGGACCTCGCCGGTCCTCCGATAGAGTTCATAGGCGCTACCCACGAGGTAGCCGCGGGCGACGCACTCCACCGGAACCATGGTCGCTCGTTCGACCAGCGTCGCGCGCCCGAGAAAATGCGGCGCCACATCCTCGGCGATGGAGATGAAGTGGGTACGAAAACGATCGCTGATCGACATGAACGCGGTCGCGCTGATGGCGCTCAACAGTCGACCCTTGTCGATCACCGGCTCATCAAAGACGCGATCATAGGCGCTGATCCGGTCCGTCGCCACCATCAACAACTGCGAGGGGTGATCGCGGACTGCATAGACCTCTCGAACCTTTCCTGAGGCTAGGAGATCGAGATCCATTGACTTCCCTCCAAGGCTCGCAGACGGTCAAAGAGCGGGTCGAGGTTGACCAGCAGGCGGTCGAGCGAGGTCAACGCCTCGATCTGATCGGCACTGAGGGGGCAGCGCTCATCCTTCATCAGGAGCTCTCCGAGCTCACCGGCGTCGTTGAGCACCTGAGTGGTCGCCTCCTGAACGATGCGGTAGGCAACGTCACGATCCAGGCCCGAACGCACCATCGCCAGCAAAAGGCTCTGAGAATAGATCAGCCCGTGGGTATTGGCCACGTTCTTGGCCATCGTCTCGTCGTACACCACCAGGTCCGCAATGAGACGATCGAAGCGGGTCACCATGTAGTAGACCAGTTGAAAGGCGTCGGGGAACATCATCCGTTCGACCGATGAATGCGAGATGTCTCGCTCATGCCAGAGCGAGACATCCTCGAGGGCAGGCACCACAAAACTTCGTGCCAGACGTGCCATACCACAGAGCCGCTCGGCAAGTATCGGATTACGCTTATGCGGCATCGCCGAAGAGCCCTTTTGGCCAGGTGCAAACGGCTCTTGGACCTCCATGACCTCGCTGCGTGCAAGGTGACGAATCTCGAGCGCGCAACTCTCGATCATCGCAGCGGTCGAGGCTAGGGCCATGATGACCTCACTGTGCCGGTCCCTCCCGATCACCTGGGTCGATGGGGCAGGATCAAGGCCAAGGCTTGCAAGCGCTCTCGCCTCGAGTGCAGGAGTGATGTTGGAGTAGGTTCCCACCGCCCCCGAGAGCTTGCCGACCGCCATCTGACGTCGTGCACGCACGAGACGGACCCGCTCACGATCCAGCGCCAGGGTCCAAAGGGCAAGTTTTGCTCCGAAGGTAGTCGGCTCTGCCGCCATACCGTGCGTGCGTCCTAGCATCACCGTCCGACGATACTGGTACGACTGGGTTCGCAAGGTCACCAATAGGTGATCGACGGCGGTGAGCATGAGCTCCATCGCCGCGACGATCTGTAGCGAGAGCGCGGTATCCACGATGTCGGACGAGGTCAACCCAAAGTGGATGAACCGAGACGCGGCGGTCGTGTACGAGGCCTGGAGAACGTCGACAAAGGCGGCCAGATCGTGGTTGGTGATGGCCTCGCGTGCGAGCACCCGCTCGACGAAGTCGTCGTCAACGATGACCTCACGCTCAAAGAGCGGTGCCACCTCCGCCGCATCCAGCTCGCCGGTGTCCGCCAACGCCCGGACGACTGCGAGTTCGATGTCGCGCCAGAGTCGCATGCGGTTACGATCGGAGAAGATCGCGGTCAGCTCCGCTGATTCGTACCGTGGGATCATCTAACACTCCTTCATCTCGAGCGGACCGGTGGTATCGAGCTCACTACGACCCTATATCCCGGCGATAGAGACGTCCATCAAAGTCGATGAGTTCGACCCCTTGGTAGGCTCGGCTCCTCGCCTCTTCAGGATCATCTCCGCGGCCGGTCACCGCAAGTACGCGACCACCGTTGGTCACCAGCGAGGTGACCTCACGTCGATCCGTCGGCCCTAGCCCCTTGACACCTGCTGCATACACCCAGACACCAGGCAGTGCGCGTGCAGCGTCGATCCCTGTGATGATCTGCCCGCTCACCGGCGCCTCTGGATAACCCGGGGCAGCCAGGATGACCGTAGTAGCACACTGGGAGGAGACCTTGACCATAGGAATCGGCTCACCCGCCGCCGCTGCCGCGAGCGCGTCTCCGAGGCCGCCCAGGATCCTCGGTAGCACCACCTCAGCCTCAGGATCGCCAAAGCGAACGTTGTACTCGACAAGGCGCGGGCCACTCGGTGTGAGCATCACGCCGGCGTAGAGAATCCCACGGTACTCGATGCCGAGCTCTTGCAGCCGAGCAAGTGTCGGCGCAATCATCGTGGAGGCTACCGCCTGGATCTCGTCGTGGCCAACGCCAGGTACAGGAGATATCGACCCCATACCACCGGTATTGGGTCCAAGATCGTCGTCGAGAAGCCGCTTGTAGTCTCGCGCCTCGGGCAACAACACGAAGTCGCGCCCGTTACACAGGGCAAAGACCGAGAGCTCGCGGCCGGTCATCCCCTCCTCGATCACGACACGGGTTCCGGCCTCACCAAAGGAGACGCCAGAGAGCTTGGCCACGAGATCCTCCTCGGCCTCCCCTCGGTCGTCGGTAACGAGTACCCCCTTCCCAGCAGCAAGGCCGTCCGTCTTGATGACATAGGGTGGCCCAAACCGATCCAATAGCTCGCGTCCCTCAGCGACCGAGGTAGCCACGCCAAAGGCCGCAGTTGGGACCTGAGCCTCGGCGCAGATCTGCTTGAGGAACGCCTTGGAACCCTCGAGCCGAGCCCCCGCGCCACTCGGGCCAAGGGCCAGAACCCCTCGCTGGCGGAGGCGATCCGCGAGCCCGTCGACCAGCGGGGCCTCGGGTCCAATGACGGCAAGGTCAGGGTCAAGCTCGGCGACGTCGCAGTCGCTCACCTCTACGTCACTGGCCATACCCGCGTTCCCGGGCGTAACGACGACCTCGTGCTCGGCCGAGAGATTCAGGGCCAACGCATGCTCTCTCGCCCCTTGGCCAACGACGACAATCCTCATCCGCGCAGGTCCACCACCTGGTCCCGACCGGGGCCGACCCCCAGCCAGGAGATTGCCACCTGCGCCTTGTCCTCCAAGAAGCCAAGATAACTCATCAACTCCCGAGGAAGATCCGAGCGCGTGCGACAAGCCCCGATATCGCATTGCCAACCGGGGAACTCCTGATAGACCGGCTTGGCCTTGTGCAGATCTGACTGATGGTACGGGAGATCTTCGGTGTAGTCTCCGCCAACGGTGTAACCGATGCAGACCTTGACGGTGTCGAGGGTATCGAGGACATCGGCCTTGGTGATCGCAAGATCACTCAGCGAGTTCAGCGCCACAGCATGACGCAGCATAGGCAGATCGAACCATCCCACCCGACGCCGGCGCTTGGTATTGGTCCCATACTCGTGGCCACGATCGACGAGGAGATCCCCGACCTCATCCGTAATCTCCGAGGGGAAGGGTCCGGCTCCCACGCGTGTGATGTACGCCTTCGCGACGCCCATGACCCGGTCAATCTGGCGAGGTCCGAGTCCGGTTCCGGTACACGCACCACCTGCGGTGGGATTCGACGAGGTGACATAGGGGTAGGTACCGTGATCGAGGTCGAGAAAGGTCGCCTGGGCCCCCTCGAGTAATATCCCCTTCCCCTGGTCGTAGAAGTCATGGAGCAACTTGACGGTATCGGCGATCCTTGGAGCCATTCGAGGCGCATATTTACCGAGATAGTCCTCGAGAATCTGCTCCGCATCCACGGGCAGACGATTGTAGATCTTGGCCAAGATGAGATTCTTCTCCTTGAGCACAACCTCGAGCTTTTCAGCAAAGATCTTTTCATCGAGCAGGTCTTGAACCCTCAGCCCAACACGTGTCGACTTATCCGCATAGGCGGGACCGATTCCACGACGCGTGGTGCCCAGTTGATTCTTCCCAAGAAAGCGCTCCGTCAGGCGGTCGATCTCATGGTGATAAGGCATCACCAGATGCGCACTACCGGAGACGACCAGTTTCGAGGTATCAATTCCTCGACTCTCGAGTAAATCAAGCTCCTCAAAGAGGACCTTTGGATCGACGACGAGTCCGTTGGCGATAACCGCGGTCACGTGCGGATAGAGAATGCCACTTGGCACCAGCTGTAGCGCAAAGGTCTCCTCACCAACGACGATGGTATGCCCCGCGTTGTGTCCACCCTGATAGCGAACGACTGCCTCCATATCAACAGCAAAGAGGTCAGTGAATTTACCTTTTCCTTCGTCGCCCCACTGGGTTCCCAAGACAACGGTGGTACTCATCGATACATGCTCCCTAATGCGATCGTCGCGACGATGGCTATGGCCGGTGAACAGCTTACCTCCTCGACCATGGTGCACCTTGCCCTGTAGCGATACCATCGTCGACGAAAAGCTGGGTCATGAAGGCACCGAACAAGCGACACCGTGCCTCGAGACGCAGAAGGCGACAAAGCCCTTGCCATCTGGCACAACAAGGCACCACTCGTCATCGCTATCGGGCGCCAGTGACCCTGCCGAAGCGCCAGTGACCGGCAAGGTCCGCCCAGGCCGCGACCGTCGTTGGCGTCAAAGCTCGATCAAGCATGGCACCATCGAGCACCAATTGCATACGTTGATCGCTCGGCATGGACCCATGCTGGCGACAAAAAGAATTAAAAAGCGGTGAGATCCATCGACCTGACTGCTCCATCGACGCCGACACCAACTCCCGGTTGGCCCATCACATTCGCGGACCAACACCACCGTACCATCCGAGGTCCGAGGAACTCCTTAGAAACAAAGTTACTCGTCATGGGTAGCCTAACCAAGCACAACATCTGGCACAACAAGGCGGTCGAGGTTGGTGAGCTCATGGGTAAAGCCCAACGTGTGCACCAACGAGCATCACTGCGCACTCAAGGAATTCACAGAAACTTCTAGAAAACAATTCAGCCTTCTCGAAAAGATGAAATAGAAGATTAGTTGCTGTCATGGATGACCAACGCCTAGAGTACAATAGGTAGGAGTTGAGATCTCGGAGTACTGTGCAGACGTGAAACCGGCCAAGCGATATAATTATTTCATAACAGGTATCTGTTTGGTTTATCAGTTCCAACGTCGGTCAAACTCGACTGTGAACGATGCGCAAGCGTCGGTCACGAGCATAGGGGGAGGCGTTGACAAGCTGGTAATGGTTGGTTGATATTGGATGCAAGTGCGTAGAGATCGGCAACATAGCAGCCGGGGACAGTCGTCGATGATCGGCATCGCCCGTGGGTGAGCGGACAGAGAGTGTCATGCAAGCGGATCTCTACGTTGAACGAAAGCAGATCTGACGACAAGTGAGGAGATCAGAATATGGCAGATAGAGGGACAACGACGTCATTGCGGATGGAAAACAAGGCAATCAACGATTACCTAGCACACCTCGAGACATCGAAGCCACGCCGAGGCCGCAAGCGTGACGTCGGCAAGGTGCGCGCACAGCTCGAGGAGATCGAAAAAAGACTCGACGAGGTTACCGGAATACGGCGTGTCGATCTACTCCAGAAGCGTGCGGACTTAAAGCTCGAGCTCGAGCGGCTCGGCTCGGCCAACGATGGGACCCAACTCGAGAAGCTCTTCGTAGAGTACGCCGGATCCTACTCCGCCAGGAAGGGTATCCGGTACGAGACCTGGATCGAGGTTGGGGTTCCGGCTAACGTGCTTGCCAAGGCAGGCATTCGCCCCCACGCGTAAGCCACAATCGAACCCGCATCTGCATAGCACGGGTTCGATTGTGGAGCTGTGGGCTACCTCCGCTTGGGGACTAGCTCGCTAGGGTCCAAGCGGAGAGTCCGGCCCAGTGTTTGTGCTGCCCTGCTGCGGCTTGGCTTCATCATCTGCGTGCAGTGGCTGAGCGAGGCCGAGTCCGGCCAGGCTGTTATGGCGCGGGTCGGCTGCGCTAGCCTGGGTCGGGTTCGTGCGCCGGCGCTTGGTGACGTCGGTACCCGGCCGACACGCAGAACCAGCACCTCGGGTTCGGTGACCGGTGCGGCCTGCGGGCGTGCCCGATGCTCCTTGCTATCTGGACGAATCCGGGACTGGCCAAGAGAGGCCGGGGTATGCGCAGGGTAAGCTCCTAGAGCGTGGAGAGCGATATCTATCGGCCCTTGGGGCTCACCGACGACGAATTCGACCTCATCGTTCATCATTTGGGCCGAGAGCCCAACCTCGTTGAGCTTGCCATGTTCTCGATCATGTGGTCTGAGCACTGCTCGTATAAGTCCTCGCGCATCCACCTGCGTCGACTCCCGACCTCGGGACCTCGAGTGATCATGGGGCCGGGTGAGAATGCCGGTGTGGTTGCCGCGACCGAAGACATCTCCGTCGCGTTACGTATGGAGAGCCACAACCACCCCAGCGCGATCGAACCCACCCAGGGGGCAGCCACAGGCGTCGGGGGCATACTCCGTGACATCTTCACCGTCGGGGCCCGACCTATCGCGCTCCTGGACTCCCTGTGGATGGGGACCCAGGACAACCCCCAGTCGCGTTGGATCTTCGACGGCGTCGTCGGTGGAATCTCCTCCTACGGCAATGCCGTCGGTGTCCCAACCGTCGGCGGTGAGATCCACTTCGCACCACCCTATGCCGAGAACCCTCTCGTGAACGTGGTGGCCGTCGGAGTTGCCAGAACCGATCAGCTGGTAAGAGCCGTCGCGTCGGGCATCGGCAACCACGTGGTGCTCCTCGGTGCCGCTACCGGCCGCGATGGCATCGGCGGTGTCTCCGTGCTCGCCTCGAGCGGGTTCGACCAGGCCTCGGCCGATAAGCGACCATCGGTTCAGGTCGGTGACCCATTCGAGGAGAAGAAGCTCATCGAGGCCTGTCTTGATCTTCTCGACGCCAAGCTCGTCGTCGGAATTCAAGACCTCGGCGGCGCGGGACTCACCTGCGCGACCTCCGAGACCGCCGCGAATGCCGGCAACGGCATGCGGGTCTGGGTAGATCGCGTTCCAATCCGCGAAGCCGGAATGACGCCGATGGAGATCCTCTGCTCGGAGTCCCAAGAGCGGATGCTCGCTATCGTCACCCCTGACAATCTGGCGGCCGTTCTTGAGATCTGTGCCAAGCAGGAGGTGCTTGCGACCGTCATCGGTGAGGTCGCACCTCCCGACGAGGATGGGCCCTATGCCGGGCGCGGCGTGTTGCGAGCCTACTTCGATGGGGCGATGGTGGCGGAGATACCCGCTAGCGCCCTAGCAGACGAGGCTCCGCTCTATGAGCGACCACTGAGGGAGCCGAACGACTTCCGCCTACGCGTCCAACGCGAGGTCGACGTACCCGCCGACTGGCGTGAGATCGCGCGTGGCGTCCTCGAAACCCTCACCTTCGACCCTGAGGCGATCTATCGGCGATACGATCATATGCTCTTTCGCAACACCCTGGTA
>JAJZXI010000111.1 GCA_021806545.1 Actinomycetes bacterium | reverse complement strand
CGGTAGCATCGCACCTCCCGAGAGGAGCGAACGCACCTTGGTGCCCGAGAGGGCAAGATGCTGGCTCGAATCGTGGGGGCAGGTCCGCTTTGAGGCCACGTGCTCGCATCTCGTGCAATAAAAGCTGTGTTCGAAGCGGATGATCTCGATCCCAAGCTCGGCCGGATCCACGGTGTCAAAGAGCTCTTGTGCCGCGTAGGTCCCATAGAAGTCTCCCACTCCCGCATGGTCTCGGCCGACGATAAAGTGCGTGCAGCCGTAGTTCTTGCGCGACAGCGCGTGCAGTAAGGCTTCGCGCGGACCCGCGTACCGCATGGCGGCTGGATACACCCCAAGCAGTACACGATCCCGTGGGTAGTAGTTCTCGAGCAGCGTCCGATACGCTCGCATCCGGATCTCCGCGGAGATATCATCGGACTTGGTCTCGCCAACCAACGGGTGCAGGAGCAGACCATCGAGGAGTTCGAGTGCCACCTTATGCAGGTACTCATGCGCGCGGTGCACCGGATTTCTGGTCTGAAAACCAACGACGGTACGCCAACCCCGATCCCGGATCGCGAGCCTGGTCTCGAGCGGCGTCAGGTACTCCGGGCCGGTGAAGGAACGCGGCAGCGCGTGGATTGTGAGGGGACCGCTGACCACCACGTCGCCCGCCTCGTACAAGGCAACCACGCCGGGGTGCTCTTGCGACGAGGTCGCATAGACCATCTCGGCCTCTCGCGCCAGATCCGGAGTAAAGCGCTCCATCACCTCCATCGTCGCCAGATGTCGCCCCTGGTGCATCAACCGAATCTCGCAGGTGCTGGCCGGCAACACTTGGCTGTGCAGCTGCAGGGTGATCGGGATCGGCCACAGCGTTCCATCGGCAAGTCGCATCGATTCAACGCAGCTTCGCCAGTCATCGTAACCCATGAAGGTCGTGACTGGCCTATACGCACCGCTCGTGAGCATCTCGAGGTCAGCCAACTGGCGCGCGGTGCACTCGAGTGTGACCGAGTGTGACCCAACCCTGGCGGGTAGTTCAAGCACAATAATGGGTTGATCGAACTGGTCAGCAATTGGTTGTCGAGACATGGAGTTCATCTTCCTTTCATCGATCGCCAAGAACAAGGGTGTGGCGTCGGCTTGTGATCAGCGCTCATGCCTTGTCGGCGCCGAGCCAAATACCGCACTCGCTTCTTCCTTGGCCCTTGAATCGTCCCGATCTTGGGTCCTGTCCGGGTTGCACCGGGCCCGTGCATGGCCAGCAGCCCATGGACAGATACCCCTCGCGATAGAGAGGATGATAGGGTATCCCCCGATCTTCGAGATAGTCCTCCAAGTCCTCGTAGGACCACTCGACCAGGGGATTGATGCGAACCCGGGAACCGTGTTCAACCACTCGAAGGTCGCGGCGCCCCGGCGAACTCACCCTCGTCCTAGCGTTGAGCACGGCGGGAACGCGATGCTCTGCGAGATAGTCCTCCAGGGGTGCCACCTTGTTCAGCGAGCAGCACAACTCCGGATCACTGCGATAGAGGGTATCGGGAGGGTTATCAGCGCAAAGCGTGATGAAGTGCATCGTAACGTAACGATCACGAAGCTCCTCCCATAGGGACAGGGTTTGGGGAAAGTGATAGCCGGTATCGACGAACACAACGGCACCCGCGAAGTCCGATCGCGAGGCGAGATCGAGCAGGACCGACCCCGAGATGTTAAGCCCCGTAGTGACCACGACGCCTGGATAGGTGCTGATCGCCTCCTGGATGATAGCGAGCGACGCGCTGGCATCAATCAACGTAGGCCCCCAATCGAGCGAGAGCCGTGCATACCTTGGTGACCGCATCGTCGATCGTCAGCTGGGACGTGTCGATGCTGAGGTCTGGATCACAAGGCGCCTCGTAGGGGTCATCGACCCCGGTGAGCCCTCGGAGCGATCCCTCTCTTGCTCGTCGATACAACCCCTTGGTGTCCCGAGCCTCGAGCACCGACAACGGCGCATCGACGTGAACCAACACGCTCCGTTGGCACATTGCAAGCGCCTTGCTTCGACTCTCCTCGTACGGGCTGATCGCCGAGACGATCGCCGTGATGCCGTTGCGGGCCAGGAGCGAGGCGATGTAGCCCAAACGCGTCACCTGGATGTCACGGTCGGCTCTCGAGAATCCCAAATCCGGTGACACGATCGCGCGTACCTCGTCGCCGTCGAGCCACTCCAGTGACGTACCACTCGCGCGTAGCTTGTCCGCGACACGCCGTGCGATGGTGGACTTGCCAGCCCCCGAGAGGCCGGTGAACCAGACGACCGGTGCTGAATTTAGCAATCTTCTTCTCCAATCGAGTACACGGCTACGCCTCTCGCAATCCACTAACAGTATCACCCTTGTAATAGAGCTATCCAAAAACAAATATAACAGCTGGGTCCTCACGTGGCGTCCGGCACCGAGGAATCCCGATTGTGACCGTCAGGCGTGATGCAGCCTGGTCTCGCGTTCGAGCTGGACCCAGTCAACAACCCCAAGAGATCTGCCATCGTGTCGCAGCTGTCGACGGATGTCTCGCAAGACCTCGTAGGTGGAACAGTCCTCTGCGGTGACCGATGTCGCTAACCGCGTGGCCAAGGAGGAGGCAAACGCAGGCGAACGCCCATCGGTTGACACTCCAAGTTCGATGTCAGGGTGGGGGTGTCGAATCGCAACGTGGAAGTAGTCGCAATACTCGGGCACATCGAGTGTGTTCAACAGGAATCCGTACCGCTTGGCCCTCGCGGACAACCAGGTGTTGATGCCGAGATCACGATCCGTCGCTACCACGAGCATCGCTTTCGCGAGATCCCGGCGACGAGGACGCCGTGCGTACCGATACGCCAATCCGGGGGAACACAACTCAGAGCCAAGCACCGACCACCCCTCGTCGGGCGTGCCAACCAGCAGAACCTTGGCGCCCAGAGCACCGAAGGAGTTCGCCCGCCGGATCGCCTCCGCGGAGGAGCCGACCACCACGACAAACCGCCCTTCGAGGCGCAACTTCACCATCATGACTCGCTCCTCACACGAGTACGTCGCTCGCGAGGTGCTGGTCGCAAGGAGGCGATCTCTGCTGGATCGAGTCGGAAATAGAAGTCGCCGAAGCTCTCCCCGTCGCGGCGCTGATCGCGATAGCGCCGAACCAAGGGTTCAAGTCCTGAGACCAGCAAACTCCGATCGACGTCTCGTGCAAAGAGCGTGTTCAACCGCGTACCATGGCGATCAGCGCCTACGAAGATGTCGTAGGAGCGTTTCGATCGCCCGACGATACCGATCTCCCCGAGATAGGGGCGAGCACATCCGTTCGGACAGCCAGTCATACGCACCTCGAAGAACTCGTCGGACATCGACAGGTCCGCCAGCATGGCGTAAAATTCATCGAGAAACTCGGGGAGATAGCGCTCCGACTCTGCGAGGGCAAGACCACACGTAGGAAGTGCGACACAGGCAAACGACGCCCGATGGAGCGGGCTCAACCGCTCGGGCACCGCAACGCCATAGGTACCTAACAGAGCGTACAGCCGGTCGCGATGGCGAACCGGCACATCTCGGACGATGAGATCGCCGCGGGCCGTGATGCCAAGCTCAGGGTTGAACTCCTCGATCAACGCCGCGACCCCATCGAGATACCGAGCACCGGGGCGGTTCACAATGCGACCACTTGGCAACTTAATGCCCAAGTCAAACGAGCCGCCACCGCCGACGAACTCACCGAGATGATCGTCATCAACCTCGAAGGTATCGCGCGTAGCTGGCGCGAACTCGACGCCACTGCGCCGTTCAACCTCGCTCCTCGCCCACGCCACCCCCTTCGCCTCGACCAGATATTTGAGCCGTGCATGACTGCGATCGTCTCTGTTGCCCTCATCGCGATGCAGCGCAACGATAGCCCTCACCACGGCGAGTATCTGGGAGCGGTCGATCTCGCCGAAGAGATCGCCGAGGCGAGCAAAAGTTGTCTCGTCGGTGCCACTGCGGCCAAGCCCACCACCTGCGTAAACTCGTATCCTGGTGGGATCATCGATATCGACAACGAGGCCGACATCGCAGGAGAACACATCGACACAGTTGTCACGCGACGTCGTGAGACCGATCTTGAACTTGCGTGGGAGCATGGTAGGCCCGTAGACGGAGCGAGCGATTCGCGCCGCACCCAGCACCTGATTCGGCACCCGTGCTCCATCGATCCACAGCTCGTAGTAGGCATCCGAGGGGGCCTTGAACTCGAGCGAGATGGTCTGCGCCAACTCGTCGAGCCCAAGGCGTCGCACCTCCTCGTCACAGGAGGGGCACGCCGTCACATTTCTCACGACGTCGCCGCAACCACCCCAGGTCGTGAGCAGCGTTGCGTTGATCGATCGCATCAGCTCCTGGAGGTCCGCCTTGGCGACGAAGTGAAACTGGATTCCCTGTCGCGTCGTCAGCCGTAGGCTCGAGCTACCCAGCTTTCGAGCCAGCTCATCGAGTGAGAGGTACTGAGCCGCGCTCAGGCGTCCCCCAGGAATCGCTACCCGAATCATGCATGCATAGTCGAGCTCGGCCTTGGCTCTGATCCGCTCGGTTCGTGTGTCTCGATTGTCCTGGACGTAGACTCCGTGAAACTTGAGCACCTGCGCCGTGTCGGCCCGGAAGCTCGCAGCATCCGTCTCCAACTCCTCGGCGACCGTCCCACGTAGCCATCGCGATCCCACCTTGATCTCTTCGACCGTGCGCGTCTTGGACTCTTGTGCCATCAGCTATCCCTCGTATTGCTCAATTGCTACTAATTTAGTCGTAATAATTCCTACTAATTTAGTCATATTAGAGCAGACCCGTGTCACTTCTCGCGAACATTGCGCCGCCGACGCTCATCGTCACCCAGAGACACGACCGGGCATCGAGTCACTAGTAGCAGGTAGTAGGGCATTTTGTGGCCGGGGCCACGATCACAAATCTGTGTTCACAATGCGTCGATGCACGAATCAACGGTGCCAGACCGACCTGGCTGGCCTCTCCTGACCCCAGCCGGGTCCAAGCTTGGTAGGCATACACAGCTACCCAGGGCACAGAGCCAATCGCTCAACGATGGCTCATGTGTGTCCCGTTCTATGCTGCCACCTATCTGCTCCGAGGCCAGTCGAATGAGCAGCGTGCGATCACCCAACGACCTTGAGCATTGCGTGCTCACCGAGAGCAGCAGCCATCAGCTCAACAGCGGGGCAGGGCTCGAGCCTGCGCGCTCACACCAGGTGGCGGTCACCCTCCGACCGCTAGCTCGACAATCACATGCAGCGTCGATCACCGCGGGGCTGGAATCGCCAGAAGGTGTTCGACGTTCTCGTGGGCAATCTTGTGTCGATCACCAAGAGAGAGCGGCATGGCGTCGAGAAACGCGCGCGCGTCCTCGTTCCGGGCAAAGGGGTAGTCGACCGAGAAGATCAGTCGATCCACCCCAACGACCATCACCGCGCACAGCAACGGCGCGATGGTGAAGTACCCCGAGGTCGTCACGTAGAAGTTCTCACCAAACGTCTGGCTGATCGAACGGGTCAGTCCAGGGGTCACCCGACCGAGCGTCGCCTCGGCCCTGGCAAGGGAAAACGGGACATTCTCTCCCATATGACCGATGATGATCTGCAGGCGTTCGAACTGCTCGAAAACTCCCGAGACGATCAGGCGCAATGCATGCAGACCCGTCTCTGCATGCCATCCCCAACCGCTCGTCGCCAGAACTTGGGCAACTTCGGGCTCCAGGCCGCTGTAGTACGCCTCGAACACGGATGGCACCGGTGGTGTGGGGTGCAGGTAGATCGGGACTCCCAGCTCCTCTGCCTTGGCAAAGGTCGGCCACATCTGAGGTGAATCGCAAAACACACCGTTCGCATGGCCATGAATCATCGCCCCGCAGAAGCCGAGTTCAACCACCGCGCGCTCCAATTCTTTTGGGCACGAACTCGGCTCGGGCGTCGCCAGCGAGGCAAACCCTCCGAATCGGTCGGGATGGGCCCCAATAATCTCGGCAAGCCGGTCGTTCCATCGCATAGCTTCGCTGGCGCTCGAGGCGTTCGGAGGGGTCGAGGCCAGCACCTGATAATCGATTCCATTGCGGTCCATATCAGCGATCCGCTGTTCACCGACCTCATCGAGAAGGGCACCGATCTCAGGCGCGTATCCCCGTGGACCCCCACGAGCCAGCTCGAGATCCCTTGGCGCGAAATGCTCCTCGATAGCGACGACTCTCATTGGTTGGTCTCCCATGGCTCGAGTTTACAACCATCTCCCGGCCAGCGACCTTCGCGACAAACACGCCCTCGCCACCGACCTCAGTGCAAGATTCGTCGTGGCTATCAGGCTGCGGCTTCGCCTTGGGCAAGATTGCGGCCGTGTTCACGCGCCTTCGCCTCGGCCTCCCGTCGCATCTGCGCGGCAAGGTCTCGAAACTCGTCCAGCGCTGGATTGACGCCGACCAACGTAAACTCGGCTTCGATGATGCGAAGATCGAGTCCCCAGACATCAGCGAAAATTCGTCGCATCCATGGCGTGGCGTGGTCCCAACCCTCTCTGGGTGTCCCGGGTCCGTACGCACCTCCCCGAGAGGTTACCAGCACCGCCGGCTTTCCCATTAGGGGTCC
The DNA here is from genome assembly GCA_021806545.1 of Actinomycetes bacterium. Taxonomy (GTDB): domain Bacteria; phylum Actinomycetota; class Acidimicrobiia; order Acidimicrobiales; family Acidimicrobiaceae; genus Ferrimicrobium. The sequence continues at coordinate 2,189 of JAJZXI010000111.1, read as the reverse complement.
AGGCTCCGCCCTCATTCGCGCATCGGTAATGATCAGGTCGACCCAGGTCTTCAAGTGCTGAGAGACGCCGAAATTGTACAGCGGGGCCGCCACGATGATGGCATCGGCATCGAGAAGCTCATCGGTCAGCTTCGCAACAAGCGCGAGCGCTTCTCGCTGCTCAGGAGTGTGCTGCTGCGTCGCAGCCGCGCTCACGGCCAACGGCCACGCCGTCGCCGCGATCGGTTCAAGGCCAAGATGGCGAGAGGCCACCTCACCCTGTGGGTGCACTGCGCGCCACTCCTGCTCGACGATATCGGCGATCTGTCTGCTATGGGATCCCTCGGTACGAATACTTGCGTCAAGACGGAAAAGTCTCATGTCTGTGCCCTCCTCCAGCTACCATTACCCAATATACTAGGAAAACACTAGCTCTAAGTCTGCCCGACGCGAGACAAATCGAGCTCGATTCGGTTAGCATTGCCCCATGGAGTCTGCACGAGAGGGCTGTGTTATCCGACACTGTGACGCGGGGCTAGTGCGCGCCTTCGAACTCCTTGGGAAACGATGGAGCGGGCTCGTGTTGGGCACCCTCAGCTCCGGCCCGGCAAGCTTCTCCGAGATGCGCAGGGCACTTGCACCGATCACCGATTCCGTGCTCTCCGAACGGCTCAACGAGCTGGCGGCGGCTGGGCTGTTGACGAGATCCGTCAAGGACACACGCCCACCAGGGGTAATCTACCAGCTGACCGACGCAGGGGCCGCTATCGTCCCGGTGCTGGATCAACTCGCGACCTGGGCGACCCATCACCTCGTTCGCCAAGACGATCGAGGCCTGGCAGAGCCTCTAGCTTGAACCCACGCCCGCACTCCTCAGTCGGCGGTTATCGGTCGCGGCTCTGCAGCGATATCGACGACCGCGCTCAGACTGAGTCCTTCAGCCTGTGTGAGTCGACCCCCGACCTTAGCGGCAAGTTTGGGCGCCGAGGCGATAATGGCGACGCCGACGATGATCCAACCACCAGAGACGACCGGGAACCACGCGGATGCGCCCGTTGGGTATGGGATCACGTTGCGATAGAGGGTATAGACGATGAGTACGCCCGCCAGGATCGGGAGCACGATCTCCCATGTCGGCACCGATCCACGCTCGCGTAGGAACAACAACGCGATTGCGCCGATGGTCGCCAACAGATAGACGAACAGGATGATCAACGTCCCAATCGTACCAAACCAGAGAAACTCATCAAAAGGTGTCGCACCAAAGGCAACTGCCGAGACCCAGCTGATCACCAGGATGACCCCGACGATCAGCGTGGTCGCCCGCACCGGCGTCTCAGTCTTGGCGTTGATGGCGCCGATCCCCTTCTCTCCAAAGGCGTCTCGCGATAGCGAATAGGCCAGCCGCGAGGCACCCACCGTCGAGGCCAGCGAACAGCCAAAGGCGGAGACCACGGTGCCGAGCGTCACCACGTTGCCCAGCCATGAGGCGATGTAGGTCGACCCGAGCGTGCCAAGCAGCGAACCGGTGTTCGCGAAGGTCGCGAGCTGGTGTGCGCTCGTTCCAAAGCCCATCACCTCGACAGCGGTCACAAAGATGAAGTAGACGCCACCGAAGATCGCCGTTCCGACGATCGCCCTGGGGATGTCACGGCGTGGCCGCTTGGACTCCTCACCGAGCGTCGCCGACGCCTCAAAACCGGCGAAGGAAAGGAAGCCAAAGACCACGCCCAAGAACAACGCGGAGAAGCCGACCGTCTGCGAGGGTTCAAAGACCGTCAGCGTGAAGTGTTGCCCCGCGGGTCCATGCCCGACGATCAGCTTGATCAGCACGACAACCGACAGGATGACGATGAGTGCCACCGTCGTCAGCTCGGTCCCCAACAACACCCGGGTTCCATTCTTTGCTGGTCGGACTGCAAGGTACCACACCCCTACGATCTCGATGGCTGCCAGGAGAAACGGTGCCCAGCTCGGGGGCGAGGGCCAGATCGCCAGGCTCTGCAGGAGTGCCGTCAAGAAGATCGCCGAGGCCATTGCGGTCAAGAGACCATAGAAGATGTAAGTCCCCATCAGCGACCACCCAGCGATCACGCCAGCGCGGGGACCAAGGGTAGCACCCACAAAGCCATAGACTGAGCCAGAGTGATGGAAGCGCTGTGTGAGGCGTGCGAAAACGTAGGCGATAAAGAGCACCCCTACCAGCGCAA
>JAJZXI010000110.1 GCA_021806545.1 Actinomycetes bacterium | reverse complement strand
AGAACCGAGGGACCAGTTTCGCCAACGACTCATCGACAAGGCGACCAGTGCCACGAACCCAGCGAAGGTCATTTTCTTCAATCGTCTGCACGACTATGCGCTGTTCGAGGTGTGTTCCCACGGGCTAGGAGAACCGCAAGGCCAAGCGGTCCTCTCCTGCCGACGCGAACAACGCAGCCAAACACATCATCACTGCCAAAGCTTGTGCGCTCTAACGGCGTCAAGGGACATCGAACGTTGAGCCGAATCAGGCACAGCACATCGACCCAGTAAAGCGTCAACCAGCCCAAGCCGCGTGAAGCGGCCAAGGAGGCTCCATCCGCACGTGCGGGGAGAGTGTCACCCGCGTTTACTCGGGCGGGTGTGGCACTAGCATGTCGAGGTTGAGATGACCGACCGGACAGGTCAACGTACGCGTGACGCCTTCTATGACCTGGATGCCCTCGACGACCTGACTGCCTATCTCCTGCAGCGTCTCGGCGCGAAGGAGCGCGACGATGTCATATGGCCCGGTGACATCGTCGGCGCGAGCAACCAGCGGTAAAGACCGCACTGCGGGGAGCACTTTGGCTACGGCTCCGATCTCTGTCTGGATTAGGACGTAGGCCTCCACACTTCTCCTTGCCTGCTGTGACCCCTGCGACTAGAATACCGTAGTCGGAGTGAGCACCCGAGCGATCAACGAGAAGTTTGCGCCTTTACATCTGTGTGAGGCTGCTGGGGTGCAGTCGCCCATCGTCTTGGATCAGAGGTTGAGGTAGTTAAGGGAGATGAATAGCGGCGAGAGAACAGGACTCACGGTGGAGTGGGCGCAGCAGCTACTGTACTTTCCATCGGAGCGTCGTTTCGACTATGATCATCCGCTCGCTGCGCTGCGTCTACAACGGCATCGCGATGCGCTGATGGCAGGTGCTGCCTCGTACGTCGATCCCGAGACTGGTGATACGGTCCTGACTGCGGCAAGCCTAATGGAACAAGGGTTTTGTTGTAGTCTCGGCTGTCGACACTGCCCCTTTACAGGCGGCCGTCGGCAAGTGATCCCGGGTATTGTGCCAGGATGAGGTCTATTGAGGAGAGCCATTGGCGCCAGGAGGCGGTGTCACTCTCCACCGCCATGCTTCACGAGTCTTGGCCAGTGCTTGCAGACGGCGAGCGTCTTTGTCGAATTGCAGAGCCTACCGATCGAGCATTGGTACTCGGGTCATCAACCGCCGCTGAGGGCTTTGACCTTGAGTTCGCTCGGCATCAGGGCCTCACAATTGTGAGGCGCCGCAGCGGCGGGGGAGCGGTACTGGTAGAGCCAGGCGCCCAAATCTGGCTCATGCTCTATCTGCGGCTCGACGATTCATTGATAACGAGGGACATCGGGACGTCATTCCTGTGGCTCGGGGCCACAGTCCAGGCGGTGCTTGAGGACCATGGGATCAGGGGACAACTAGTGACGAGTCGGCAGCACAGGAGCGAACTTGGAGCATTGGTCTGCTTTGCCGATCTCGGCTTTGGCGAGATCACAGTCGATGGAGCAAAGGTACTTGGATTGGCTCAACGACGATCACGGGGTCAGGCCTGTTTCCAACTCTCACTCCTATGGCACGAACACCAGAGTCGGATTGCGCAGCTCCTTACTCTCCGCGAGCTCGACTTTTCGCCACTGCACGTGGCAGGCATAGCACCCTTGGTCGAGGATTCGCGACAGACGCTGCAGGGCCAGCTGGTTCGCGCTATCACCACCTTGCAATAGAACAACTGTTCGTTCAAAGCTACGCTAGCGCGATATTTTGTCATGTTTAGCCCTCTCCATGCCGAGATTTAGAGTACAAGTGGGGAATTGTGGGGTAAAGTGGGGCCCATTGGTTCTAAGTGGAGAGGACAGTCGGATCGGTGTGGCAGACGGGTGAGGTGAAGGCGAAGTTCTTTGGTGGGTATACCCACACCCTTGACCTCAAGGGTCGCCTCACGTTGCCAGCGCGTTTTCGTTCGAGCTTCACGGACCACTGCTACGCCACTCCTTCGCAGTACGGTGACCCCTGCATCGTCATCTGGACGGTCGATGATTTCTTGACCTTTGTTAACTCTGTCCCCCAAGAAAACTGGACGGAGTCGATGGAGCGTCGCCGCCTCCGAGACTGGGGACGCCAAGCGTTTGAACTCGAGATCGATCGTTTGGGTCGCGTTGGCCTTCCTCAGCCGTTGCGTGCGCTGGTCGATCTGGATCGTGAGGTCCTAGTGAATGGGGCCTTTGGCACGATCGAACTGTGGAATCCAGCACGGTGGGCGATCTATCAGGATCAGAGCGATGGTTAAGGAACCCTTGGACAAGTCCGGCCGAGGAGCGCGCAATCATGATGTATATGCCCCCCGGGATACGGGCAAAGAGAGCGGCGACTCGGGATTTACCCATTTACCCGTGCTCGCAGCTCAGGTCGTTGAGGTATTTCGCAACCATCAAGCGCAATCTGGGGTTATAGTCGACGCGACGGTTGGACTCGGTGGGCACAGCCAACGGCTGCTCGACGAGTTGGCATGGATCCACATCATTGGCGTCGACCGTGACCTCGACGCACTGGAGTTGGCTCACACGAGGCTCCGTTCATACGGCTCGCGCGTTCGTTTGACTCATGGCACCTTTTCGACGTTGGCTGCTGCAGTGGCGCCGGTAACCGCCGTTGCCGGCGTCCTTGCAGACTTGGGAGTGTCATCGATGCAGCTCGACGACCCGGAGCGGGGCTTTTCGTTTCGTTTCGATACACCGCTGGATATGCGAATGGATCGCTCCAGCGGGTCCATGACGGTGTCGGAGTTACTCGAGTCAGTGACGGTTGAGGACCTCACTAGGCTCTTTCGCCAACACGGGATCGGCTCTCTCTCGAGTCGCTATGCCAGCGCCATTAAGTCCGCACTGCCCTTTCATACGACTGGCCAGCTCGGTCAGATAGTGCTTGAGGCTACGCCGATGCGACTGCGTCACGGTCGCATTCATCCCGCGACGAAGGTGTTCCAGGCCTTGAGGGTTCGCGTTAACGATGAGGTTGGCGAGCTCACCCAGTTTTTGCCGACGGCATTTAGCCTGCTCGAATGCGGAGGGGTGCTGCAGGTGATCAGCTATCACTCCGGTGAGGACAGGCTCGTCAAACGGTTCATGAGGTTGATCGAGACTGGCGGATGTCTCTGTTCGCCACGGCTCGGCTGCACCTGCGGGGCTACGCCTGCTGGAGAGCGTATTGTGCGCCACGGGTTTGTTCCAGACGACGAGGAGGCGAGGGCGAATCCACGCTCCAGAAGCGCTCGCCTTCGTGCACTCAAACGCACCAGGAGTGACGTGAGCGGGGTCATCGACCGTTATTGGGATCAGGTGGCGACATGGCAAGGATGATCGCACTCGAGCCGATCCCAGCGAGGGAACGACCTCAGCGGCGTCGCCCCGAACTGACACTCGTCAAGTCACCGGTGCGTGCTGCCAAGAAGCTACGCTTGAGAAAAATCGTAGTGTTTGTTGCGGTCGTTGTCTTGATGTCGATGGTGGTCGTTGCCAGAATCGCTATCGAACTTCAGGAGTCCACCATTGGGCAACTCCAGTCAGAGATCGCGCAGGCACAAAGGACCCAGGACAATCTCAAACTTCAAGTTGCTGAGCTCTCATCGCCAAGCCGCATCATGGCGTACGCGTCCGCCCATCTTCACCTGACGCTTCCAGGATCGGTCGATGTTGTTGCAGGTTCTGCGACCAAGCACTCGGTCGCATTACCACAGGCAGAGGGTTCGACCCCGACGCTGCCATTGCCTGCTGGAGAGGTCGCCAGTGGTGGCTAACCGGCGCAACCGTCGTACTCGCCTCGCGCTTGTGTTCTGTGGCGTCGTGACCTTGGCGTTGATCGTCCAGCTGCTTCGGGTTACCGTGCTGGCACAGCCGAGTTACGCGAACCTCGCCCAACAGGAGGCACAGACGACGGTAACGCTTCCTGGCCTTCGGGGGTCAATCATCGCACGTAATGGTGAGGTTCTGGCAATGTCAGAGCTGCGTGACACGATTATCGCGGATCCACTGCTCATCAAGCATCCTGCCACCGAGGCGGTGACGTTGGCTAAACTACTGGGACTCGCTTCTGCGCAGGTGCGCCATGCGCTGAGCGTTCCGGGTGGGTATTCGGTTGTTGCCCAGCTCGTGACCCGGTCGACCGGATCCAAGATCGAGAGCATGGCCCTTGATGGAGAGCTGCCGGGGATCAACGTCGAGCCTGGCCAGGCTCGCTACTATCCTGCGGGCTCATTGGCAGAGCCAGTAGTCGGCAGAGTTGGCGCAAACGACAATGGGCTCTTTGGTCTTGAGTACCAGTACCAGAAGCTTCTGGCCGGAAGGAATGGCTACGAGATCCAGCGCACGGCCAGTGGTAATCTTCCCCTACCTAATGCAGTTGTTAAACGTCAGCCCCCGATTCAAGGCAAGAGTTTGAAGTTGACGATTGATCCTGCGCTGCAGGCCTACGCTGAGCAGGCGGTGGCGGGGGAGATCGAGAAGACGAACGCGATTGGAGGAACCGCGGTCGTCATGGATGTCGCAACCGGCCAGATCCTGGCGATGGTCTCGCTGACGGCACCGCCATTGCCTGGGGCCAAGCCACTTGCCAATGGTGGCCAACCAGTGGATGTCCAGCGAGCCCTTCCGACTGAGAGCTGGACGAATCAGGCGGTCGCCTACGCCTATGAGCCGGGATCGGTCGCCAAGATCGCGACCTTCACCGCCGCGCTGCAGGATCACCTGATCACCCCCACATCGAGTGAGGTCGTGCCAGGACGCCTCGTCATCGACGGATCGGTCTTTCACGACGCGGAGCCACACCCTACTGAGGTGCTGTCGATGGGTCAGATTTTGGCCCAGAGCTCAAATGTCGGTACGATCGAGATCGCCCGACGCCTTGGCCCGGCTCGACTCCTGGCCTCTTTCGAGCGCTTTGGTTGGGGTGAGCCGACCGGTCTCGCATTTCCCGGTGAGACCCAGGGGCTCATGAAGCCAGTCAGTCAATGGTCGCCTACTGCGATTGGATCGACACCCATAGGTCAGGACCAGCTCGTTACTCCGTTGCAAGTACTTGACTCGTATAACGCAATCGCAAACGGAGGAGTCATGGTTACCCCGAAACTCGTGCTCGGCACGGTGGGCAGCCGAGGACATCTCCATGCGTTTGCCAGCCCCGCACCTCGCCGTATTGTGCCGGCCAATATAGATGCCGAGATGATCCACCTTCTTTCAGGTGTAACGGGAGCGAACGCAACGGCCCCAGACGCGCAAATCCCGGGTTATCTGGTGGCTGGAAAGACGGGAACATCGCAGAAGCCATTGCACACACAGGCCGGTTATCAGATGGGAGCGTACTGGGGAACGTTCGTCGGCATGGTGCCAGCTCAGCACCCGGTTTTGAGTGCGATAGTGATGCTCGACCAACCAGTGCCGATCTATGGTGGTATGACAGCAGCTCCAGTGTTCTCCCAGATTATGCGTTATGCACTGGCACGCTACGGTGTCACGCCTTCTGGCTCCATTGAGTCATCAATGTTGCCAAGGGTGTCCAGGTCCGTTGCTTCAAGGTCACGCGAGTGACTATCACAGCCGCCTTGTGCCTATACCATAGTTATGGTTGTGGTCCGGGTTGGGGCAAGGGAGTGGGAGAGACGAGGCATGCCACAGTGAAGTTGGGCGAATTGGCTCGTCGACTTGATGCAAAGGTTGTCGGACAGAACAGCGATCACCTCGAACCCACGGGTCTCGCGATGGATCACCGCCTGTTGCGTGAGGGAGACATTTTCGCCGTGGTGCCAGGCGTGCACGTCGACCCGACCATATTTGTCGAGGAGGCTGAGCGTCGTGGTGCCATCGCGCTCCTAGGCGCGCGCTCGGTGCCAGTCACAAGCCTGCCGCAGCTAGTCGTCGAGCCCAACCACCTGCGGCGATACGTTGCCATGGCGAGTCAACTGGTCTACGGTGAGCCATCCAAGAGCCTGCGCGTCATCGGGGTTACCGGCACCAATGGCAAGACCACCACGGTCTCTCTCGTATCGGAGATGCTCGGACTGCTTGGATATGGGGTTGGGACGATGGGCACGCTCTGGGGACGCCTCACTACACCCGAAGCGCCCGAGATCGCCCGTCGATTGGCAGGATTTGTCCAGGAGGGGCGAAGCTATGTCGCCATGGAGATCTCCTCCATCGCGTTGGCGATGGAACGAGTGAGGTATCTTGACATCGATGTTGCTATTTTCACGAACTTGTCACAGGATCACCTCGATTTTCATCCATCCATGGAGGAGTACTTTGCAGCGAAGGCCTCACTGTTCCAGCCGAACTATGCCCACATGGGGGTCATTAACGTCGATGACGAGTGGGGTCGCCGACTCGTGCGCGAGGCAACGATTCCGACCCTTGGCGTCTCGGACCAGGAGCTTACGAATGTTACACTTGGTCCTTACGGCCTGAGCTTTGACCTTCGTGGTTATCGCTTTGCGGCGCCGCTGTTGGGTCATCACAACCTCGTCAACTTGCATATGGCGCTCATTGCCCTCGATGCGCTTGGCTTTGAACTTCGAGACCTTGTCGAGGTAGCTCGAGAGGTTCAGGCTCCGCGAGGCCGGCTTGAGCGCGTCCCGAGCCAGCACGGCTCTATCTTCGTTGACTATGCACATTCCCCAGGCGCGCTGGAGCAGGTTTTGGTTGCCGCACGACTATCGCTTGGCCGTCGAGGGCGACTTTTTGTAGTTTTTGGTGCCGGTGGCGAGCGTGATCATGGCAAGCGGCCGTTGATGGGCGAGACAGCGGAACGCCTTGCCGATGTCGTCATCGTCACCAGCGACAATCCGCGATCAGAGGATCCTCTCGCCATTGCAAAGGACGTCATCGCAGGTTGCACTGGGGGGACGAAGCCGCGGGTGCTACTTGATCGCCGAGAGGCGATTCGGACGGCAGTATCCGAACTCTGTGAGGATGATGTCCTCGTCATAGCGGGTAAGGGACACGAGCGAAGCCAGCGAATCGGGTCAATGAGCTACGACTTTGACGACTATGACGAGGCCTTGCGGGCGGTACTTGAGCTTCGGGAGCAAGACCGGTGATCGCCATCTTGACCGGCAGCGGCCTTGCGCTGATCATCGCGATTTTCGTCACCCCCGTTTTGATCGACCGACAACGGTCCCGCGGTGTGGGCCAGCAGATTCGTGAGGACGGTCCGAGTCGGCACTTGGTCAAGGCGGGTACTCCGACAATGGGAGGGATTGCGATCCTTATCGCCATCGTTGTTAGTTATCTCCTGGTACATGTTCATCTGGGAGTGGGTTTTTCCCGCTCAGGCATCCTGGTAGTTGGCGTCACTGTATTCTCGGGCATCATCGGCCTCGTTGACGATCTGTTGAAGGTGCACAATCGACGGAGCCTCGGGCTCACGAAATCGGCCAAGTTTGGTAGTCAGGTCGCCGTCGCCGTCGTCTTCGCCGTGCTAGCCCACTATTGGGCACACGTGCCGAGCGCGATATCGTTTGTGCGGCTCGGGGGTCTCAGTATTGGCCTTGGCACGGTTGGTTGGTGCATTTTCGCGGTGCTCGTCGTCGTCGGGACGTCCAACGCCGTCAACTTGACCGATGGATTAGATGGACTGGCGTCCGGTGCAGCGATCTTTGCCTTTGCCGCCCTCGCGCTGATCTCGTACTGGATCTTTCGCCATGTCGGGGCCTACGGGATCCACGATGCATTGGACCTCGCGGTCCTGGCGATCTGCTTTGTAGGTTCAATTTTGGGTTTTTTGTGGTGGAATGCGCCGCCCGCCAAGATCTTCATGGGTGACGTGGGTTCGCTGGCGATCGGGAGTGGTTTGGGTGCATTCGCACTCGTGCTGCGGCTCGACCTGCTTCTGCTTCTGCTGGGTGGCCTCTTCGTCGTGGAGACCCTGAGCGTGATTGGGCAGGTATTCTCGTTCCGGGTCCTTCATCGGCGTATTTTCAAGATGGCTCCGATCCACCATCACTTTGAACTCAACGGATGGCCTGAGACGACGGTGCTGATTCGCCTGTGGATTTTCGCCGGTGTGATGACCGCGATCGCGGTAGGAGCCTTCTATGCCGACTTCCTCTCACTGGGGAGCTTTGGACGATGAACTTCCGAGGTGCGCGGGTGCTGGTCGTCGGGCTCGGCGTGAGCGGCTCGGGGGCCGTCGACGCGTTGGTCAGGGCTGGCGCACGTCTCAGTCTCGCCGAAGACCGCGAGGAGGTGCGAGCCATTGCTGCGACCCGCGTTGCCTTCGAGCGCGTGGATACGGTGAGCGGGTTGATCGATGATGCGTGGGATCTGATCGTCGTCTCTCCTGGTATCTCGCCAGAGCAGCTTGGACGTCAACCCGAAGTCGGTCGGGTCATTGGAGAGCTGGAGCTTGGGTGGCTATTGGCTGATGCGCCGGTGAGTGCCATCACGGGCACGAATGGCAAGACGACGGTAGCGACGTTGACCGCCATGATGCTTGGTCCCGACGCGAGGCTATGTGGTAACGCGGGGGTTTCGTTTGCTGCTGTGGCCGGTTCGGGTGCAAGCCGCTACGTCGTCGAGGCGAGCTCATTCCAGCTCACCTGGGCACCGACCTTCTCGCCTGCCTCGGCAAGTTGGACCAACTTTACACCTGATCATCTTGATTGGCATCAAGACATCGAGAGCTATCGACTCGCAAAGACAAAACTTTTCACCCAGCTCAGGGAGGGGAGTGTTGCGTTGTTGAATGCCGATGATCCGGTGGTCGCGGCGACGCCGCTGCCGGATGGCGTGGGGCGTCGGACCTTTTCGCTCACCGGTCCGGCGGACTACCGTGTGTATGGTGATGAGCTCGTTGGAC
>JAJZXI010000109.1 GCA_021806545.1 Actinomycetes bacterium | reverse complement strand
CCATGATCACTCCTTTGCAATCCCATGCTCAACAGAGCTACCCTTAGCTCTAAGAGGCACGGTGGGGGTAATCAAGTGGCAAAGGAGGACTCTGAGGAGGGTCTTATGGCCTTGGCGGAGAGGGAGGTCGTGTCGGCTTGAGATTTAGCTCTCGAGCGGGCGATCAAGGACCGCAACTAGCGACGGTGCGGAGTGGCCATGATCGCTGATGTCGGATACCTTCCTCAGGGTGCGTACGACAAAATCCCGGAACGCGTCTTTGATTTCATCCTCGTCGATGAGGAGATCTTTGTCGGGTGGACCAGCGATTCCAAGGGAGTCAACATGGTGACCGATCAGATAGAGTCTGCCTCCGGGCGTGATCACGTGGCGAATAGCCTTGTAGAGGGCTTGGCGTCGATCTCGCGGCGGGTGGATGTTTGCGAGCACGACAAAGTGAAATTGGTGAGGGGATGTCAGGTATGTGAACATATCTTCACAGACCGTCTGCACCGTAAGGCCCTCAGTGGTGGCAACGGCTTTGAGCCGCTCGAGGGCGACGTTGGCGAAGTCGACGGCCGTAACCTGGAAGCCGGCGCGCGCGAGATATAGAGCATTGCGACCTTCTCCACAGCCGAGATCTAACGCGTCGGTCGGTTCGATGTCGGCAGCCGCCTCTTTGAGGGAGGAGTCTGCCTCCGGGATCCAAAGTCGATCGTTTTGGGCGTAGCGCTCATTCCATGCCTGGGCTTGTGTCATGTGCCTCTCCTTGTGCAATGTCAAGCATAACGTTTGGGTTCACTACTCGTCGCGGATTCAAGACTTCGATCAGCGCTGCGAGCCGCGCAAGCTCTTCCGGAGAGCGCATGAGCCGGAGGGCTTCCTTCTTGAGGGTTCCCACGCCGTGTTCAGCACTTATCGACCCTCCAAATTCCAACGTCGCCTGATAGAGAGCCTGGGCGGCAGCCGTGAGCTCGTTGTTATTGCCAACGAGATTCACATGGAGGTTGCCATCGCCGAGGTGGCCGAAGCAGTAACAGGTGATGCCTGTAAGGCTTGCGACGGCCATGGCCTGGCGATAGAGGTCGCCTATGCGCGTGATAGGTACCGAGAGATCGAGCTTGAGCGGGCTGCCTACGGTGGCAATCCACTCAGGGATGCGTTCGCGCCACGACCACAACTCCTGCCGTCGTGACGTATCATCTGTCAGGATCCATTGCCGTTCCAGGTGTAAGAGGCTGAGTTCTTCGGCGAAGCGTGCTGCGTCCATCAGCGCTTGGACCAGCAATGCGCCACCGTCAGCGATGTTCCACGGTGGGTTGGTTGGCGCGAGTGCAATTGCCTCAGGGCCGAGATATTCGATGGCGTCGACCTCTGGCATGAGGTGGCGAAGTTGCGTTGATATCTGGACGCCCTCTTCGATCGATTCCAATGGGGTCAACGCAGCGACCCGTTGTTGCGGCAGCGCGAGTAGGCGTAGTGTCACCGAGGTAATCACTCCGAAGATACCCTCCGAGCCAACCAGAAGGCGAGTCAATGACGGGCCGGTCGCGTCTTTGATCAGCGGTTGACGAGGCTCGATCGTGGACCCATCACCAAAGACGCACGTCATTGCGATGACGTTATCTGCCATCGATCCGTAGCGCAAAACGTGGATGCCTCCGGCATTCGTTGCTGCCATCCCCCCCAAAGTGGCTGAGCCGCGTGAGGCGATGTCAACGCCGAATGAGAGACCGTGGTTGGCGATCTCTCGTTGGAGGTCTTCAAGTGTTACTCCGGCTCCGACGGTTGCTGTCATGGAGTTCGGCTCTACCACAATTTGCTTGAGTCGTTCGGTCGAGAGCAGAATCTCGCCGTTGAGAGGTATCGATCCGCCCGCGAGCGATGTGTTGCCTCCCTGCACTTGGACCTGCATTTGCTGTCTGCGGGTCTCACGGATCAGTTGAGCGACTTCGATGTGGGTGCGGGGCCGCACCAGCAGATCGGTGGCTCCGTGCACGCGTCCCGTCCAGTCGTGGCAGTAGTTTGCGATGATTTCGGAATCGCTGACGCAGATGGCGGATTGGATTGCGTCAGGTAGGTCGAGACTACGGTGCACCCTCCCACCTTAAGGGGTTGGGCCTTCACCTCCCTCCCCAAGTGCTGGAATCGGGCCATCAACGTAGTGGACCGCATGGATCGATCACCAACGTGAGCACTTGGACAAGGAGTTTATTGTGCTCGCTCCGTAGCTAAGAATCATCATATTCACCCACGCGATTACGCTGTTGTCAGGTTCTTCGTCCCAGGATCACCCTAACAGTCGATCTCTTGACGGTGACCGAATTCGTTGGCAAGCTCCAGACCGGTAAAGGATAAGCGCACCCTTACCTGGATTGTGCAACATCAGTCAAACATGTTCGACTCTTGCCCAATGACACCAAGAGGTGAGTAGTTACCTACGCCAACGGTAACTACCCGTCCCGAACGCCGCTATGGGTTGTGAGGTGCGCTCTACGGGCCGCAACGGCCAAGGGATCCTCAGGGCCGCCACGAACCTGCCCTGCGATCCAGAGGCTAAGAGGAGCACCGCTCGCGTAACTCGGTATCCCCCTGCCCTAGCAAGCTTCAATCATCTAAGGCGACCTACGTGACCCGAGATGATCCGTCCTTGAGGGCGGGGAGGTATCACGTTGATTACTAGCTAGTGTGGCTGACTATTCTCTACGGGTGTTCGACGACACGGAGCCATGGTAACACTGGGGGAACTCATGTAACGATGTGAGTTTGCCGTGCGTTACCGTTACTAGTGGGTCGCCCGTCAGTTGTCATTGTGGCGCCCGTCAATGAGAATTTATCGGCGACAGGTCCGCTGGTTGCTGCTGCGAGTGGTTCTTGCGTGAGCACCCATGGCAAGTTATTTGTAAGGTATGCATGCTTGTCCGTAGATTTCGAAATATGGACCACCAAAGCAGCTACAATTTACGTAGGAGGCGAAAGAATATGAATCGTCCAATTGGTACAGGAATTATAGTTTTTGGAATCATCGTGGCAGCAGCTGGTGCGATCATGAAGTACGCGGTGACCACCAGTACGACAGGATTCTCCATCACGGAAGCTGGTCTTATCCTGCTCATAGTGGGGATTGTCACCATTGTTCTCGGCATCATTGTGACGTTGGCGAGTGGCCGCCGCCATACGGTAACCACTGAACAGGTGCAGGCCACGCCGTCTGGCACCGTGAGGTCGGTCGATAGCAAGGATAATCTCGGGTAAGTGATCGGCGTGGCTAAGGCTGACGCCGGCGGTTTCACCCGTCGATTTCGATCGGCCCGCGTGATGCGGGCCTTGGTGGTTGATATTTTCCGAGAGCCATCGTGTGGGTCAAGGTGTCTCGCGTTCTCCTCTTTTGGTGGCGGTTTTGTCTCGTAGACTGTGACAGAAGTTGAGTTACTGGGGTCGGGATCCGCAGTGGATCAAGCGCAACGAGATCGCTTTTTGGAAAATATTGTTCCAACGTTGAGCTGTGGATGTGCCAGCTGGCGACTCGGAATTTTTGAAATACTGGGCATTGTCACCCTGCAACGCCTGGCTGTTGGTGTTGTGTGAAACCCAAGGTGTGGATGCAGTCAACTCAGCCGTTGTCTGCGGAGTAGCTCTGGGCAATGTGCAAGAGTTTGTCGCTGACAGGCTTGTTGGGAGGCCAGCATTTGCCTCGTGTTGAGCGGGAATTGCTCATCGCAAACTTGTCGGCCGTTCTGAGTTTCGATCGCGTGAGCCGTGCAGTCGTGATACGTACCCCATGCGCTAGCGCGACGCCCGAAGACCGCGCTGGCACGGCACACCGGCACTGCTGACAAAGGTTCGTTGCCAAGAAGTTGCATGTACCAAATACATTGATGACTACAATCTGGAATTGTGCTCCTCGGTTGTTCGCAACAACCGAGACGCTTCTGAGATCCAGGAGGTATGAGACATGCTGACTCCATCTGAACGTCGTGATTGGCTGGTCGAGCAGTATTCACCTTGGTCGCGGCGGACGTTGGGTGATCACTTTACCGCGCTTGCCTCGCGATTTGGAGAGCGCCCGTTGCTCGTGACTCCCGATCGGTCGATTAGCTATGCACAGATCGTTCGTGAGGCACGCTACTTGGCACGGGCAATGTTGGCGATGGGGGTGTGCCGCCGCGACCACATCGCGATACTCCTGGGAAATGAGCCCGAGTTTGTCTTCCTCACGTTGGCGGTGTCGATGGTCGGCGGTGTCGCCATTCCGTTGAATACCATGCTTCATGAGGATGAGCTCGAGTATCTCCTCGCCCAGTCTGATTCGAAGTGGGTGTTTGTTCATCAGCACGTGGCAGGTATCAATCATGAAAAAGCCATTGCGTCCATTATCCAATCCCGCCGGCGACGGGGTGAGCCATTGGCGATTGAGAATGTGGTGGTTCTTGCTACCACGGATGAGCGGGTGCTGAATGAGTTCCAGACCTGGGAGGACTTCAAGGCTCGAGGTGAGTCGGTGAGCGAAGGTCAACTTGATGCTCGTCGTGAGGCAAGTCGGTACCCGGACGAAGTGGTTGACATCATTTACACCTCTGGCACCACGGGTCTGCCGAAGGGTGTCATGTTGACTAGCGACATGTTGTTGCGCTGTGGCTATTCGAGTGCACTTTCGCGGGCTTTCGAAGAGGGTCGGCGAGTATTCACGCCCCTGCCGCTCTATCACGTTTTTGCCTTGGTTGAGGGGCTGATGGCCGTGTCCTTCGTTGGGGGAACCATCATTACCATGCCGAGCTTCAAGCCGGCTCAGGCACTGGGGATGGTACAGGATCTCGAAGCGAACGACATTCTCTGTGTTCCGACGATTCTGTTGGCGCTCGTGAACGAAGCTGAACGGGTGCAGTACGATCTCACGGCACTCTATGCACTTATGTGTGCGGCGGCGCCGGCGCCGGTGCCGCTTTGGGAGCGGGCAATCGCAGTATTTGGACTGACGGAAATGGTGACAGGATATGGTGGCACCGAAGCGTCGGCGGCCACGGTGCATACTGAGATCGGGGATAGCCTGGACACTATCACTACAAAGGTAGGACGTATCAAGCCAGGTGGACCCAGCGGGCTCGAGGAGTTCGGGTGGGCTAACAGTCAGTACAAAGTGGTTGACCCTGCCACGGGTGAAGATCTCCCCGAAGGACTGGTTGGTGAGCTCGTGGTACGCGGCAATTTCGTCACGCGGGGCTATTACCGCAAGCCTGACGAAACTGCTCGCCATATCGACAAAGATGGATGGTTTCGTACCGGAGACCTTGGTCGGATCGATGAAAATGGGTACCTTGAGTTTCATGGGCGGGCCAACGAACTCTACAAGGTTTCCGGTGAGAACGTATCTCCGAAGGAGATCGAGGAGGTGATTTCGCGTCACCCAGCCGTCAGCCAGGCATACGTGGTCGGCGTGCCGTCTCCAGTCACCATAGAGACCGGAGCCGCGTTGATTGAACTGCGTCAGGGAGCGACCGCAAGTCGGCGGGAGATGATTGAGTGGTGTCGAGAACATCTTGCAAAGTTCAAGGTGCCGCGCTATTACTTTTTCGTGGAGCCTTCTGAGTGGCCGATGACCGGGACGGGCAAGATCCAAAAGTATCTGCTCGCCCAGCTGGCGAGAGAGCGCATCTCCGACGATGGCGTGGGTGAGGAGGATCTTGACTCGGAACCCCACTAGTGGAGCTGAGAGGGTGGCGGTCACGGGTTTCGGATTGGTTACGCCGCTCGGCCTCGATGCAGAATCCACATGGTCTCGCCTGTTGAAGGGCGCCTCGGCCATCGAGGGTCGCTTGCTGGACACCAACTATCGAGTGGCGATCGCTGCGCTCGAGGCCGAGGATCTTGTCGGGGTGGATGATCGTGCCCGCGTCGTTTCTGATCGAGTGACGCTGCTTGGCGTGAGCGCAGCGGCGATGGCTATGGAGTCGGCGAGGCTTTCAGTGGGATCTCGCGACAAGGACGGCAATATCGATGCTGAGTGCATGTCGATCATGGTGGGCACCTCCTTTGGTGGGATCGGTTCCTTGATCCAGGAGGATCGTCGGACTCGCGATGGCAAGGCACGGGTCTCGCCGCGTCTGGTCACCAGAGCGATACCATCGGCATTGGCATCACATTTGGCAATCCAGTATCGCATTACTGGGCCAGTGATGACGTACTTGGGGGATTGCGCTGCTTCGGCTCAGGCACTGGGTGAAGCAATGGTGGCAATCCTTGCAGGACGATCCGATCGAGCACTTGTCGGTGGCGCCGACTCACTCTTTGTCGACCCGTTGATGCTGAGTTTGGTGGCCGCGGGAGCTCTGGCGACGCTTGGGCCGGAGGAGTCTGCCGAGGGTGCCGTGTGCCCCTTCGGTCATGGACGACGCGGCATGGCTTTAGGGGAGGGTGCAGCGTTCTTCGTGCTCGAACGGGAGGCGCTCGCGCGCGCTCGTGGTGCTGCGATCCATGCGTTTTTGGTTGGCTATGGAGCAGGCAACGATGCTTACCATGTGACCGCTCCTGAACCTGGCGGGTTCGGCGCAGAACGTGTGATGAGAATGGCTTTGCGCTCGGCGAATGCAGTACCTACGGATATTGGCTACGTGAGTGCCCATGCCACTGGTACGATGCTGCGGAGTCTGCCGCCTTGCGACGTGTCTTTGCTGACTGTGCTGCGGTACCAGTGTCCTCGATTAAGGGAGCTCTTGGTCACTCGCTCGGGGCTGCGGGCGCTATCGAGGCGGCTCTTTCAGTGTTGGCTCTCCGTGCACAGACGGCACCACCGAATACTGGTGCTGAGCGTCCATCGGCCGACGCACCACCAGGGTTAGTTCTTGAGCCTCGAAAGATTCAACCTGTTGCATTGGTGATGTCAAACTCCTTTGGCTTTGGTGGTCACAACGTCTCGTTAATTTTTGCTCCAGGCGATCCAGCGTCTGGAGCCGTGAATTCGGACTGCAATGCCAGCACCAATCAATCCCTCGACTAGAGGCGAACTACTCGGTCTCCATGGCTCGTGTGCCATGGAGACATTATTGACGGATTCGGCTTCGAGTGGTTGGTTCGCGAATTTCAACCCCGGGCGTGGGTCATGGCCTGAAGTGCTACGCGATAGTCATCGAGATTGGCCCAATCTGTCGCAACCACAGAACGCACGAGAGCATAGGTCCTCCGTGGCAAAGTTCAACGTCGTTCGCTTTTGTGCACAACCAGTTGGACGGCCCCACGCTACATGGAACCGAATTCGTGGTCCACATAAGCGGTATTCACGTTCTCAACAGGGTTCCGGCAGTACTCAGGCCAACCAGCCGGCCGGAAATCAAACGGTAGGGGTGCGCCCTTCCTCCATGTATAACCCTTGAGAGAACGTGCAGTCCACCTTATGGACGATAGGTTGGGAGGATCGCTGGGTTCCCTCCAATGATCTACACCCGCTCGCGGTAGAGCTCCACGATGGTTGCCAGCGGAACGGAAGTTCCGGTGGATGCGATGCAGGGCAAACGGCGCTCCTGGCAGTGGGTAAAGTCGCCAGCATCGACCAAGCGTTGACCACTTCCAAGTTTGGAGATCTCCGTAGTTTACGGCTGGGATTATTCGGTCGGCGCAATTGCCAGATTACGGCCGTTCTTTGAAACGTCTCGCGTCATCAGCTGCGTACTTGGCGACAACGGTATCGACTGCTGCTGTCTGTCGGACGGCCTCCACGACGGCAGCCAGCCGGGGACCAGGAATGGCGACCGTCATCTCGTCAGCTCCCATGCCGGTCCTGGCCCTACTGAGAGCACAGCCTACGCTCGCGGCGACTTGGTTGTACTCTTTGGCTAGGGCAACGATGTGGCATTGAGGTTTGCCTTCGATGCGAAGCTGGGGGACTGCGTCGGAGAGCACCATGAGTTGTCGGCCATTCACCCTCAAGAGAACCACGTCAGGTGCGAAGGCTGCATCCGCAAGCGGGCCGTAGGAGATCGCCTTGGCTCGAGTTGAAATAGCCGGTATCTGTCCGACTACGGAATCGTTCACCCATCCTGATTCGAGAAGGGCGGCGATGTCGGCCTTGTCAGCAACCTCAGTAAAGGAGGCGAGCCCGTGGGTGTAGCGCCCGACAGAGCAATTGCCGTGATCATTTGGGGAGGTCGTAAAGGTGGCGGTGGCTGCCTTTACCCAGAGGACACAGCTTGCCGGAACCCGTCCTGCCCGTCCATCTTCGGACGGCAAGGACATAGGCTCATCGAAGGCGGGAATATCGGTCGGCGCTTGGTCGAGGAAGGCGATACCAATTGGTGCGACGCTCAGATGGAGAGAGTGCGAGAGATTCTCAGCGAGAAGTTTCCAATCGGACAAGCTGTGCTCGGTAGTCTTTTCCATATGGGCATCATAGAAAGCCCGCGCGGCTGGACCTTGCGTCTACCGAACGAAATCGGTATCCTGTAGGCGGTGGACTTCGAGAAATTGCGGGGGTGAGGCGCTCTGCGCTCGAGCGGCCATTATACGTAGGTTCCTGCGCCACCGGTGGAGATCAACCGTCCTGACGGTCAATGCCAACGCATGCATGAATGCCGCAGTTACCAGAGCACTAGTCTCGCCAGTGCGCACCCATGATCGGTAGGTTACCGTTGCTCCCGAGTGACTTTTCGTGCGCATGTCACTCGCGTCCCCGTGCGGGGGTTCTCCTCTATCGCGCATAGCGCTTTAGCTGCGATAGACTCGTTCTTGCCTCTCCAAGCGTTGCCAGCGTAAGCACTGGACTTATCTGCTCTCTCCAGGTGATGAGTCAACCCATCATCTGAACTGTCGCCTGTACCAACAAGTGGCCCGGGAACGAACAGGGCGCTGGACTCAACTGATAACCGACCAGTCACGGATATTGAACGAAGCATTCTCATCTCTGTCTACCTCAACGTGGCAGGTATCACAGGTGAGTCTCGTGGCGAGCTTGGCACCTGTTAGTTTACCCG
>JAJZXI010000007.1 GCA_021806545.1 Actinomycetes bacterium | reverse complement strand
CCCGCCATCGGCGGCTACGAGCCAATAGCCTCCCCCATTGGGGGCCGCCGCCATGCCGACGATCGGGGCGTTGAGTGGATGCGAACCGGTCAGGCCAGTGAGGCCGTACGTGTAGGTAGAGCCGTAGGTAGGAGCACCAAACGCATAGGTCGCACCGTCTTGACCGGCGAGGTAGTAGCCCGCCGGCGCAGGGTTCACGCTTGCGGTGAGTTGGGTGCCAGTGGGCACGACCCCGGGGCTCGATACACCTCTACCAGGGTCCACCCGAGGCGCAAGCATCGTGATCGTCATCAACGGCACGATCCCCACCACGACAATAAGTCGACGCACCGCCCGATTGATCCTCGACATCCTCTCCGTCTCGAAAGCGGAGCCTCCTCGACCGCTCATGCGGATCTGGTCACCCGACGCCGCATCGGGTCGGTGTGTTCGAACGTGCCGACTTTCACCTGCAATGTGGCTCCACACCCTTGGGGCGCAAGCCCTCGGGCAACGACGATCCTGGCTGCGTCGTCGGTACTACTGCTCGCCTTGTGACAGAGGATCGCTTGGCTCTGAAGACTCTCCTGATCCGCAAGTGCGTACCCAGAACAACGCCTACGAGTAGGTGCTTGACTGCTCGAAAATGCGCTGACCGACGTTGCGTGTCGGTAGTGGCGGACTACCAACACGATACCATCTGGACGCCGTTTGAGGATGGCCGTCTTTGGGCGCTGCCCACGCGCGCGACGTCACGGTGCCTTGCTGGCGCACATTGCACTAACAACCGCAGCTACCCCCTTGTATGACTCCTGGCTTCACCGAGCACGTAG
This sequence comes from Actinomycetes bacterium, assembly GCA_021806545.1. Classification (GTDB taxonomy): domain Bacteria; phylum Actinomycetota; class Acidimicrobiia; order Acidimicrobiales; family Acidimicrobiaceae; genus Ferrimicrobium. Next base: position 38,237 of record JAJZXI010000007.1, on the reverse strand, counting down.
TACTGGCGGACAGTCTATCGCCACTCCATACAGCAGCAAGACATGGTTGATCATCTTGGACATCGCGACGTTTCAGCCATTGCCAAAGGCATGTTCTCGCGACGACCTGGCCCACGCACACCGCCTCGCTTGGGTGTCTAACCTCACCGGGCTGGGCACGTGATGTCGGCGATGTGGAGGCGCCAAGTTGTGCTCTTGGCTACACGGTCCAGGTAGCGACATGGTGCACAACAAAGCCTCGTAGCTGCGGGGTAGATCGTGGCAGACGGTCACTTTAGAGTTGGTCAAGCCGTGTGTGGGCTCGACCTCTTGGGACCAGACGGGCTGACAAGGGTGGTACCGGGGTGCGTGAGGGCGGGGCTCATGCCCTTGTGATCCTCTCGGATCATCAGGTAGCACTTGGGTCGTTGGTCTTGGATTCAGTCCTGGGCTGGGTTGGACTCTCGGTGTGGACTTGGCGGGCTCGGTCTTTGGTCCTTGGCCGTGTGGTTCTCAGCGCTCGAGGAGCCAACCGGTCGACATCAGTGCACAGCCGACATCAGTGCACAGTGGGTAACCCCGGTGTCCAAGCCAACGACCTCGCCGGTAGGTCCTTGTGATCTGTCAGCGACGAGGTCGTGGTAGCGGGGCTTCACATCGACGCTTGGCACTCGAGTCGTCCAAGAGCTCGCTACAACATGAGCGTGATCTCGACCTGGTGTTTGTGTTGGGTAGTGCGATCGAAGTTCGTTGGGCAAGTGATGCGCCTGAACCCGGTCAGGTGGGCCTTGGTGCGTTTGGGGGCTTGGGCATTGTTGGTGATTCTCGGCAGGCGTCCTTTGACCCACGTCCCTATGGGTTTCTGGCGTGAGCAGTGGCGGGTGGGGGTGATGGGTAGGGACGACCAAGATCTGGCTGGCACGGAGCGATCCAGGCCGATAGGTGTCTAACCTTAGCCGTTGCGTGGAATGGGTCTGTCGGCGCCCTTGGTCACCAGCCCCGAGCCACCCAATCATCCAGATTCCCCGCCTCAGCACCGATGGTCGTGGCGGCTCCATGTCCAGGAAATACTACGGTGCCGTCATCGAACATGCCAAATAGACGCTCCAGGGAGCGCACAATCGCTGGGAAATCACCCCCCGGGAAGCTGGTGGCTCCGGGTCCACCTGGGAAAAGCGTATCCCCGGTGAACAGCACGTGATGCCCCTCTACCGCGATACAGATCGATCCAGGGGTATGTCCCGGCGTCACCAGCACTTGAACAAAGATGTCACCGATGCGGATGACCTCTTTGTCAACGACGGTCGCGTCATAACCAGCGAGCAAAGGAGCGTCTCCCTCGCTCACCAACACCTGCACCCCCCGACGACGAAGTTCAGCGACACCACCGACGTGGTCATGATGTCCATGCGTAATCAAGGCATGCGTGACGCCTCGTTCGACAAGTCGGCGTAACAGCTCGGGATCATCGCCCGTGGCGTCAATGAGCAAAGCGTCTGTATGATCCTCTGTTGAGAGCACGTAGAGATTATTGTTGAGGGGTCCGACAACGAACTGTTCAACCAAGAGTTCTTGAAACATGTGTGTCGTTTGCATCAGCTCCTGTCCTCACTTGGATCCGTTGTACCAGTAGGCTAGTCACTGTCGGCGTGCTGTCTGGTGAGGCCACCACAGGGTCAGCCCTCAAGGCATGCCACGAGAGGAAGGACAACGATGAACTTCGCACTGACGCCGGAGCAAGAAGAGCTCAAGACAACGACCCGTCGGTTTCTCTCGCAACGGCTGCCGACCAACATGGTCCGGAAAACGATGGAGACCGATGCTCCCATTGCGGTGGATGTCTGGCGTGCGATGGCGGTCGAACTCGGTATTGCAGGGCTCATGGTCCCAGAGTCCGCGGGAGGCCTTGGTCTCGGCTTCGTCGAGGCAGCGTGCATCCTCCATGAGGTTGGCCGGGCCGTTGCGCCTCTGCCATTCTTGGTCACCTCGGTTCTTGGTGTTGAGCTCCTCACCCAAGGTGATCAGAAGGAACCTGCCATCGCTACAACATTGGAAGGTATCGCTAATGGCACGGTTGTCCTCGGTCTCATGGGCGGCTCCGTTGAAGATCCGCTGCTACCCTGTGGGACCTGGACTCCGTCAGGTGCCAGCGCCGAAAGCCGATTCGTCCTCGATGGGACACAGGCAACTCACCTCCTCGTAACGCTCACGAGCGAAACAGGGCCGGTTCTCGTGCTCCTGCCCACCAATACGCCAGGTGTTCGTATTACCCACGAGACCACGCTGGACCTGACGAGGCCAATGGCCCACGTCGAGCTCACCACGGCCAAAGCCACGATCGTTCTCAACGTCCCCGAGCTACGTCGTGCTCATGAGAGCTTTGGCTCCTTTGCGAGCGCCTCGATAGCCCAGGACATGGTTGGCGGGGCCGAAAGGGTTCTCGAGATGTCGGTGAGCTACGCCAAGGATCGTCACCAATTTGGTCGCCCTATCGGGGGGTTCCAAGCTGTCAAACATCGACTCGCCGACATGCTTGTCGATGTAGAGTCCGCAAAATCAACAGCGCTGTACGCCGCGTTCACGATGGATGACCATACCGACGATCGCGCCATCGCAGCATCTACGGCAAAGTCTGTCTGTGGCGATGCCTTTTTTCGGGTGGCTGCTGCTTCGATACAGGTGCACGGTGGAATCGGGTTTACCTGGGAGCATGATGCCCACCTCTATTTCAAGCGAGCCAAGGCAGACCAGATCCTCTTTGGGAACGGACCACTACACCGTCGCCGACTCGCTGGTCTCCTGGGTATCGTCTGACGACACCAGTATCGCATTGCGAACACCAAACGAGTACAATAGGGATAGGTAAATGATTACCTGAGTGGTGGAATGAATATGGACCGGGACGGCACCTCAGACAAAGACAGTGAACTGCTCGCGACCGCAGAGGATCGCGAGCGGGCCCGTGCTCTCTTGTTGGATCGCTTCAGGTCGGGCAGCCTTGATTTCGATGAGTACGAGGTGCGCCTCATGCGCCTTGCCAAGGCTCGCCGCGTGTCCCAGATCTACGAAGCCACCTTCGAGAAGGTGAAGACGCCTTTTATTGGCCCACGCTGGGATCGCAGAATTCGCCGTGTCGACACCTTTGGCTTGGTTCCTCTTGTAGCCCTGACAGCCTTGAGCTTCTTCGCGGGATGGATCGCGCCCGTTCTTGTCGTCTGGATCGCAATCCTTGTGATCGTCAATGTCGGCTATGCGCTCCAATGGCTTCGTTACCGCCCAATAAAACGAAATCTCACTAAGAGCAACCACACCGTCTAACCTGGACCCATGACCGACGATCAACATCATCCATGGCATCAGGTTCAAGAAGATCTTCGCCAGCCTGCGAAGGATCTACGCGCGTTAATACCCGATGTCCTCAAGTCCTATGGCGCGCTTCACCACGCGGCGATGGCGGACGCGGAACTTAGCACGGGCACCAAGGAGCTCATCGCCATCGCGGTAGCGGTAGCCTTAAAGTGCGACGGGTGCATCGCTTCGCACGCGCGAAGCGCCGCGCGCGCAGGAGTGAGTCGTGCGGCTGTTGCCGAGGCACTCGGGGTAGCGATCCTGCTCACTGGAGGTCCTGGTACGGTCTATGGACCGCGAGCTCTCGAGGCGTACGATGAGTTTATCGTTGACTATCAAGCGACGGACACTCCTCTGACCGGGCAAGACGCTTCAGGAACCGTCTAGTCCGCATACCCATCGCATGACTCGAAGCGCATGGTCGTGATGGCCAAGCGCGTAGAGCGCCCTTGATCCGACGACGTCCTCAATCTCCATCAACACGGGGCCTTCCGGGCCAGTGCTGACGTCGATGCCATAGTATCCAGACCCAAGCAGGCTGATGATCGTGCGGACAAAGCGGTACTCACTGCTCGTTGGCTGCGTGAGTCTGATCTTGGCACCCATCGCAAGATTCGAGCGGAAATCCCCGTCCGCAGACCTCTCAACCGTCACCACGACCTCCCTGCCCACTACGTAGTGACGGCGATTGTGCTTGGCCCACGGAAGATAAGGTTGGGTCACGAACACTGACGGCGTGCACAGCCAACGACTACCCGTTCCGAGGTGGACTCCACGACCGCCATGACCAAAACGAGGCTTCCGAACCCAAACTGAGGGCGTTAGGCCAGCGACACAAATTGCTGGTGTCTCAAGCTCGTGATCGCGACACCAGAGATACTGTGCAAGCTTGTCGTTGCCTACCAACGCAAGCAGGGGGCTATTGATGACCCGCGAAACACGATCTTGCAACCAGAGGCGCTCACGCACGGAACGCGACCGCACAATCACCACATCGATGTGTCCAACATCTAGGGAACGCAGGGCATCGGAGCCGACCACGGGTACCACTTCCGCTCCTAGCGTCCACCCAGCGGCAACGAGTGAATTCAGGAAGAACTCATTTCCTGGTAACTGTGCAGCGTCGTAAAAGACTGCTACGCGGGTAGCCATCGCTGGCCAAGTGCCTGCCCTACGCGCGCTGCGACATCTACGCCAGAGATTGCGGAGAGTCGCCAGATATGGGCATTAGAGTTCACCTCACATACAATCGTGCCGAGTCCCTCTTCGTCCAAGAGCAGATCTACACCCACGTTGAATCCGCCGACGGCCGCCGCGCTTGCCACCGCGAGGTCACACTCCTGGCGTGAAGGCTGGTATGGGTAACCCACCCCTCCGGCGGACAGGTTTGCCCGGAAATCATCAGGATGTTGTCGACTAATCGCCGCAACACAGACGCCATTGACAACCTGTAACCGTAGGTCACGGCCTCGTGAACTCGCCACGAACTCCTGAGCGAGAAGGTGTCGATCGGCAAGAGTGTCGACAATAGCGAAGACATCTTCTGGAGTACTGGCCAGGTACACTTGCGCCCCAAAAGACCCCTTGGCCTCCTTGATGACAAGTGGCAACGACAGTTCCTCGATCACGGAGAGTACCAGGTCAGCGGTGACCTTCTGTTTAGGATAAAGAGCTGGAAGTATCTGCGTTCTCGGAATTCGGACTCCCGCGGCATCCAGATGCGTATACGTTCGGCGCTTGTCATCACAGATCGCGATCGCCGATGAGCTATTGACCACGGTCGCCCCTTGCAACTCGAGCTGTTCGGCCAACGCAATGTCTTTGTCGAGAAAAACTACCAATTGATGGCTCCGGTCGCGGCGTTCAATCAGACTGACAACATCCTCAGTACTCACCAAACGTACGCGTTCAAAGGTCGCGCCCAAGCCACGTTGATACAGCTGAGCATGGTCAACGAATTTGTCACCCAAACCAAGGTTTGCAACGATCACAACCTCGCGCTCTCGGACCGGTTTTGACTGCGCCATCATCGGCGAGCCTCCATGGCCGCCGTTTTCAATCGGTACGGGTTCATATTCTCGGCTACAGTCTAGAGAGGGTTGCGGCAGTTGGTGCGGACAGGTGCTAGCGGGTCGCCCGAAGACGGGAAACGACATTGACGCCGCTTCTGGTAAGCGGAAAGATATCAATGCAATTAGAGACTGTGCACGGTTGTGGCTATGTTTTTAGGAATAGCAGATCAGTCCGGTGCTTGTGCACCGGCAACGCCTGGTGAGGAGAGTATGAATCCATCGCACTATGTGCACTATGCGAGAGAGATGAACTCCCGATCGAAATGCGTACGAAGATTCACTTGCAAGCAACGGAGGTAACGTGCCAGTAGATCGTGTGTGGTGCGCGCCTGCAGGGCTGCACCTGTTGATCGCAACTGTTAAAGAGAGCACCACTCCTGGACGCCCGTCACTACTTTTTTGTCCGGGTATTGCCGATACCGATATCGGTGGCAGCAGTGACCGTGTTCTACAAGACTCCGCCGAAAAGCTCAGCTTCTACTGCAGGACAGAGGTGATCGGGTTCAACCCCCACGGCGTTGGAGACGCAGATGGAGTGCTAGCTCCCGACAGATTGCTCTCCGATCTCGAGTCAATTGCCAGCTTCCTTGCTCCTCGTCCGTTGGTAATGATCGGCTTTGGGCTCGTAGGCATTGCAATGCTCGCCTGTCGACATGAGCCAGAAGTCGTCGGCATTGTCACCGTTGATCCGCTGGTAGACCAACAAAGTGACGAGGAACTCTCGGCGATGGGCGTTCGTCTCGACCCTACCTGCGTGTTTCCAGTCTCCGATATTCCCATCCATCTCGACGACTACCAGGGTCGATGGCTGGCAATCGTACCTGGCGATCGCCGACGAGTGGACAACCTGGGTTTCGAGCAGCTCGTTGAGACGTACCAGCCAGAGTTACACCGCATCTTCGCAACCCCCTCCCGGCTCCATAACGATCCACGGCCCTATGCGCTGATTTTAGGCTGGCTAGAGCGCGAGCTTTGGACGAATCCAGTTTCTACGTAGATTCGTGCCGCTGGGCTAGACTCTCAGCAATTCTTCGGGATACTCCTAGCTTCTCTTTGAGATCACTCGTTAGGGTTACTGTCGCGAAAGGAGCATCGCATGCGAATTTTGGTAGTAGACGACGAAGAGACATTGGTCGACACCCTCAAGCGAGGACTCGTAGCGGAGGGCTTCGCGGTTGATACCTGTTACAACGGCCTGGACGGCCTCCAGCTGGCGCGGAGTGCGCCCTATGACTGCATCGTACTCGACATCATGCTGCCTGGCATGAACGGCTTCAAATTCACGGCGACACTGCGCTCCGAGGAGATCTGGACACCCATCCTCATGCTCACCGCCAAGGACGGCGAGCTCGACGAGGCCGAGGCTCTCGATACGGGCGCCGATGATTTTCTCAAGAAGCCATTCTCCTTTACAGTCTTAGTAGCCCGCATCCGCGCACTCCTCCGACGCAATGTCGACAGTAGGCCTCCTGTGCTCATCGCTGGGGACCTCAGGCTCGACCCCTCAAGCCACTCGGTAACCCGGGGTGAGACCACCATCGAATTGACGACCCGTGAGTTCTCATTTCTCGAGTTGCTGATGCGCTCAAAAGGTAAGGTACTCAACAAGCGCGAGATCATCGAGCACGTTTGGGACTACGATTTTGAGGGAGACTCAAACATTGTCGAGGTATATATTGGCTACCTGCGAAAGAAGATCGATGCGCCATTCGGGACGAAGTCGATCCGCACCGTTCGCGGCGTTGGGTATCTCCTGGAAGAGGATGGTGGTGCTGGCGCGGTCAACTGCGACGAGGTCCCCACGGCTGTCTGAGCTCCACGCCAAGAGGAGGCGTGCGTGAAGCTAGCATCGATGGAGAGGCTTGACCAGGTCTCCAAGACGCGGTTCCCTCCAATACGCTGGGTAGGTCGTCAGCTTGCCTCGGTGCGCAAGCGCACCACCATCGCCGCCACCGTCGTGGTGGGCTCCGTTCTCTTGGCGGCCTTCATTGGAGTCGGCGTTACCCTAAGAGCTGCGCTCACTCGCAATGTGGTCAACACCGCCAAGAACGAGGCCGACGATATCGTTTTGTTGGTAAAGGATGGCCATCTGCCGAACCCGCTCCCTATCCCCCGCGGTGACCTCGCAGCGCAAGTTGTCACCAGCAAAGGCGTCGTTGTTGCCTACTCGCCTAACCTCAAGGGTGCAAAAGCCTTGCGAATGCCCAACCAGGTTCCGTCACGCGGTATCGTGCAGACTGAATATTCCTCGCGCGCAAATCGGCTTGCAATCAACGGTAATGTTGACCACCATACCGTCTTCGTTGCCGACCGCGTCGAGGTGCCAACGTTCCTCGTCGGAGTGATTGCCCGCTCGAACACCTCCGGTGATAGCCATCTTATGGCCGGCTCCGCTGGCAAGCCTACTACGTTCTACGTCTACACCATCGCATCTCTCTCGTCGGTTGACGCATCGGTGGCGGCACTCAAGAGGGAGTTTTTCATCGTATACCCCCTGATCTTGGCCGTGGTCGCGCTTTCGACCTGGATCCTGAGCCGCCGTGCATTGGCTCCCGTGGACCAGATCCGCCGCGACGTCGAGGAGATCACCAGTCTCAACCTATCAAATCGCGTATTCCAACCTGAAGGAGATGACGAGATCGCCAGGCTTGCGACGACGATGAACTCGATGCTGGCTCGCCTCGACGCGGCCGCAGAGCAACAGAAGCAGTTCATTGCGGATGCATCACATGAACTCAAGAGCCCGTTGTCCGCGCTTCGTGCCTCGTTAGAGGTAGGGCTCCTACATAGTGACATGACCGACTGGCATCAGACAGCGAGTATCGCGCTGCGAGAAAGCGAGCGAATGCAGCGTCTGATCGAAGATCTCTTAACGCTTGCAAAGGCAGAAGCGCACGTCCAAGCCGTACAGGCAACGGTTGATCTCGACGAACTATGCCGTGAAGAGGTTCAACGAATCCGCCGAACTCACCCGGGTGTCAACATCGATATGTCAAAGGTTAGTGCTGTGCGACTCCTCGCCGATCCAGAGCAGATCCGCAGCATCGTGCGCAACCTGATCGAGAATGCCGTTCGCTACGCCAAAACCACCGTCGTCGTGCTCGCAGTTGCAGACGATAAGTATGCTACATTTGCCGTGGCTGACGACGGACCTGGCATCCCTCCGGAACGCAGGGATGCCGTCTTTGAACGCTTTACCCGATTGGATCCCGCGCGAAGCCGCCTACAGGGAGGGTCGGGGCTTGGGCTACCAATCGTACGGAGCTTGGTGGAACTGCTGGGAGGAACGGTTACAATTGGAACCTCCGACATGCAGGGGGCGTACTTCAACGTCCGACTACCTCTCATGACCGAGGGTCACGGGACCGCTGAGACACCCTACGACCCACAACCGACGGTCGCTCAACCTTTGAGCGCCCCAATGAAGGAAACAGTATGACAAAACTTTCTACACCGCAGCCAACGCGACGCACTAAGCACCGCTCTCTCGCGTATCGTCGCATCCGTGCCGTAGTCGTCGCTGGCGTGGTCGTCGCGGGCGGTTATGGCTCGTTAGGTGTCATCGGCGCGCTAAGTGCACCCGGCTCAGCTAGTTTTGGCGTAAAATTCGTCGAATGGGTCCGTGGCAATGGCGGCGCAAGCATTGTACAGACGGCCGAAAACGTCTGGTACGGCAGCATCGCCTCGCCACCAGTAGGAGGAACTCCCCCGAAGGGGTCACTTCGTCCAGTGGCCAGTGTCCGCCAAAGTCACCCTGTCAAGGTAAGCACAGGCGCGCTCCCACCACCAAAGCCGATCCCACCCATTGCAAGTCCCCCGCTACCTCACGAAGGACAATGGACACCAGAGGGTCCTCTTGTACACGGCACTCCCGCACTCTACGTCACGCTGTTGCGACCCGACAAGGTCCACACATCGCTCGTGGCAGGGGTTGCATGGCTAGACCCACGACTGGTCAGCTTCCTGCAGTACGCCGGAGCACAGGAACCTCCAGGTGGGGGGCCGTGGCCATACGTGGCACCTATTCGCGGTGCGCAGGCATCGAACCTCGTCGCTGCCTTCAACTCAGGCTTTCGCATGAGCGATGCAAAGGGAGGTTACTACGCCTATGGACGGATGGCCGTGCCGCTGAAGAATGGTGCCGCATCATTCGTCATTAACTCGCAGGGCGTTGCCACCGTCGAACGATGGACAAGCGGGCAGCACGTCCCTGCCTCCATCAAGGTGGTACGCCAGAACCTCATTCCTATCGTTGAGTCGGGAAAGATCAATCCCGCAGTGTACTCGTCGAGCTACCAAACCTGGGGAGCGACCGTGGGTAATCAAGTGCTAGTGTGGCGCTCAGGCGTTGGAGTCACCGCAAACGGGGCAATAGTCTATGCAAGCGGGCCAGGGCTCTCCGTTGCATCACTCGCCAACCTACTGGTCCGGGCCGGTGCCGTGAACGCAATGGAGCTCGATATCAACTCCGCCTGGACCAACTTCTTCTACTTCAACCACACGCTCGGTGTGCCTGCTAGCCCCGCAAATGGATACCGACTGGTTTACAACATGGAACGACCCCCACAACGCTACTTCGAAGGGACGGCACGAGACTTTGTCGCGGCGGTGGCAAGGAACCAGCCCCTGTAAGACCGCTACGGGCTGCGCCTTAGTGGCAGCGCAGCCACTGGATCTCACGCCCCGTGAACCGGCTCCCAGCAGAAGGATCTCTTCGCCGGGCCTGCAACCCGTGTCGCAGGCCAACTTGGGCAATGGGAACTGTCGTCGCTCCAGAGCATTGCAGACCTATCAGAAGTGAGCAAATGACCGGGGCGCGGTCAGGTTGGCGCAATCGCTTCCACGTTGCCAACAAGGAACCCGAGGCCTAGTTCGAGCCGCGGCTCGCCACGTCCTCCTCGAGACAGCCTAAGACGGTTGGGGCTGCTCGAGGACGACGTGGGTCTTACTCTGTGCTCCGAGACTACAGGGCCTTCGGCACTGATGTGCGCTACAGCCCTTTCGGTGTGAGCACGAGCGTTGGAGCGAGGGACCGCTTGGCTCAGGTTTTCCTCGTCACCACCGGTACGACCCAGGCTGATCCTGGTCGCTATCGCCGTGTCGGTGAGGCACTCATTTGGCTGGTGTCGACTCTGCTCGAGGATGATTCGGTTGGGTGCTAGGTGTTCGATTGTTTGCCCAGCTGAGCGGGAGTGTCCTTTGATCCACCGAGAGCGCTGTTGGAGCGCGAGGCTCCAAAGGCAGCGTGTACCAGCGAGATGGTCTATCGCGGAAGGGTCCTTGTGCACTGCACGTGAAGACAGCGATGCTCATGCTGGCACTCGAGAGTCGGACGCTTTGACGTGCAATCCTCGTTCTCGCAAGGGGAACGGAGCCGACGGCACCCTCGGCTACCTATTCGAGCGGCGAAAGCTTGTACCGCTGCGTCGAAGCGAGCGCAGCGGGTCACTGATCACCAGATTTGGTTCTTTGCATCGAGCTCGCACTATCACACGATGCGAGGTAGATGATGGCTCCGGCGGGGCAGATCTCGACGCAGTCACGGTGATCGTTACAGCGCTCGGCAAGCCAGTTTGGTCGCCCGACATGGGGGCGGAGCGCATGTGTTGGGCAGGTACTGATGCAGGCACCACAGCCGGTACACCTGGTATTGATGCTGATCAACGTGCGCCCTGGTAGCCGCGCGGCGTGTAGAGATAACCCTGGTTGAATGCGGTGGTAGAGGCACCCACGATGACGATTGTCTCCATGTCGACAACCTCGATATCGAACTCCTCCAGAGTGGTTATGCTCGTGCTCGCGCCGGGGCGCTCGACACGTGATGCGATGAGGACTGGAGTGGTTGAACGTCGATATTGACCGATGATGGCCAGAGCCTTCTCGAGTTGCCAGGTTCTCTGCTTTGAGCGAGGGTTGTAAAGGGCAATCACGAAGTCCGCTTGAGCAGCTGCTTCGACGCGGGCTTCGATCGCGCTCCATGGGGTCAGCAGGTCGGATAGCGAGATCATTACATGGTCGTGACCAACGATGGCCCCAGTCGCTGCTGACGCGGCGTAAGCTGCGGTCACACCAGGAACGATTCGGACGTCGAGGTTGGTAGGGAGCCGTTCGATCACGAGTTGCGCCATGGCGTAAACCGCAGGGTCGCCGGAGGTGACCAGCGCAACACGGTTACCGTCACTAGCCAAGGAGATGGACTCGAGCACTCGCTCGGTCTCCTGCCCGATCGCGTAAGGTTTGACCACCTGTCCTCGTTCAATCACGGGTTCGAGCAGCTCGAGATACCGTTTGAATCCAACGAGATATTGAGCTGATCGTAGCGCTCCCAGCGCTCGGAGTGTGAGGAGGTCGAGAGAGCCTGGTCCGATGCCAACGACAGTGAGAGATCCCCGCAGTCGATTGCGTCGGGCGACTGCTACGGTCACTTTTTGACTCTTGACCTTTGCTACAACGAGTTCGGCCTTATCGCCGCTCGCGAGCAAGGCTGCGGCCTCTGCGACCGAGCGGGTTCCCACGCTGTGGTGGACCACTTCGGACGGAGTTGGAATCGGCACCGTGTCGAGCTGCTCTGGAGTAAAGCCAACGATCTCCTGATGGAGGTCACTGAGTGCTCGGTGGTGTACACGTCGCTCGATCGTGGCGACACGGTCCACGGCTGCTGGATCGAGTCCCGTCTCTTCGAGCGTCGTTGCAATTAGCTCGCGCACCTCATCGCAGCTTGCGTCGCTGGAACAACCAACGCCGACGGTGAGGGTGGGAAGTACTCCACGGGCGTCTCCGAGCTCCTGGTCACACACACGGTCGCTGATGACCAGTTTGACGGGATCTGGTCCTTGGTGTTCCAGTGCAAGAACGGATTGCGGCAGTGCGAGCATTGTGGGATTGACGATCGTCAATCCCACACCATGATTCAGCCGTGCCTGGAGCTCGGCTTTGACACGATCGAGCTTTATCAATGGAGCCTGATCAAGAGCAATCCTGTCGCTGACACGCGAGGCGGTCGTGAGGATTGGGGTGGCGCCGAGAAAGTTGGCAATTCGCACAGCGAGCTGCTCGCCGCCGTGATGCGCACCAGCTAGCACGGTGACGAAGCTGCCCCCTTCATCGATTGCGATGACGGTTGGATCGTCGTACTTGCTGGTGAGTGTTTTGGCGAGAGCGCGCACCACGATTGGATAGGCTGCCACCACGATGACCGCAGGGTACTCGGTGAGTGCCTCGATGAGATCATCGAACTTGGCAAAGCTTGTCGATCGAAAGCCAAGATATCCCCCGAGGCCGTGTGGTGCCCTTGCGAGTGCGATCACGACGCCGTCGCTGTCTCTCGGTTGTGAAGTGGTCATGCGCGCCATGCTAGGTAGATTGGCGTTTGGGGGCGCAGGCGAGTGCCTTTGTTGCCGAGCGGCGCTCCGTGGGCGACCTGAATAACCGAGAGATTGCCCAGCAGCTGTTCGGCCGCTGCACCTCGATGGATATCGGCATAGGTTGCGACAATGGGTGCACCCTCGGGGACGAGGGTGAGGGTATGGCGCAGCGCACTGAGTCCACCCCCACCCACGATGGCGGCATCAAAATTTGTCGAAATGGTTTCTACTGGCTGCTCAGACACTGTGGTTCGATATCCTAGCGCCTCCGCGTTCTGGCGGACCATCGCTGCGCGCCTGGACTGTGGCTCGAGCTGCGTAAGTTCGAGGTCGGGACGAAGACGAAGAAGTGTCAGCCCGACCATGCCACTGCCAGCACCCACCTCTAGTACCTTTGCTTGAAAAGGTAATCGATCGGGATCGAGCCTTGCGACGAGGCTCATCCTCACCTCGAGTTTTGTGAAGTTCGTACCGTCGGCGATGAACCGGTCGTCACGAAAGATCTGCAAGGAGCGAGCCCCATGTACCATCGTTGGTTCATGACCTCCATCAGTCCTCTCGACCAATACGACCGTCTGGGAAGGTGAACTCCATCGCCGGGCTTGGGCAACGCTGAGGGTCATGATTGACTCATCGTCGGTGGCTAGGGCGGTGCCGATGGTGATCTTGATCTGGCCTTCCTCGAACGACAAGCCGTCCAGAAGGGCATGAAGGGCTACATTGGGAGGGACGAGCAGTGCGATACCACGGACCGCCCGGTTGGTGAGTTCGAGCTTCGCCAACGAAAGAGCACTGACGTGGTCGCGCCCCACGAGCGAGATGACCGCGAGATCGTCCCATGGACGCCCAAGACGCGCTGCCAACGTTGCCACGGAACTCGGCCCGGGCAGAATCTTGAGCTGAATCTGCCCCAGCTGACGCAGCAGTAACTTTGTGATACCAAAGAAGCTTGGATCTCCGCTGGCGATGACGGTGCAATCAGCGGTGGTGTCGCCTATGGCCCTGACGGTTGTCGTCAAAGGAGATGTAAAGTCGACGACGGTCGCCCTCGGTGCGAGTTGATCGAGTACCTTGTGCAGCTCTGCTCGAGCAAAGATCGTCGTCGATTGCTCAATGGCACGAAGCTGCTCGCCCGTAAGGGTTTCAGTGCGGTTGCCGAGCCAACCAAGAACAGTGATCACGGGGTCAGTCTATGGCTTGCAACGACCTCGAGGGAGTCGAAGTCGACCATGAGCACCTCGACTGGTATCCGCTGTCCGACGGCGGCAAAACATGTGAGTGCCGCTCGTCGCGTCAGTTCGACGAGTGGCCGGATATCCTCCTCAGCGCGGCAACATTCGTAGAAGTGTCGTGCAGTTGTCGTTGCTGTCGCCGCCGCAATGAGGCTTTCGCTAGCCCCCACGTATCTCGCGGCGGCCTCGAGCTGTGCGGTGTCAACGTTGGCGCGGTGAAAGTGAGTCATCAGGAGACCCTGGGCGAGTTTGGAGACCTTGCCGGCCATGCCGATCCAGGTAATTAGCTCCGGATTGTGGGAGGCGGATCGCTTCAGGGCGATCCCAGAGAAGTCACCGACCTCGACGATGGCAACAGGGTCGACGTACGGGAAAATGGTCGCAGCGGCGGCCTCAGTTCGCGAGCCGGTAACGAGGATGATATGACGGACCTCGTTGGCTGAGGCGACATCGATCTGTTGCACAATACTCGCTCGGTATGCCGCGGTCGAGAACGGTTTGACAATGCCGGTCGTGCCGAGGATTGAAATTCCTCCGAGGATGCCGAGACGATCATTGGTAGTCGCGCGAGCCATCTCCTGCCCGCCTGGCACGGATAGCACTACCTCGATTCCTTGGTTGGTGACCTCGCGGATTGCTTCGGTGATCATGCGTCGAGGTACGGGGTTGATGGCGGCTTCGCCGATGGGCAAACCGAGTCCGGCCTTGGTGACCACGCCGACGCCGTCGCCACCTTTGATCACGACATCACCGCCCCCGATGAGACAAGCGCGTGCGGTGAGATGGGCGCCATTGGTGCAGTCGGGATCATCCCCAGCATCCTTGACAACGACCGCTCGCCCGAGTTCATCGACTTGAACAGGAAAGGTGACGCGTTGGCCTTTCGGCAACGTGATGGCCACGAGTTCAGGCGCATGTCCACTCAGGCAGATGATGGTGGCAGCCTTGGCGGCAGCGGCTGCACAGGCTCCGGTTGTGTATCCAGAGCGAAGGTGCTCAGTCACATCAGCGAACCGATCGATTCACCCGGCTCTTTGCGCGACCACTGGTGCTCCCGGGGTTGGACCGTGCACGAAATCGATGTGAGAAGTTTGGCGAATACAGATGTGAGCGTCGCACGTCTTTTGTGCCAAGAGCCTCACCGACCAGGACCAGAAGAGTCCTCTTGGCGCCCAGTTCGCCAATGGTATGGACGAGATCAGCGATTGTGGTCATGGCGACCTGCTCGTCGGGCCAGGTTGCGCGGACTACCACGGCGGCTGGCGTCGTGGCACCGAACTGTGACCCCTCCGCGAGAAGTTCATCGACAATCCGCTGCGGATGAGCACCCGAAAGGAGGACGGCAATGGTCCCACCTAACCGGGCGTAATACGCAAGCGACTCAGATTCAGGCATCGACCGAGAGGTTCGGCGCGCCACGCGAGTGGTGACGACCGATTGCGCTACCTCGGGTATGGTCAATTCGCGACCAATTGCCGCAGCAGCAGCCGAGATCGATGTCACACCCGGGATAATTTCAAAGGGCCGCTGGTGAGCTTCGCACCAGCTGATCTGTTCTTGGATCGCGCCGTAGATTGATGGATCTCCCGAGTGGAGACGGACGATTCGCGCCCGCGGATTGGTCTCGAAGACTTCGAGGACATCCTCGAGCGTCATCTCTGCTGAGTCCAGGCGGATCGCGTTGGCATCCGTCCAGCTGAGCATCTCCTCGGGGATCAGCGACGACGCCCAGATGACGATGTCCGCATTGCGGAGTCGCGCCTGACCACGGATGGTAATGAGGTCGGGCGCACCGGGGCCCGCACCGACGAAGCTGATCTGTTCCATGGGATCATCCTAACGGGGGAATTGTTCAGCGTTGTGGTTCCTGGGCGAGCTGGCTCAAGCGCTGCCGCGCTGCGATCTGCACCAGTGACGCAGGAAGTCGGGAGTCGGCTCCGAGGTGCCAGTGTAGGTACGATGAGATCATCGACGGGCGCGCGAAACCCGCTCTCCAACTTTCCCTAGCGGTTCGAAGGAGGAGGGCATTGCCATCCTCACTCGAACGCGCATAGTGAAACTCATGCGCAGGCAGCTCGTGGCGATCGATGAGTGAGAGTGGGGATTGTGCTGGCAGGAGGACCTGGCGATAACCGAGCCTCGGACGGGTGCCGATCGTCGACTGGAAGGGTAGAACACCCGACATCGCGCTCTCCTCAAGGCTCACCCCAAGGAGGAGGTGTCCACCACACTCAGCGATGATCGGCAACCCAGACCGAGCAGCTTGGCGCAGCGCCTGGTGGAGCGGCGCATTGGCACTGATCTCGGCTCGGTAATTCTCGGGATAGCCGCCATGAAGCCAAATCAGTCCGGCCTGTGGGGGTATCGACTCGTGACGTGGGTCAAAGCCGATAACCTCTGCACCGGCTTCGGTGAGAAGATCAAGATTTTCAGGATAGATAAAGCTGGCAGCTGGCCCATTGGAGTAGGCGATCACCGGTCGAGTGACCAGCTCAGGTGGCATCCTCACGGCCGCTACCAAGGGGTGAGGGTCGATGCGTCCCGCTCGAGTTATGATCTGGGTGAGCTCAACGTGAGTGCGAATCGATGCTCCGAGGGCTTGGATCCATTGGCGAGCCTGCCAAGGCGCCTCCTCTGCGGTCAGGAGTCCAAGGTGTCGGGAGTCACGTTCTGGGAGTCCACCGCTAGGAATTGCGCCGAGGATCTCGACATCGATCGCGGCCATCGCTTGTCGGATAAGCGCTTCGTGCGTGGCACTTTTGAGGTTGTTGAGAATCACTCCGACGATCTTCACCTCAGGGTTGAGCTTTTGGTAGCCAAGTGCGATCGCTGCTGTTGATTGAGAGAGGTGGGCGCAGTCAATCACAAGGATCACCGGGAGGCCGGTGAGCCTGGCTACCTGCGCCGTTGAGCCAGCGGGCGAAGAGGCGCTCGGTTGGGTATCAGCAGGTAGATCCGGCAGGTCTGTTCCGTCGAAGAGCCCCATGACGCCCTCGACGACGACAAGGTCGGTTTCACGGGCTGCTCGAGCGAGGCTGGCACGTACGCCGAGTGGACCCGTCAGAACCGGGTCGATGTTATAGCTTGCCCGATGAGTAGCAGCCGCATGGAGATGAGGGTCGATGTAGTCAGGCCCAACCTTTGCGGCACTAATTCGAACGCTGGTAGCCAGAGCGGCCAGCAGCCCAAGCGTGATCGAGGTTTTACCGACCCCTGAGGCCGTTCCAGCGACGATCAGCCCACGCGCGCTCAGTATTCGATCCCCTTCTTGGCTTTGATGCCCTGGTCATAGGCGTGCTTGACTTTACGCATCTCTGTGACCGTATCAGCAATAGCAATCAGCCCCTCGGTAGCTCCCCGGCCGGTAACCACGATATTTGTGCGTCCTGGACGATCGCGCAGTGCATCGAGCACCTCCGTCTCGTTGATCCAGCCATAGGTGATGGTATAGGTCAACTCGTCGAGGATGACCAAGTCATAGTCTCCAGAGTCGATCTTTGACCTGGCGAGCGCCCATGCCTCCTGCCCGAGGTGTTCGGTCGTCGCAAGGTCATCGGACTCCCAGGTGAAGCCGTCGCCGAGTGTATAAAACTCAATTCCGAGTTGATCGGCAAGTTTGCGCTCGCCGGTCTTCCACTTTCCACCTTTGACGAACTGGATCACCACTACACGCCAACCGCGAGCCCAGCCTCGGCTCATGACGCCGAAGGCTGCAGACGATTTGCCTTTGCCTTCACCAGTGTTGACCAACAGCCGTGAGCTTCGTTCCATAGCCCCTCAGCTTAGGATCCCGAGCTTCGAACCTGCGACGATCGTCATTGGGAGGGTCCCACGACAATGCCGCGAACCTCGCCCATACTCAGGCGTCCACCCGCCAGTGAAGGTGCGCTTGCCCGAATTGTAACCGCGTCGCCGTCCTCAAGAAAGACCCTAGAGGTTTGGTCGGGCAAGGACAGTGGTTGAACTCCACCGCTTGTGAGTTCGATCAAGGAGCCGAACTGATCGGAGCGCTCACCGGAGATCGTCCCAGATGCGAAGAGATCCCCGATGCAGACATTGGCCCCGTTAACGGTCTGGTGTGCCAGTTGCTGACCCGGGGTCCAATAAGTGCTGGCAAAGGGCGGCCTCGAAATGACGGTGCCGTTGAGTTCGATAGCAAGCTCAATGTCGAGACTCCATGGGTCCGGGTCGAGCAGGTACTCGGCTGGTATGGGGTCCTGTGTAACCGGCTTCGTTCGCGCGCGAGCCAGTGCCTCAATGGGCGTCAGCCATGCGCTGATGCTGGTCAGGAAGGATTTGCCCAGGAATGGGCCGAGCGGTTGATACTCAAATCCCTGTATGTCGCGCGCGCTCCAATCGTTGACGAGGACGACTCCGGCAACGTAGTCGAAGAATTCCCTGGTCCCAATGCGCGAGCCGAGCTGTGAATCCTTCCCGATTACGAACCCGACTTCGGCCTCGATGTCGAGCCGAAGTGAGGGACCAAAGACCGGACGCCCTTCAATCAGGCGCAGCCCGGAAGGTCGCCCGACCGGCGTGTCACTGACCGCGACGGTGGAACTTCGTCCGTGATAGCCGATGGGGAGATGACGCCAGTTTGGTGTCAATGGATCCCCCTCTGGTCGGAACAACCGACCGAGGTTAGTTGCGTGTTGGAGGGATGAATAGAAGTCGACATAGTTCTTGATAGCAATTGGCAACATGAACTCGACTGTTGCAAGAGGTCGCAGGGCGGAGGCATATCGCTTCGCGCCGAAGGAGTTGGTGATGATTTCACCGAGCCGGCCCCGCAGGTTGGCCATCGCCTCATGTCCCTTGGCAAGCAGCGCATTGAGATTATCAGCATGCAAGACGTCGACATGGGTGCCGCTATTATCAGCGATATCGAATCCAAGGTCGACACCCATCTCAGCGAGCCGAGCGAGATCGATGACCGTGTCATCTATCCGGGTCACCACGCGACCGGCGACGCCGTGGGCTTCCCGAATGACAGCCATCGGGAGATGGTCGGCTCCGTAGCCGTTGGCTGGGCTAAAATCTAGGTCGAGGGGCATACCCGATCAGCCTAGCGAACTAGCGCAAATGAGGTGGAATCGTGGCTTGTGTCGTACGAGCGGTTCGCACTACGATGGAGTTGCCGAGAGGAGGTCACACATGCCTTTCTATGCTCGCTTGGGCGAGATTCCACGCAAGCGTCACCAGGTGACCCGCACAGTCCAAGGCGATCTGATTGCCGAAGAGCTGATGGGTAAGGAGGGCTTTGCCGCGGAGTCCGCGTTGCTCTATCACCTGGGCATGCCAACAGCCATCGTCGAGGCCGATGTTGTTCAGGGCGATGATGCCATATTGACGCCAAACGTGCCGCTACTCCCTCGTCATTTTGTGACTCCGAAGCTGACCAGTCAGCCCAACCTCGAACCACTTGGACGTCACCTCCTGCTCGGAAACGACGATGTTCGAATCTCGTATGCACTCATCGATAAGCCAACTGCGCTCTACCGAAACGCAGTCGGTGATGAATGCCTGTTCGTACAGGCTGGCGCGGGGTCTATCGAAACGGTATTTGGTTTGCTGACGGTTCGGGAGAAGGATTATGCCATTATCCCGGCGTCGTGCACCTATCGGGTCAAACCGGCACACGGTCGAGCCCTGGAACTTCTCGTAATCGAGGGACGTGGCCACATCGAGTTCCCGGCTCGCTATCTTTCCAAGCGTGGTCAGCTCTTGGAGTCAGCCCCCTTCTCGGAGCGCGATCTTCGACTACCGAGCGAGCTCCTTGTCGTGGATGAGAGCAATGTCGAGGTGCTCGTGAAGGCCCGGAGCGCGCTGACTCGTTACGTCTATGCGCGCCACCCCTTCGATGTGGTCGGCTGGGACGGCTGCCTTTACCCGTTCGTCTTCAACATGAGCGATTTCGAACCAATAGTGAAACGTTTTCATGCCCCACCGCCGGTGCACCAGACCTTTGAGGGTCCAGGCTTTGTCATCTGCAGCTTCGTTCCAAGGCCGTTCGACTTCGATCCTACGAGTGTGCCGGTTCCGTACAATCATGCCAATGTCGACAGCGACGAGGTTCTCTTTTATGTTGACGGGGATTTCATGTCGCGCAAGGGGTCGGGAATAGAAGCGGGATCGATCTCGCTGCACCCGGCTGGATTTATCCATGGACCACAGCCGGGATCGGTCGAGTCGGCTCTCGGCAAACCTGACACCAAGGAGTTCGCAGTCATGGTGGACACCTTTGCTCCTCTTCAGTTGGGAACGGCGGCGAGTGCCATCGAGGATCCGAATTATGCCTGGTCATGGTCAAAGCGGCACGGGGGAACCTCGCTTGAAGGGTAGCTGCGATAGTTTCAGGCGAGCGGAGCCTCAGGGATATCGATAACCGAGCGTTATGGCGCCAAGGCATATACCGTTGACCGGGTGAGTGGCGTGGTCTTCGTCAATTGGTGGTAGAACCAGGATGGCTGATCAGTGTGAGTTGCCAGGCTCTAAGGCTTGGTGTTGAGGAGAGGAGAGCTTAGTGGCAAAGAAGCCATTCGCATCATCGGCGGATTTGGCCCCAAAGCAAGAGCGTTTTGAGACGATTGCCCCCGGGGTTTTTGCGATGAGTGCCGAGGGAGACCCTAACGTTGGTGCGATCGAGGGAGAGGACTTCCTCATCTGCATCGAGGCTCGGGCGACCCCTGCCGCCGCCCGACGCTGGCTCGCCAGCCTGCGTGAAGTGAGTTCCAAGCCCGTTCGCTTTCTCGTGCTGTCACATTATCACGCGGTGAGGGTGCTAGGAGCATCTGCATTCGGCGCGGACGCGATCGTCGCGCATCAAAATACCGCCGAACTCATCGATGAGCGAGGCAAGCAGGATTGGGAGAGTGAGTATCAGCGTATGCCCCGTCTCTTCGAAGAGCCGGAGTCGATTCCCGGGCTAACGCGCCCGACGGTAACCTTTGCTGATCACCTCCAAATCGAGCTTGGTGGTGACCGAGGGCGCGTTGAACTCTCCTACCTGGGGAGAGGTCACACCCGAGGAGACATAGTGGTATGGCATCCCGCCAGTAAGACCCTCTTCGCGGGTGATCTCGTTGAGGCCGAGGCGGCGCTCTACACCGGGGACGCCTACCATCGGGAGTGGGCTACGGTCACGCTCGACAATGTTGCTCGCCTTGGAGCTGAACACCTCGTTGGCGGAAGAGGCAAGGTCGTGCACGGCAGCGAGCAAGTTCTCGCTGCTATTGAGCAATCGCGTAGTTTCCTGACCACTTTGATCAGCGAAACCCAGAAGGTTATCGACCGTGGTGGGAGCCTCAAGGAGGCGTTCAGCGCTTGCTACGCAGCGCTCAGCCCTGTCTACGGAAAGTGGCCCATCTTCGAACACACGGTCCCCTTCGATGTGGCCCGCGTATTCGATGAGCTCAGCGGTGTCGAACATCCAGTTATCTGGACGGGAGCGAGGGATCGCGAGATATGGGACCAACTGCAGGATTAGCTTCGGATGTCGTCGTCATCGGAGCTGGTCCTGTTGGACAGACGGCGGCTTTGCTGTGTTCTCAGTGGGGACTGCGAGTTCGAGTGCTCGAGGCGCAGACGCATCGTGATCGAACCGGTTCGCGGGCAATCTGCCAGCAGCGCGAGGTTCTCGACACCTGGGATGCAATCGGGGCTGGAGTACTTA
This sequence comes from Actinomycetes bacterium, assembly GCA_021806545.1. Classification (GTDB taxonomy): domain Bacteria; phylum Actinomycetota; class Acidimicrobiia; order Acidimicrobiales; family Acidimicrobiaceae; genus Ferrimicrobium. Next base: position 16,570 of record JAJZXI010000007.1, on the reverse strand, counting down.
TCGACCGTGGTATCACCTGGTCACGGGCGCGCACTTACTACCGCGATAAGGAGATCTTTTCGGTTGAACTAAAAGATCGTGGATCCGCGCTTTTGCCACCGTTCGTGAATATCGCTCAGTCCGAGGTCGAGGAGACGCTTTTAGGCCTTATCGAGCGCAGTCCTCTTGTCGACGTTGAGTACGGAGCAAAGGTTACACGCCTGCAAAGTGAGAATGACAAGGCACTGCTTGAGGTCGACACCCCTGCAGGTGCACGACGGATCGAGAGCCGGTTTGTGATAGCCTGCTGTGGCCTTCACTCTGAGGAGCTTCGTGCCCAAATAGGCGTCGACTTTCCTGGCCAGTCCTTTGATGACCTCTTTCTGATCTGTGATATCAAGGCCGATCTCCGTGAGCAACGTGGTGAGCGTCGCTTTCACTTCGATCCGAACTGGAATCCCGGGCGACAGGTGCTGATTCATGAACAGCCAGATAGCATTTGGCGCGTCGACTGGCAGGTACCGGAGGATTTTGATCTCGCTCGCGAAGAGGCGACTGGAGGGCTCCACAGACGCATTCGCGAGATTGCGGGGTGTCAGCCCTATGAGCTTGTTTGGAGATCTGTCTATCGATTTCAAGGGCGTGTCGCCAGCCGGTTCCGCCACGGTTCCATATTCCTGGCTGGAGACTTCGCACACGTGTTTGCACCATTTGGTGCCAGGGGACTCAATAGTGGTGTTCACGATGTTGAGAATCTCGTTTGGAAGCTCGCCATGGTAGCGCGCGGCCTGGCCGATAGCCGACTGCTGGATAGCTATGAAGTGGAGCGCCGGGCAGCTGCTCTCGAGAATCTCGAGGTGACTTCGGCTACCATGCGCTTTCTCGTTCCGCAAACGGAGGCTGACCGCCGGCGCAGGACCCTTCTGCTTGAAGGTGCGGCGCACGGCTCACGCGCCGCAATCTCCGCGGTCGATTCGGGTCGCCTCTACGAACCGTATTGGTACGTCGATTCCCCACTCACGACTCCGGCGCCCGGTAGGACTTTCGGAGGACGCCCGAGTCGTGGTGAGCCGGTTGATCCAGTTCCCGGCACGGTTTTACCCGACCTACCTCTGTTTGCATCGAGCGGCGAACGCAGGCGGCCTCAGCGTCTCCGTCAGCTTGTTCATCACACCTTTACCGTGTTGAGTGACGAGCCATCGTTCGTGCAAGCCCTCGAGCATCTCCCGGTCGAGGTGATGGACCTGAACCGACTCGATCCCAAGCGGTCGCTTCGACGAGCACTTGATCTCGGTGATCGACCTGTGCACCTGGTGGTGCGACCCGATGGTCATCTCGCTGCCATGATCGAGGGCAACCCCAGCGGCGTGCCCGTCGCATTGCAGCGGGCTCTTGGAAACGCCTCTGCGTAGTCGATGGCTAGACGATGCTGCGACGCGAAGCGCCTTGGTTCGTAGAGGGGAGGGCCTTCATTTTGTACGACGAAGCGGTGGGAGTGTCAGAGAAGTATTTTCATCGCGGGTTAGGACGGCAATGAGTTTTCACATCCCTGACCATGTCGCAGCAGTTGGCTGAACCTACGAGAGCGCAATCCTCGTCCGCGAAGACATCGAGCGACCAAGGCCGCAATGCGGTTGGACGCACATACAGGGCACGATTGTCTCTCAGATGGAGGCGGTGTTCGGTGACTCCAACGAATCGGCAGAGCCAAGAAGCCCGCCCGTAAGAGCGGGGAGGTTCAACAAACGGCGAGCTTTGATAGGCTCTGACGGATCATGCGCTAGATGAACTTCGCCCACATCTACCGATGACCTCAATTTGCGGGAACCGGGGCCATGCACGGATACGACTGATCGGACGAGGAGTCCGGAGGTCGGCGTGCTGTTGCCAACATCCGGACTTCCAACTTGGCGATCAGCTCCGAACGAGGGAGGTGGTTCCTTAGGCTACGTTGGCCCTTGATCCAGTTACGGTTGGCTGACCCGCGCTCCTCCACGCGCTGACTCCCCCGACTACCGTCAAGGCCTGAAACCCAGCGCTTGACAGGTGCGCGGCGGCAGTAGCGCTGCGTGAACCCGACTCACAGATCAGGTGGATTCTCTCCCGCTTGGGCAGCTCATGAAGGCGATAGGGTAGTTGCGAGAGTGGGATATTGCGTGAACCTGGGACATGACCGGATTCGTATTCGTGTGCTTCTCGCACATCGACGATAGTTGCGCCGTCCCTATGTGCCGCAGCGAAGGCTCGGACATCGATCTCTTGTATCATTTCATCTCCTCCTCAATATACCCTTGGGGGTACACTGTAGTCGTAGCTCTCCCTTGTCTATGCCATGGTTATCAGGCCCACCAGAGATGGCCGCGAATGCGGAACTGGCCATTGATCTGGGAAAATAACCTCAGGCACCGAGCGCGTTTGTTGGTCGTGATACCGCCAGACCATTATGAAAGTGATGGTGTGATCACTGTTGTATTCTCCCCGTAGTCGCTGTGGTGGTTTCCGTGTCGGTCGGTACCGCGTCATGTACACGCGCGAGACCGCACGACGTCGTTGCTGAAAGATAATGAGCAAGGACACACGATGGTGCACCCTCAACAAGATTCCTGTCTTGTACTTGATGGCGATCAGTTCCACTGTCATGCGTGACTTTGAATGCCTTTCCAGCCAGCATCAGGTCTGGTCTTATGTGCGCTCGGGGTGGACTGAGCCTGCGATGGTGAACGATGGGATCCAACGCTCATGAGAGAGCCGATCACAAGAGAGATGGGAGGAGACTCACCGAAAGAACCGAGTTGTACAGGCCGGATCTAGCCGTCGTTGAGCTCATTGCCAGTAACGGCTTACAGGGCGTGTCAACGGCCGTCGTGGCTGATTGAGTCGCTAATCCTGGACAGTAGGTCACGCGGTTCTCGTCGGCAGAGGTCATAGGGGTGGCGACAGACAGGGTCGCGTGGTCCTAGATCCGAGACTTTAGCGTTAGGTCCGACGAACCACGGGTGATGATGAACGACGCGCTCGCGATGCTACCACCCACCAAGGCGGCTGTATACGTCCATGGCTGAGGAGTCTTCGGGTGGCGCTGAGGGCTCAATTCGATACGTGCGCGCGCCATCGACGGCCGTCTCCGGTCGGAGACTCGTGCCATTGGTGGCAAGCGCACGAGCGAGGGTGGGGTAGTGGGTCACGACGAAGGTGGTGACGTCTCGTCTTGTGAGATTGTCAACGAGTGCGCTCATGATTGCACAGGCTTCGATCTCATTGGTCGTACTCAGTGGCTCATTGAGGAATAAGAGACCCTCTGGTGATAGGGCGCTGATTGTGGTACTCAGGCGGGTGAGTTCATCGTCAAGGCGTCCCCTCTGGAGATCACGGTCCTCATCGCGAGGGAAGAAGGTGTACAGGTGAGTCCGAGCGTCGGCGTTGAAGGCCTCGGCCGTCACGAAGAGGCCTGCCTGCATCATTAGCATCGCGAGTGCGACACCTTGTAGCCAGGTGGTTTTGCCTCCGGAGTTGGCGCCACTGATGACGATGGGAGCTCGGGTGCTCGTGCCCAGATCGTTGGAGACTGGTCGCAAGTGAGTGCGTAGGGCAAGAGTCGGCTCGACCAGGCTCTGAAACGCGAGTTGCCCCTGTGAGAGGGTGGGACTTGGAAAACAGAGGGGAAGGCCCAGGGCTTTGAGACGGTCATGAAGATTGATGGCTCCAACGAGCCAGGCCAACTGGCGATTCAACTCAACGAAGAACTCAATGATCGTGCGAAGTCCGCGAGCGGCCACGGAGCCGATCTCGGCGAGCGCCTGGTTCCGTAGACCTCGTAGTGCATCGCCGCCTGCCTGATCTCGAGGGGCTATCTCGATACGGTTGCGATCTCCGAGCGTGAGGTGAAGCCGATCTCTCCAACCTCGACTCCCGATCGGGCCCTGGAGCAGCAGGCGTGAGCTCGTGAGGTTGCCGGCGCCAAGTGAAGCCCACGCGATAAGGCCATGCTCGAACCGCAACTCGCGGATCGCCACGTCGAGCTTGTCGAGATCGTCGTCTCCGAAATGCTCGTTGATCGCCGTCGCTAGCAGTTCGAGCCCTTCCGATGTGAAGTTGGAGTCGAGCTCCGCGAATCGATGCGCGAGTGCTCTGAGATCAGGGATCAGGAGCCCAAGCAGCTCACGAGAGCGTAGGAGCAATGAGATCGGAGGCTGGGGCCGCAGTGCATAGGAGGAGCGACGCTCGAGCGCAGCACCGTGGTGTGCGATCACCTTCAGGTCCCGGATCAGCTCTGGATGGTTAAGTGAGTCACGTAGGACCTCTTGTCGCCACCGAATGACGGACGGGTCAACTGGGGCATGAAGGAAGCATTGGAGTGCCACCGAACCAATGGAGGGGTCACCAGCCGCCATGGCATCGATCAGCGCCTCGATGCCAAGATCTTGTAGGGTTGCTTGGTCGGTAAAGTCGGTTGTCATCTCGCGGTTACCTGGAGGTGTGAGGAGGTTGATCTCAATCATCGGTAGCTGGTTCGATCAGTCCATGGCGCAGAGCAAGTTCCAGGGCCAGTGCTCGTGTTCGTGGAGCACTTCGTTCAAAGCGAAGCGTCGGTTGATACGTGAGTTCATCCATCACCGCCGCCAGCGAGACGATGCCAGCTTCGGGTTTTGCGAGCTCATCGACGAAGCTAACGATGAGACAGGATAGGTGTCGCTCGCGGCACCGTTCGATGAGAAGGCGGCCGAGCATGACGGCGTCGTCGACGCTGGTTGAACTCAGGATTTCGTTGGTGATGAGCAACGAGTGCTCTTTAGCCGCCGCGAAGAAGGCTTGCAGTTGCAGGATCTCACTCTCAAGTCGGCCTACCAGACGATTGGTTTCCTCTTGTCCAGAGAAAATCGTGGCAATCGTCGGGGCACGAGTGATCACTGCACTTGTTGCCCCCACTGGAAGACCCAGGGCTGCAAGGTGATAGAGCTGACCTACCGATCGGGCGTAGGTTGTCTTGCCCGAGCTGTTCGGGCCGGTGATGATGGTGACGATCTCATCCTCGCTGAGATGCCACTGGTTGAGGACGGGGATTGTACCAGAGGATGTCAGGTCATGGGCGAGCGCGAGGTCGTATAGCGCCTCGACGTGTTGCGTACTGGGTGCATCACTCACGGTGGGTACTACGCAGGGCAGTCCTTGTGCCTGTAGGGCCAGGAGCTCCTCGATCCACGAGAGGTAGAAAACCAGCTCACGTTCGGTAGTGACGAGCCAGGGTGCGACGAAGCGGTCATGATCGGTCGCGAATGTCGCGAGATTGGCGAACTCCTCAGGAAATAGACGGACGACAATGGCGAGAATTTGGTCGTCGATATGCGTTGTTGGTCTCGGCGGCGCGGTACTTGTTGGTTCCAGAACTTCAGGGCCACATAGGTGGGTGAACAGTTGGTTCAGTCTGTCGCGATAGTTACTATCATTGGCCTCCGTCCTTCTGACCGTGACGGCATTATCCTCCACAAGAAGTAGGTAGTCAATTGCAGCGAGCCCTTCGGCAACGGAGTGGGCTGTGACTGTGAGGTCTCGAATGTACTGTGTGTTCGATAGTTCTACCAGCGATTCCGCTAGGGACCCAAGGCCTTCAGAGTACCAGGGTTTTGGTTCTAGCTGGGAGGCGACCATCTGGATGGTCTCGGTGTAGACGATCACGGCATCGAGAAGCCAACGTTGTTGGCTGGCGGGTTGACGAGCCCGAGTTGCCAACTGGAGTAACCGCTCTACCTTTTCAAGACCCTCGATGAGGTCAAGCAGCGGTGCTCGAGCATCGGCCTTGAGCAGATCGTTGGTGATCGCCTGACGAAAGCTGATGGCCTCCTCATCCATTAGCGGCTGCGTGAACAAAGTAGAGAGATCGAACGGTTCGAGACCAAGCGTGACGGCTCCGAACAGCCGGTCGAGCGCTAGGTCGACGAGTACTCCTGGGTCAATCGGGTCGTCTATTCGACTTGGGGGTCCCAGAAGACTGAGTGGCAACACCCTCGAGCTAGAGCTGTCGATGGCATGCTTGACGAGCTGGCTTTGGCCCCAGTGAGCACCAGGGCCTCGTTCGACGAGTTCTCTCAGATGCGCCATGGACAAGACGATCCCTCCTGCTATCGTTCATCTTCGTAGGAGTCATCAGTCTGAGACCATAGGTGAACTCCATCACCAAGGTGTAGCCTAGTTCCTTGTCGCCATCATGGGGGGCACAGAGGGTGTTCGAACGGCTGGGCCCACTCTCCGCAGTCCCGACACTGGTGATGCCGCGGCATTGACCAGAAGAGGAGGGCTACGATGGCGACCGTAGAGGTGAGGGACGAAGGCCCCGTACGTATCGTTACGATTAATCGTCCCGAGGTGCGCAATGCGATCGACCGAGAGACCGCAGACCGCCTCGAGGAGGTCTTCGTCGTCTTTGACCGTGATCCGACCGTTCGGGTCGCGGTTTTGACCGGCTCTGGTGATACATTTTGCGCTGGTGCCGATCTCAAGGCGATCGCCGTCGGTGTGCCAAACCGCTTGGAGGACGACGGAGCAGGCCCCCTGGGGCCGACGCGCCTGCAATTGACGAAGCCGACGATCGCCGCTATCGAGGGGTATGCGGTAGCGGGAGGTTTGGAGTTGGCACTCTGGTGTGATCTGCGCATCATGGCAACGGACGCGGTCGTTGGGGTGTTCTGTCGCCGATTCGGGGTGCCCCTGGTCGATGGTGGTACGGTTCGGTTGCCTCGTATCGTTGGACTAGGTCGGGCGCTTGACCTGATCCTAACCGGAAGGGCCGTTGGGTCCGAAGAGGCATTGCTCATGGGACTAGTTGGAAAAGTAGTGCCTACTGGTCAGGCTGTTACGGCGGCCATCGACTTAGCTAGCGACCTTGCGCGTTTGCCACAGACCTGCCTCATCAACGATCGTGCATCCGTATACGAAGGTGTCCAACTCCCATTCGAGGCAGCCATGCGAAACGAGTGCAACCATGGCCGCCGCTCACTTGAAGCTGAAGGGTTCGATGGTGCTCGGAGCTTCGTCAATGGCGAGGGGCGTCATGGAGAGTTTGGCACCGCATGGTAGTGCCGGTGCAACGGTGGCCAGTGTGGGTCGACGATTGGTGGAGGCTTCTTGACCGATCGTTCGACAGGTGGTCTCTGGGTGCAACGGTGGCCAGTGTGGGTCGACGATTGGTGGTGGCGCATGCTCATCAGCCCCATCCGGCTCAGAGGACTTTGCTCCTTTGACAGCGACGGGTGTTCGTTGGCGACGAGCCAATTGGTGATGGTTGCGCGATACCAGTCTGGGAGGGGAAAACGATGACCGGTCTTGGGTTGTAAGGAAGACGCCAGGTAGCGATAGTTCGCTAGAGGAGGAGGTGCGTTGCGACAGCACCGTCCTTGTTCAAAACTGTTGACACGGTCATAGCGATATCTTGTGTGTCGAGTTGGGTGCAGCCCTTCAAGTTGGCCATGAGTTGCCACGCTGGCCGCATTCTCCGATGTAGTGCTAGGATGAAGGAACGCGAAGGACGGAGTTCGAACGGGGCTATGCCAGCGAGAACGTTAGCAAAGGGAATTGCCTTCACGGCAGGGTTGTTGGGCTTGGCGCTGTTGCCGGGCCCGCCTGTCGCGCTCACGAGCGCGACCCAAGCAACGCTACAGGTGCAGGCGGCCCAGATCAGTCAACAGATCGCAGTGCAGTCAGCGCAGGTCAGGACGGTCGCACTCCAAGCGTCGGCTGCGAGGGCTCAACTGGCGTCAGATCGAGCAAATCTCGCGCGTTTGGGTGCTGAGCTCAGCCAAGCCCGTAGCCGGATTGCAGACGAGCGACGACTGCTCGTGCGCTATGCAGTGACAAGATTTACCGATGCCCCTGGGTCAAGTTCAGTCATTGGCACGCTGAATACCAACCAGAACAATGTGATCGCCCAGACTGCCTACGAGAGTGTCGCCAGCGGTTATATCGTCAGTATCATTACCGCCTATTCGCGCGATCAACAGACGATTAGCTCGTTGATCGCTTCTGATGCCCGCGCCGTCGCGATGGCGACACAGGCCCAGCAGACATTCGCGCAGGACCTTGCATCTTTACAGACCGGTGTAGCGAATGAGCAGGCATCGCTTGCCTCCATCCACGGACAGATGGCTCAGCTGGTCCAACAGCAGCTGGCGCAGGCTGCAGCTCGACAAGCCGCAGCCCTGGCAGCTCGACAAGCCGCAGCCTTGGCAGCTCGACAAGCTGCAGTCCAGTCACAGTCCCAGGGCGCGCCAAGTGCCGCTGGGGTGAGTGCGGCTGTTACTACCGGAGCTGCAGGCACTAAGTGGGGAGGCACTCCCGCCCCCCCGTCACCTCAAGCCTTTGCAGCGCTTCGGGAGTGTGAATCTGGTGGTAACTATCAAGACAATACCGGCAACGGATACTATGGGGCCTATCAGTTTTCGCTTGCCACCTGGTCGGGGTTGGGTTTTAGTGGTCTCCCATCCGCTGCGAGTCCGTCAACCCAGGATCAAGCTGCCCAGATCGAACAGCGACAAAGCGGATGGTCAGCTTGGCCCGAGTGCTCGCTGATCCTGGGCCTCAATTGAGCCACAAGGCGCACTTTACGTCGGCGTCACAGGTCCAAGGCGCGACACGGGCCCGCCTCTCGCTTGGTGTGCAACGGCGTTCTGAGAGGATCCGTGGTTGACAGTTCGATGTGGCGGGGGCTAGGATCGTGACAGAGGGTGATGGAGTCCACCTTGCACCGCCGGTTCGGCTGATGACTCCTCTGTGGGTGTGGGCGATGTCGACTTTTCGACAGGGCCTGCCAAGACGGAGGAGTTCGTAGGTCGTGGTCGCTGTGTTGTTACAGATCTGCCAGGTGCTGACCATCGTAGGGCTGTCCCCTTTAATCCACGGGTTCATAGTCTTTGCCGAGGAGCGTGTGCAGGGAAATCGTGGTCCGTCGGTCCTGCAGCCCTATCGGGATCTGTGGAAGTTTTTTCACAAGGAGCAGGTGGTGCCTACCTCGGCGTCGTTTCTGTTCTGGCTTGCCCCAATCGTCTCTTTTGTGGCCATGATGATTGTTCCAATGCTGATACCAGTGCTGACTAACTTTCCGCTGCCGCTGTCCAATATCGGCGACATCCTCGGAGGGGGGCTCATCCTAACCCTCGCAGCCTTCTTCTTGAGTTTGGCGGGCCTTGATGCGGGTCACCCATACGGTGGGGTAGGGAGCTCCAGAGAGTCGATCCTCGCGATTCTGGCGGAGCCGAGTCTTATCATGATCTTTATCGGCATCACTCTCCTCGCAGAATCGATGCTCCCGTTCGTCGTCAATCATCTGCTTGTCGGGAGTTTCGCGACCTATCTCAGCCCGGCACACCTGTTCTTTGTTGCCGCTTTCTTGATCCTCTTGACCGTGGAGACTGAACGCCTTCCAATTCATTCGTCGATCCACTATGAGGTCTACATGATCGGCGAAGCGAGGATCCTCGAATATTCGGGACCAATGCTGGGGCTGCTTCGGTGGTCCTCATGGATGAAGCAGGCCATCCTATACACGATCTTCGTGAATGTACTGGCTATTCCTTGGGGGCTGTCTTCAACGGGCTCGTTGCCGAGCGTCGTATTGAGCGTGATCGCACTGTTGGGTAAGTGGTTGATCGTTGCATCGGTCATGGTCGTAGTCGAGACGGTCCAGTCGCGCTTACGCTTCTTCCGCTATCAGGAACCTCTGGCACTCGCACTCATTTTGGCAGTACTGGCAGTAGTGGCACGACAGGTTCTGTGAGGTTGGTGGTATGACGGTCATCGCGCAACATCCGATTGTGGTAGCAGTGCTGAGCCTCGCACTCTTTGTAATCCTGATCCTCAGTTTCGTCATTCTCGGATCGCACTGGGTTCGGAACCACGTCTATGCCTTTGCCCTGCAGTCGTGGGTGATCGGCGGGATCTCGATAGTCGTTGCGATCTGGGGGCACTATCCGTTGCTCTACGGTATTGCGGCGCTGACCATCGTGGTCCGCGGGCTGGTGATTCCGTTCTTTGTGGTTCGAATTCTTGATCGTAATGGGGTCGGACGCGAGTCGGCACCGATTCTGCGTTCGAGTTCGGCAGTCGTAGTTGGTGGGGCATTGGTTATCCTAGGATTCGTCATCGCAGAAGAGATCTCCCACCAGCTGGTTCATCTACCTTCCCTCGCGGTGTTGGCGCTGACCGTGCTGTTTGCGGTGGAGTTCATCGCCTTCTTGATGCTGAGTCTGCGCACTGAAGCACTCGCTAGCCTGCTGGCACTACTGATGATCGAAAACGGCATCCTGGCGGGTTCACAGATTCTGGTTCCCGGCATGCCGTTCCTTCTCGAGATTGTCCTGCTCTTTGATCTGTTGGTCATCATCGCAACCTACGCGGTTTTGGCCCCGTCGTTGCGCACGAGAATCGGGGGAACCGACGTACGTGAGATGCGGGAGCTAGCCGGATGATCTGGACCCTGATGACGATCATGATTGTGGTGACGGCGCTGGCCTCGGTTGTGTCGCTTGGTGCGCCCCAGGCATGGGTAGCGGAGTGGGCGAACGTGACGGCCTCTGTCATTGATCTGGTCCTGATTCTCTGGGTCTTGGTGCTCGTCCCAAGCCATGGAATTGTTGGCGCTGATTCATTTTTGATCATCGACCCTTTCGGGGTCTGGGTGCTGGTGTGTCTTGGTGTGGTGTACCTGGCGGCCACAGTCTACGCACGAGGTTATCTGCGCGGGCAGAATCGATCGACGCGCTCGTTGCGGCACTTCTATGCTCTTTTCGCCTGCTTCGCATTGGTCATGATATTGACACCGATTCAGAACAATCCCGGTCTGTACTGGATCGCAATCGATCTCACCACCCTTGTCAGTGCATTGCTCGTCGGACTCGAGCCACACCGGCGGGCCACGGAGGCGGCCTGGAAATACCTCGTCTTGGTTGCTGTGGGTCTGTCCCTAGCCCTGATAGGCACGGTATTGTTCTACTTCGCCGGGACATTTATCAGCGGCCAGAGCTATCCGATGACCTGGCAGAGTTTTGCCAAGATCGCCCCCCGGGCAGACCCATCGCTCCTGTTGGTCGCCTTTCTGTTGGTCCTGGTCGGATATGGCACCAAGGTGGGTCTTGCCCCGATGCACACCTGGCTGCCCGATGCCCATAGCGAGGGCCCAACACCAGTGTCCGCGATGCTTTCGGGAGGACTCTTGAACTGTGCCATGCTTGGAATCGTACGCTACCTTGGAATTATGCGAACCACGATTGTGGGGAACTACGCGAATACCGCTCTCGTGGTGCTCGGTGCCGCCAGCGTGGTGGTTGCGGCACTCTTCATCACCCGCCAGCGCAGCATCAAGCGATTGGCGGCCTACTCGAGTATCGAACATATGGGGATCATTGCCCTCGGTTTCGGCTTCGGTGGTGTGCTGGGTACCGTCGGTGCGCTGTATCAGATGCTCAATCACTCACTGACCAAGTCGGCGGTGTTCTTCGGCGCGGGGAACTCGATCGAGGCATTTGGTAGTCGTCAGATTGCTGGTATTCGCCGAGTGGCTGACTTCTTTCCGGTGATGGGAGCTACCTGGCTTGCGGCCGCAGTAGCTATAACTGGTGCACCCCCGTTTGGCCTGTTCCTGAGCGAGTTGACGATTGCCCGAGGTGGCCTCTTGGGGCCAAACGCGTGGGCTGTCGGTGTCATGGGAGTGGCCTTGATAGTGATCTTTGTTGGCTTCATGGGTCATTTTCGCAGGATGTACTTCACACGAGCACGACGCTCGCAAGTCGAGCAAGCACGCAGGGAATCCCTGCCGATAACGTCGGTTGCACCGATGGTTGTCGCCGTGACCGCCGTGCTGGTTCTCGGAGTCTGGTGGCCGCATCCGCTTTGGGTCTTCTTCACTCAAGTGGCGTCCGCGGTAGGAGGTCGATGATGTATCCAAGCCGCGAGATGACCATCGATGATCCAGCTGAGCTCGCCACTGTGCTCGCTGGGATCGTGGTCGACCCTGACGCCTCGCCGCGAACCTATCACCGACTTCAGGCGCTCTGGGCGCGCCAAAGAGCGGATGATATCGAGCTCAGTTACTTGGCGAGCGGGGCCAGTGGTGAACCCTTCCACCTGTGGCGACTGGTAGTCAACCCTCGGGTAGCGGTGCCTTCGCTATCGCCACTGATACCATTGGCAGGCTCCTACGAGCGTGAGGTGCGCGATCTCTATGGCGTCGACTTCGTCGGAGCTACCGATAACCGCCGTCTCATCTTCCATGACGCCTCAGCGATGCAGACACCGTCGGTGGCCCAACGGGAGTCGGACCTATCGGAGGGATTCACGATCAAGAGTCCTGATCTTCAGCTTCTGCGGTTCGGCCCGGTGCGTGCGGACGTGGTCGAATCGGCCAGATTTGCCTTCAGCTACGCAGGGGAGGGTATCGTCCATCTCGAGACGCAGCTGTTCTACAAACACCGGGGTATGGAGATGCGCTTTGAGGGATTGACCCCGGCACGAGGCGCCATCCTGGCAGAACGGGTCTCTGGGGTAGACAGTGTCGCCCACGCTATGGCCTTTGCTTTGGCTTGTGAGCACGCTGTTGGACTCGAGGTCCCGGAGCGCGCTCGAGCGTTACGGGTGATGCTGGCCGAACTCGAGCGGATCTACAACCATCTTCACTACTTCGGCCTGCTCGCCAAGCTCACGACACTCAAGGTCGCCGACGCGGAGGGCCACTATCTCGAGGAGCTTGCCAAACAGACCAACGCATCCATAACTGGTAACCGATTCCTGCGAGGACTGATAGTTCCAGGTGGTCTCCGACGCGATCTTGACGTCAACGGACTCGAGGTCGCGCTGGCTGAACTCGAGGACCGTGTTCAAAGTTATCTGGAAGTGCTCAACAAGACTCGCAGCTATCTTGATCGGATCGAGACGACCGGGATTCTCGAGACGCATGTCGCACTCGCGCAGGGGGCGACTGGGCCCATCGAACGGGCCAGCGGGCTCGATCGTGATCTGCGACGAGACCATCCATACAGTGGCTATGAGCGTTACCACTTTGTGGTGCCTGATGCGCGCAGTGGTGACGCTCGCGCCCGCGCTCTGATCCGCGAGTACGAGCTCTTTGCCTCCTTCGCGATTTTGCGTCAGGTTCTTGATCACCTCGACGATGGTCCGGTGCACACGACACGGGAGGTGCCGAGCGACCAGGGTGAAACGGAGGGTCTCGGTTGGGTAGAGGGGACACGAGGCACTCTGATCTACGCCGTCTACCTCGAGAATGGCCGGCTGTCGCGCGTCAAAATCAAGGAGCCTTCATTCTCGAATTGGCGTGTCTTTCCTTACACAGTGGATGGAACCAACATGATGGATTATGCAATCAACGAGGCTAGTTTTGGCCTCTCGTTGGCGGGAAATGATCGTTAGGAGGTTGTGGTTGTGCCGCTGTGGACGTATCGCGGACTCAAGGCGGGGGTGAAGACAACTCCTTGGCCCCTCGACGAGGTCGTGGGTGCGTCAGGGTTGCCGGAGCCAATCACGGATGCCTGCCCTGACGGTTGTGAGCAGTGCGTTACCAGCTGTCCAACCTCGGCGATCACCCACGATGGCGCGCTCACACTTGACCAGGGTGCCTGTGTAGGCTGTAATCTCTGTGTTGAGGTGTGTCCCTCGGGGGTCCTCAAATTGTCGAGCCGCCCAACGCAAGCGGCTGCAGGTCGCGACACCCTTATCCGTCGCTTTGGTGTCGAGGAGGCGAGCCCCACGAAGCTGCGGCCAGAAGGAGATGCACGCCGCATGCGCAAGAGTCTGTTCGTACGCCACGTCGACGCCGGCTCGTGCAACGGCTGTGAGTCCGAGATTGGAGCCCTGGACAATCCCTATTACAATCTACATCGCTTCGGCATCTTCTTCACGCCATCCCCACGATTTGCAGATGTGCTATTGGTCACCGGCCCGGTGACCAATCCGATGCATGAACCGCTGAAGGCAACTTATGAAGCGATGCCGCGACCGAACTTCGTGGTGGCTACCGGCGTGTGTGCGATATCGGGGGGGACGAATGGTGGAGGTTATAGCGCTCGTCAAGGGATCGGAGACGTCCTGCCTGTCGATTTGTGGGTGCCGGGGTGTCCACCGCATCCGGTGGTGCTTATTGAGGCGCTTTTGGCGCTGATCGGACGCGAGCGATGAGCCAGGGCGAACTCGCGGCGATTGGCATGGCAGCTGCGGCCGGACTCTACCTTCTGGTGGTAGTGGCCAATCTTCTCCGGCAATTGCCATCGATGGCGATGGTGGCTCGCGGGGCACTCGTGGGGGCGACGCTCCTCGGGTTTGGGGCTGATATCGTTGGATTGCCACAGGGGATGAGTCCACTGCGTCTCTTCGTGGTCGGTGATCAACTGGTCGTGTGGCGGATGCCCCCCGGAGCACTCTGGCTGCTCGCGCCCGCGTGGTTGGCGGTGCTCGCCGCGGTCTGGGTCCGTCGCGAGCAGGGGACGTGGTGGTCACTCGGGGTGGCGCTCGCCGCCCTTGGCGTGATCAGTCTGAGTGGTTTTAACAATGGGGCATCGATGATCCTGGGATGGGAGCTGATGAGCCTTGGAGGTGCGGTGATGCTGCTCTCGAATCGGGCTGACGCCAAGGGCTCGCGATCTACGCTCTCCATGCTGGTGCTCCTCGAGGTCGGCAGCGTCGCACTGATTTTTGCCGTCGCATTGCTCGGCCCGCATCTAGCATTTGCTGGCTTTCGCGCGGATTGGGCTGCTCGTTCCGAGGTCGTATCCGGCCTCATTGGTCTGTTGTTCCTCGTTGGCTTTGGGGCAAAACTCGGCATCATCCCGTTTTATTCCTGGTTTGCTGATGCCTACGGGGTGGCCGATGGCCCAACGGCTGCAATACTGTCCTCGCTCGTCTTGAACGCTGCTTACTTTGCTCTCGGGCGGGCGTTGCTGCGCTGGCTCCCAGCACACGCCCCATCAACGCTCTTTGTCGGAATCGTGGTGGCTGCTGCGGGGATCGTCTCAGCGATTGTTGCTGTGTTGTACGCTTTTCAGCAGCGCGATTGGCGACGGTTGCTGTCGCTCTCTGGAGCTGAGAATGCTGGTATCGCGACGGCGGCGCTTGGTGCGGCACTGATCTTTCAAGCGGGAGGGCAATCTGAACTCGCTGGCCTTTGCTGGCTGATTGGCATCATGCACCTGATGGGTCATAGCCTCGCGAAGTCCGCCCTCTTCCTCGCGTCGAAGGTCAAAGCCGAACGAGACAGGAGCTATCGGGTCGAGCAGACTGGGGTGGCGCACGAGTTCCCGTTCACCGTCGGCATCGGTGGCCTCATCGCCGCCATGAGCCTCTCGGCGATGCCACCGACGATGGGTTTTGTCACCGAATGGCTTCTCTTCGAGGCCCTTTTCCATGACTTCACCATCGTTTCGCTGGCTGGACGCACCACGCTGATCCTGGTCGGCACCGGCCTTGCCCTCTCGGCGGCACTGTCGCTCGCAACGTTTGTAAAGCTCTACGGGATTGGACTTTTGGGCGATCGCCGGCATGGGAATGCTGTTAACGTCGCGAGTCGACTCGTGGTGTTGATCCTCGGGCTTGCCAATCTGGCAATGGCCCTTGGCCTGGTGTTTTTCGAGCCATTTATGAGGCGAGCGGCCTGGCCCGATCCGCACAGTGCTAAGGCGCTTATCGATGGGCTTCTTGTCGTTCCGCTTTCGTCCGCTTTTGCCTTCATCTCCCCGGTCAAGTTCGTCATTGTGGGAGTGTTGTTCTCTGTTGTGCCGCTTTTTCTGCTACTTCGACGGTCGGCACCGCGGCGAGTGCCGCCGTGGAGCGGCGGGGAACCGGTGGATCTTGCAGCCAGTGCGACGACGGGATTTGGCTTTTCGAATCCGCTCCGGACGGTGTACTCGTTCCTCTATCGGCCGATTACAACGACTCGTCGAAGTTATCGCGATCAAGGATATGTGCTCGATCAGGTGACGTATGAGGCAAGAGAGGCGCCGATTCTTGGGGCGGGCATGATCGATGCAGTGCGTCAGGGGGTGAATCGACTCGCGCGCTGGCTGACACCGTTGCAGGGCGGGCAGCTGAATGTGTACCTGAGTTATCTGTTGATTCTGTTTTTGATCGCGGTGCTCGCGATCTTTATCCACTGACCACTAAGGACGTCCGAGTCGCTGGCGAGTTTCTTGGAACATGTGGCCCACCTCCTTTGGAAGAGCAATCCTGTAGCGGCCGAGACCGTGCTTTTCAGGTTGATGAAAACGTCCAGGGGACTGTCGTAGACTTTTCTAGCCCGAGCAGGTGACCACTGAGGGTTTTGCCAGCGGGAAGCGTCTATTCGATGGCTCACGCGTACGTCGGGCGCGGTGTTGCCCCAAAGTGACGGCCTACGTCCCGCCGTCGGTGGTCCGACACTGAACACATCGTGCAATCCGGCCAGGTTGAACACCTGGGTCGAGTGAAGCGTCAACCAGACAAGACTACGCGAAGGGCTCCGTCCTTCATGTGGAGAGGAGTCAGCCTGGCTCGTCTAGGCTGAGCGACACGACGCGCGGTTCAACCCACAACCAGGTGATGGGTGAGTGGGTGGTCGCCTATCGGA
>JAJZXI010000108.1 GCA_021806545.1 Actinomycetes bacterium | reverse complement strand
CACAAGAACTGTTCTTGTGGGTAGAGGCGCTCGCGGATGCTCATGCTTGTGTTATTGGTCGAGGGTCAAACAGCATTGACTTTGGAATGTAATCGAGGTCGCTTGACCCCGCCCTTGCAGATGGGGCTTGTGCTCCCGGTTGGTCGAAGACCACAACACTCGGCGCCATTGCAGCTTCACCTCCATCCTTTACCTTTCCTGGCCAAACCGCTGCGACCACAACACTCGGCAAGCAGGACGACACGACGCCCTCCTACCGGCGACTCGGGCTACTCTCTATCTAGCCATTATCCGTGAGACTTGATCAGGGCCACCTCCGCATAGGAGGATCTCGCGAGCCAATGCCTGGGGCCTCACGGATGAGAGGGGTTCTCATGGTTGCGGTGTCTCACCGGCTCAAGCTGAAACGTGCAATGTTCAACATCGAAGTGTCCAGCCAAGCAATCACCTAACCGATCAAGCACTCTTGCTGCCTCGCCTCCATCGAAGATACTATCTTCGACTACTACATGAGCCGACAGCACAGGTATGCCACTGGTGATGGTCCACACGTGAAGATCATGGACGGCAACGACACCGACAGTAGCACAGATATGGTCTCGCACCGCAGCCATGTCAATATCGCGCGGAGTGGCTTCCAAGAGAACGTCCACTGTGTCGCGCAGCAGCTTCACCGTCCTGGGCAGAATCAAGAGTCCGATGAGTAACGATGCCAGTGCGTCGGCACGCTCGAAGCCCGTGAGCGCTATCGTGGTCGCCGCTACCAATACAGCCACCGCTCCGAATACGTCTGAGAGCGCTTCGAGAAATGCACCTCGGATATTGAGGCTCGTGCCCTGCCCGGATCGAAGAACCGCCAGGCTAATCCCGTTGCCGATGAGTGCAATCGCGCCGAAGATAGCCATCAGCCCCGGCGACGTAGTCTGGGGGCGCACCAAACGCAAGCACGACTCAACGACGATAAAGGCTCCAACGCCGAATAGCAACATCGCATTGAGAACTGCCGCGAAGACCTCGGCACGCTGAAGTCCGAATGTCCTTGCATCACTCGATGGCCTGCGTGCCATCCAGATACCGACAAGGGAGAGTCCGATACCTGCCACGTCAGTTGCCGCATGACCAGCATCAGCGATAAGGGCGAGGGAGTGAGCGAGTACTCCTCCGAGAATCTCGGCGACCATGAGACAGAGGGAGATGCCGAGCACGATGTACAGCCGCCCTCGATGACGGCCAGCGGCCGTAACTGCCGATCCATGATGATCGTGGCCCGCCGACACTACCATCACACCTCCGCTATCTGCCTATCCCGCCTCGCACCACCACCGCACAACGCGCCATTTCGAACCTGCTAGCGCCTTACACGCGTGATACCCCTCCAGACTATGGTTGGACGCCTGCACTCGAGTCTATCGCAGGCACAAGCCGCCCTCTCGAGCACCCCGGTGCGGTCAGGCTGATCGCTCCTCCCCCTACCTGGTTGACGCCCATCCTGGACCCGACCTGCACACTAGTAGCCGTAGCAGGTCAGGTTCGATTGACCCATAAGCATCGGTCAGCACACCCCGCTCATCACTGTGTCAACCGATAGCGTACGCACGCAGTGCACGCCACTGCTATTAGCGACGGTGCAAGCACGAGTATCGCCTCCACGAAGAGCCCGCTGCTCTCGCTGGCGCACCTCAACGATGGACGCGTACCTCACTTTGAATCAGTCATCCTTGGAGGGCGTGCAGTTTTGGTGTCCGTCACCGCGCAATTACTTGGCCGCGTCTAGGCATTATTGCATGACCGCTAACACTTCAACAAGGATAGGCTTGTTCCTTACGCGACGGGTTGGCACCGGCATCTTGCCTGTCCTATGCTACCAACATGTCGTCTGCGGGTGTATACCCTGAGACAGCGCCCACTCACGTAAGGCCACAGAGCCTCCTATGGTACATGCGTGCATTATCTGTTGCAGCCCATGGCTACCCAATTGGTCGATGGGCAAGCAGTCGCGACCGGTAGTGAGCGACAAAGCCCGCCAAGCGCCTACTCCTCTGTCTCTATCGGCCTCTACGGCCATGAGGACTTTGAAATCCCTCACCGACGAGGCCTGTACTCTCCTCACCAGCAAACCACCAGAATCTCGGAGGCCGATCTGGCACGAATCGCGTCGAAATGGCGTAGCCGTTGCGGGCTCATCCGACCTCTTGTGACTCAGGGAAGGAGTTCCGTCACCTCTGCACGCTCGCCGAGCAACTCGTCCCGAGTCACATCGATCAGCCGTTGCGCCGACACGGAGTGCGTGAGCCCGTCTACTACCTCCCAAGAGCTCCCATCGGAGCGGATTGGAAAACCGAATTGCAACCCCTCCGGAATCCCGTATTCGCCACGTGATACGACGCCGACCGAAGCCCAATCGCCCGTAGGGGTCGGTGTTGCGATCGAACGCACCGTATCGATCACGGCGTTCGCAGCCGATGCGGCCGATGAGGCTCCACGTGCTTCGATGATCGCAGCACCGCGTTTCTGCACGGTAGAGATAAACTCGCCGGCGAGCCACGCATGGTCCGCGACGACCTCGGGAGCGGACACTCCATCGATCTCAGCATGGTAATAATCGGGAAACTGCGTCGCAGAGTGGTTTCCCCACACCGCCATCTTCGTGACCGTTGTGACCGGTTTGCCAGCCTTCCTTGCCAGCTGGGTCATTGCGCGGTTCTGATCGAGCCTCATCATCGAGAACCAGCGGTCCGCCGGGACATCTTTACCGTTCTCCCTGGCGATCAAACAATTGGTATTACAAGGATTACCGACAACGAGTACCCGAACATCGCTCGCCGCCGCGGCAGCGATCGCCTGCCCCTGCGGTTTGAAAATTCCTCCATTGACACCCAAAAGATCTCCTCGCTCCATCCCTTGCTTGCGAGGCACCGAGCCGATCAGCAATGCCCAGTTGACTCCGTCAAACCCAACCTTGAGATCACTCGTTGTTACTACGTTCACGAGGTTCGGGAATGCACAATCGTCAAGCTCCATTACCACGCCCTCAAGTGCACGCATCGCAGGGTCGATCTCGATCAACCGTAGTTCAACAGGCACCTCGGCGCCAAAGACCTCACCCGCAGCGATACGGAACAACAGTGAATAACTGATCTGCCCTGCTGCTCCGGTTACCGCCACCTTGACTGGAGTCGTCATCTCTCACTTCCTTTCTCTACCAACCTGAATTATCCATCTCCAGCACCCGCCTGATCAACAGGCACGGCCAGCACAGGAGCCAACGGCCGACACCCGGCTACCGAACGCCGTGGTCCTAAATACGCTCCGCGACCGCATGGCCGAACTCCGAACACGATACCTCAGTCGCCCCCTCCATAAGGCGAGCGAAATCGTATGTCACGATCTTGGCAGAGATCGTCTCCTCGAGTGCTCTGGTGATATCGTCGGCGACCTCCTGGAGACCAAGATATTCGAACATCATCACCCCAGAGAGAATCACGGAACCAGGGTTGACCTTGTCGAGTCCGGCATACTTTGGCGCTGTCCCGTGGGTCGCCTCGAACACACCGTGACCCGTAACGTAGTTGATGTTGCCCCCTGGAGCAATGCCGATGCCTCCGACCTGGGCGGCTAGCGCGTCTGAGAGATAGTCACCGTTCAAATTCATCGTCGCGATTACGTCAAATTCGTTCGCTCGAGTCAGGACCTGTTGGAGTGCATTATCGGCAATTGCATCCTTGACCAAGAGTCGATCGCCAGGCTCACCGCCGCAGTCGTCCCAACTCACCGCACGATCAGCGAACTCCTCTTTGACAAGCTCGTAGCCCCAGGCACGGAACGCTCCCTCGGTAAACTTTTGGATGTTGCCTTTGTGCACCAGAGTCACGCTGCGCCGGTTACGTGCAAGGGCGTAGTTGATCGCCGCTCTGATCAACCGCTTCGATCCGGTCTTTGAGATCGGCTTGATGCCTATCCCAGAGTCAGCTCGTAGCTCCCATCCAAAACTATCATGCAGGAACGCTCGGAGTTTGGCGGCCTCCGGGGTCCCCTCTGCTACCTCGAGGCCGGCGTAGACATCCTCGGTGTTCTCTCGGAAGATCACCATGTCGACCAGTTCGGGGTGTTTAACGGGAGAAGGAACACCCTGAAACCAACGAACCGGACGCAGGCAGACGTATAGATCCATGAGCTGGCGTATCGCGACGTTGAGCGACCGTATGCCTCCGCCGACCGGCGTCGTCAAAGGTCCCTTGATGCCGACACGGTAGTCCCGGAATGCCTCAAGGGTTGCCTCTGGAAGCCATTCGCCAGTCTCTTTGAATGCCTTCTCTCCCGCCAGCACCTCCATCCAGGTCACATGCCTGCCATGCTTGGCCAACGCCTTGTCAAATACCAGCTGCGATGCAGGCCAGATGTCCACTCCCGTACCATCACCTTCGATATAGGGCAGGATTACATCATCGGGCACTACGAGCTTGCCGTTCGCATCAAGGGTCAATTTGTCAGCCATGAGCCAATTCTACTCATGAGTGGACAGCGGCTTACAACTCCTGGACCGCACGGGCAAAAATCAACTCAGCTCCGTTGCCTTTGCGCTTACCCGTCCATCAAGCGACCACAGGCACGGCTCGTGCGTGCTCTCACCAACAGGGCCTGGTCGACACCGTGCCCGTGTTGTCAACCGTCGGCGAAGGCTGACCAACGCGATACACACGTGCCTGCTTTGCTGCCTGGCCATACCGCCAGCGACAACTCGAGACCAGCTGACAAACAAGGGTAGGTCCCCAACTCGTTTACGGCCACCCTGGGTGCAGGTGCGACGTTGCCGATCGCGTGTCAACTCCCAAGAGCCTCGGCTCGGCTAGCCATCGACCGATCGTCGCAGTCGCCACAGACTGGCATTGTCTAACTCCTCGGGACTCGGAAACCCAGTGGGATCACTCAGCGCGGCGACCAGAGCTACAACGTCGTCTGGTGAATCGGCAAGCTCGCGTGCGAACCGCTCAGCTCGAACGCGCACCTCTGGCAGGTCCACTCCAAAGACCGACGCCATGACTGAACGTCCAGGATCCTCATCAAGGTACTGGTTGACGGTATCGATCCACGACATGCTGCCAAAGACCCCGGGCCCGATCTGTGCCATAGCGAGTTCGACGAATGACTCGACGATCGCCATGGTTGTCTGAAGCTGCGCAACGTTCTCGACTTGCGCCGGGCTCGTCGACTGCTGGAGCATCGCCGAAGGGTCAAAATTGGCGAGAAAGTTCGGATCTGACATCGCTCCTTCTGCAAAACTCTCCATCATCCGAGTAGTATCCGCCTTCAAGTCGAGAAGATACAGTCGCAGCTCCGTATCGAACCGATCAAGAATCACCGGTTGGGCCATCACTCGCGCAACGACAAGCTCTCGCATGCTCCAGTACAGCGCCAGTTCGTCCAAGGGAACGTTCACTGCTCGAGCAACTCGCTGCAAATTCGCGACCACGATCCCTAGTTCTCCGACCGAGGGCAACGGGAGAAGCAGATCCTGAGAGCCAAGAGCCGAGAGCGCGTAGTGCCCGACAAGAGAACCGATCTGTGCATTCGAGAACATCGGGCCAAGCGATGCCGAAAGGGACGCAGCCAGTGAAGCGAAGTCCGCCTCGGAGCCTAACGCGAGATCCATTGAGCCAGACTGTGCACCACCTGACAACGCGGAGGCCAGCAGGTCCAGATACGGCTTGAGTCCATCGAGAAAGCGTTCGGCGATATCGACTGGGCGCTCGACAATGAGTCGGCGACTGGGGCCGGTGAGGCTCGACATAAAGCCGACGGTTTCCAGGTGCCGACTCGCAAGGTCAAACAGAGACTCGACCCTGTTGCGCTCGCTCATCGCTGGGAGTTCATTCGCGGCGTCATTGCCGAGTGCAAGCCCCATGAACTGCCGTCTCAGACCTTGAGGGTCGACATTGGCCGCTCCGATTGCCTTCATGATGTCATCCATCATGAACTGAAATGGGTTGATCGGCTCCTCGGAATCAGCCACCACTACCTCCACTTGATCGACGACGTCGCCTCCAAGTGTAGCCGAGCCAGACCAAGCGAGAAGTTTCTCGGTGAGGTTCGGTCCTGCGATGATACGTTGCCCAGGTCCCGACCGATGACAAGAACAGGACTGGACAGCTGAGACTCGGCTTAGAACCTCAGAGGATTGCTCGCCTCCAGCACCGAAGTGTCGGCAAAGTGGCCTATCCTTTTAGTGGTAGGTCGAAGTCATTGCGCACCCGGCGCAACGAGGAGGAGTTGATTCAATGGAGATACCACGGCAACAGGTTCCGTGGCGCGAGCAGACGGTGAGCCGATGGCTTGAGGTCACCGATGTCCCACTCCAGGTTGGCTCCGTTTACGACTTTCTCAATCGAAATAACGCTGGGGCGGTCGTGTTGTTCTCGGGTACCGTGCGCACCTACTCGCACGAGATGCAGGATGTGGCCGCCATCAACTACGAGGCGTATCTCACGCTCGTCGCTGAGCGTTTCAGAGAAATCGCTACCACAATCGAGGACAGCTTCGACGAAGTTCGTGCGCTCGTCCTGATTCATCGCGTTGGCGAGGTTGCGGTAGGCGAGTCAAGCGTGCTGGTTGGCTGCAGTGCGGGTCACCGCGACGCCGCGTTTGCCGCGGGCCGCTATGGCATCGACACTATTAAGGTGGCTGCTCCGATTTGGAAAGAGGAGATAGGTCGAACCCATGCCCAGTGGTCGGCCACCGCTACTCCCTTACAGGATGTGTCATCCCCCATGAAAGGCTCTCATGACTGAGTTACTGTACGTACTGATCCCCATCGGCTTCGTCGTTATCGTCGGCGTCCTCGGGTCGCTTCGTCGTGTCAAGCCAGTCTCCATCGACGAGGGAATCCGGTCATTCGACAGCCTTCGACAGGCCCTCGATCAGCGCCATCGAGCCGAGTCACCCTCGGGTCCACGAGCTCCGCGCTCTTAGATGGCATTCATCACCGTCGATATCGGCTCGTCGCAAACTCGCATTCAAGTTGGCTCGGAACCAATACTCGTCGTCGCGTCGGAAGCCGCCTATGACCTGGACCGCAAGGAGGTCAGGGTCATCGGTGCCAAGGCAAGCGAGGAGGTTCTGCGCAGTGGGTCCAAGGCTAAACTCGTCAAGATCATGCGCCAGGGGGCGCCCGCCGATCCAGAGGCGGTGAGTGGGTTCTTGAAGCTCGCCCTTCGCTCGATCGGCATCCGCTCCTTCGCCCGCAGTGAGGTGCTCTTCGCCGCCACTACTCATGCCTCGCAGCTCGACACAGCTTCGCTCAAACGCTGCTTCGAGGACTTAAATGCCAAGCCGGTCACGCCGCTTGAAACCCCAATCGCCGCGACAGCCGGTATCAACGAGGACGTACTCGGAGAGATCGGCACGATGACCGTTGTTGTGGGTGAATCGCTGGTCGAGGCGGGAATCGTCTCTTTCGGTAAGCTCGCTGCGCGGGCAACCAGTCCCGCGGGGATCGCGTCATTGCGTAATGCGATACGTGAATCAGTGAAGATCACCTGCGATCTTGTGATCTCGGAGGAGGTAGCCAACGATATCTTGACCCAACTCGTCGATGTCCAACGCGGTCATCGCGGGGCGCAGGCCAAGATCTGGGGACGTAGCCTCGCAAATGGAGAGAGCGAGAGTGGCATCATTACCGAGGATGTGATCTTTGACGCTATTGTCCCGAGTCTCGACCTCATCACCCAAACCATCATCGACTGTATCTCCAGCGCCCCGAACCAACTGGTCACTGACGTCGCTGATCGAGGACTTTGGCTCTTGGGCGGGGGTGCACGACTCGTTGGCCTCGCCGCCGAGCTTGAACGCCGACTTGGCGTGCAGGTGCATTCGATCGACGAACCCGAGCTCGCAGTGATCCGAGGTCTCTCAGTTGTTCACGCGACCGCCCCGGCCAAGATCTACTGGTAAGGATCGCGCTCGAGGTCAACAAAGAGTTGACGGATCTGTGCATCTCGATCATCGCGGAGCGCTTCGACGGCGCTGCTCAGCTCGTCTGAGTCAAAGGCGACCGAGATCACCAGTGCCCGCCGACGTAGATAGACGTTCTTGGATCGAAGTGCCTCAAGAACGACCGGGAGTGCACGCGCATCGCCAATCGCACCCAGACTTGCCAGCGCAGCCTCTCGCACCAGGGGCTCTTCATGTCCTTGGGCCAACTCCACGAGACGAGGAACAAGCGATGGCTCCTCGAGCTCACCAGCCACGTAAGCACCAAACTCGACCACAAGCCACGACGGGTCGTTCATCCATCGTTGGGCGTGCGCCACTCGAAGCTTGTCTCGAGGAACTGCGGTTACCGCTGCGACTCCTACACGCGGATCAGGGTGAGCGAGAGCAATCTCGAGCATCTCCTCGTCTGGACCAAATCTTCGCTGATACGCTCGATGTCCCTGTGCAACGCGTTCATCCGGGAGTGACGCAACCAGCGAACGAACCCGCCCACGGTCACCGTGCAGCAGCACCCAAAGCTCATCCCTCATGGCGAGCTCCGGCGATGGTGAACAACGCCACCGCGGTTGCCGCGCTCACGTTGAGCGAGGCAACCGACGGTGCCATCGGAATCTTTGTCAATAGGTCACAACGCTGGCGCGTCAGTCGAGAGAGCCCGTCGCCCTCCGCCCCGACGACGAGCGCCAACGACTCCGTAAGAAGGTTGCACTTGGCGAGTTCGGCCTCGGCCTCGGCCGCCAGCCCTACCGTCCATACCGACAGCCTCTGCAAACTCGCGAGCGCTGCCGGTATGCCAGGTACGACAACAAACCGGAGATACTCGATCGCGCCCGAGGCAACCTTCGTCACCGCCGGGGTCACCAGTGCCCCTCGTCGCTCCGGTAGTACGACTCCATCGACACCCGCTGCCGCTGCGCTTCGCAGAATTGCGCCAAGATTCTGAGGATCCTGCACCCGATCGAGGACGAGCAGCAGTGCGTTGTCGCCCACAAGGTCCTCAAGGGGCAGCGAATGTAAAGGTTCCGTCATGGCAAGAACACCCTGAGGTTGGAGCGACGCCGCCCGACTCTTGAACGTTCCCTCAGAAACCTCACGCACTCGAACACCCAACG
>JAJZXI010000107.1 GCA_021806545.1 Actinomycetes bacterium | reverse complement strand
ACACGACCCGTCGAGCGGAGCCACAGAGCTTGCCTCACTCCAGAGCGCCATTGGAAGATCGCGCCGGCTGCGATGACGAGGTCGGCGTGTCCTAGAGAAAGTGTCGGCTCGATACCTCGTTGACAAAGACGTTCGCCTCGGCTGCAATGACGCCACTCACGCCCTTTTGCCCCCCCACGACCATCACCGCATTGTCCCAGCGGCGACTCTCGACCATCATCCCGCTGTGTGGATGATACAGATTGACCTGTAGCGAATACGAACCAACCGCGAGGGGAAGCGAGCCGAACTGGATGACCGTCTCGACGGTACCGCGAACCAGAATCGGCTCAAGGTCCATCTCACGCGTATGTGCGCGAATCAATGCCACGCCTGCAGCACTATAGATCAGAACCTCAACATGGCACGCTCCCGCAAGTGACGCCACGTCCTCAATCACGATTGCCAGCTCCACCTGACTCATCGTCTGAAGCTCGACCCCTCGATCGGCGTCAATTCCGTTGATCATCAAGGCGTTAAGGTGGATATCCCGGCTGATCGCAGCCTCAAGGCGATGGTCTTCTGTGCTCGGATCGTGATTGAGCCCTGATCCCGAAAGCTGGAACTTCTGAAGTAGCGCTACCGCCTCGGCGGTTGGGCCCTGTCCAACGAGGCGACCATGATCAAGCACGAAGGCGGTTGAGCAGACCGCCCGCACGAGATCCGGGGAATGCGAAACGAAGATGATGGTGCGACCCTCCTCTTGGAACTCACGGATCTTCGCGAGACACTTGAGCTGGAAGTTCGCATCACCGACCGCGAGCACCTCGTCGACGAGGAGGATATCCGGATCCATATTGACTGCCACCGCAAATCCGAGTCGGGCATACATACCTGAGGAGTAGAACTTGACCTGATTATCGATGAACCCACCGAGCTCAGAGAACTCGACGATGTCATCGAAACGCACGTCGACCTCCTTGCGAGACAGACCCATGAGCGCCGCATTCAGATAGATATTCGCCCGCCCCGACAGGTCAGGGTGGAAACCCGCCCCCAGCTCGAGCATGGCTGCAATTCTGCCTCGAATACGAATCTCACCCTGCGACGGCGTCAGAATCCCAGCTATGCACTTGAGCAGGGTTGACTTGCCTGAGCCGTTGTGGCCCAGCAAGCCCAGGGTAACACCCTGTTCAACTTCGAAGCTGATATCCGTCAGGGCCGGAAAGACCTCGTGAGGGACCTTGCCGAAGTGGATTACCTTCTCCTTCAATGAGGTGTACTTCTCCTGAAAAAGACGGAAGTTCTTCGAGACCGAAACTACCTCGACTGCAGTCGCCACTACAACTCCTCTGCAAAGTTCCCTTCCAGGCGACCGAAGACATACACAGAGACCAGGAAGAAGATAAAACTGACGACGATGATCGTCCCGATGACCGCCAGATACCACATCGGTCCGTAGCTCGGGAGTATGTGCACAATGGTACCATTGGTTCCAAGGGGATTCGCCTTGACATAGAAGGCTCGCTGGAACGTAAGTGCTACCGGAGTGGTCGGGTTCGCGAGATAGAGCCACAACAGACCGTGCGAGTTGAGCTGTTTATAGAGCTCCATGAATGGATACACCACCGGGGTCGCCCAGAACCAGGCCTGCAACAAGATCTCCATCAGATGTTGCATGTCACGTAAGTACACGTTGATCCCTGAGAGCAGCACCGCGAGCGCGGAGGCAAACAGGAGCAAGGCAAGCAGCGCCAGTGGCACCAGCCAGACGAAACGGGCTGATGGAACGACATGGAAGATCACCAAAAAGATGGCAAGTACCACCGTCTGGAACAGAAAGAAGATAAAGGCAGAACCAACCGAGGCGAGAGCAAGGATCTCCCGGGGGAAGGCAACCTTCTTCACCAGACCACTGTTACCCACCACAGAACCAGTTGCGCCAAGCACGCCGGACTGGAACAGGTTCCACGCCAACAGACCGGTTGCCAGGTAGATCGCAAACAGCGGAATGCCGTTCTTCAAGATCTTCTGGAACACGATGTAGTAGATCAAGATGAACATGGCCGGGTTGAGCAGACTCCAGATAAACCCGAGCGCCGAGTCCTTGTATTTGACCTTGATCTCCTTGGCGACGAGGTCCTTTAGCAGGTCACGATATCTCCATATGTTTGCGATCCGCTGTGGGACCGTCATTGACGGTCGGACCAGATGGATCGGCAACTCCCGATCCCGCTGGTAGCCCGAGGGCTCCGGCGTCGCTCCAGTATGGTCGGTCTTCACTAGGAGTCAGACCCACCTGAGTTCGCGCCGTAGGAGTTCGTCCGGATCACCTGATCGACAAAGCCGTACTCCTGCGCCTCATCGGCGGTAAACCAACGATCACGCTCCGAGTCGGCCTGAATCCTCTCTACTGGCTGTCCGGTATGGAATGCGATTCGCTCGGCGAGCTGGCGCTTCAGGTACATGATCTGCTCAGCCTGAATCGCGATATCAGCCGCCTGTCCCTGCATCTGGGCGAGAGGCTGGTGCATCAGAATGCGAGCGTGAGGGAGGGCAAACCGCTTGCCATGGGCACCGGCACAGAGGAGGAACTGCCCCATCGAGGCGGCCATTCCAATCGTGATGGTCGAGACATCACAGCTGACGTACTGCATGGTGTCGTAGATCGCGAGGCCATCATAGATCGACCCACCTGGCGAATTGATAATGAACGAGATATCTCGCTCCGCATCCTCGGCTGCCAAAAGCAGGAGTTGGGCGCAGATCGCATTGGCCGTGAGCTGGTTGACCTCCGATCCAAGGAAGACAATCCGTTCTTTGAGCAGCTGCTGATAGACATCGCCACCGCGATCTGCATTGGCAGCATCCTTCAAGTCAGCGACGGAACCGGCTGTGAGGTCGTTGTGATCCATGGGTTCTAGGCTAATCGGCCCTAGCATCCGCGAAGTTCACTCACTCCAGGTATACCGGTTGATCACCCCCAAGACCAGCCCACGGTACAGATCGAACGGTTGGTCGGCTAGGATCTGGACCGAAGCGGGCGTGGCGAAATTGGCAGACGCGCGAGGTTTAGGTCCTCGTGTCGAGAGACGTGGGAGTTCGAGTCTCCCCGCCCGCACTGGCTCCGCAAGTCCTGTGGTAGCCAAGTGCACCAACAGGTGCCCAGTCTCAGCGTCCTGTCGACTCGATATTACGGGTGTTGCTCGCGAAGATAGGACAACAGAGACCAGATCGCTCGTGCCCGATGCGATATACTCCCCTTCTCTTCAGCGGTCATCTCCGCGAACGTACGGCCATCACCCTCGTCAGGAATAAAGACTGGGTCATATCCGAAGCCGTGAGCGCCGCGGGGTTCGTGGGCGATCTGACCGCGAACCTCACCGCGGAACAATCTCGTCGCCTCATCCGGAGATGCCAACGCTATCACCGTCACAAAGCGCGCCCGTCGGTCGTGCTCCCCCTCCAACGCTGTCAGCAACCGACCAATCCGCTCGACATCCGAGGCAGCGTAGCGTTTGGAGTGAACTCCGGGAGCACCCGCCAGAGCCGTGACCATGAGCCCCGAGTCCTCGCCCATGGACAACTGGCTCATCGAGAGTCCTACTCTCGCTTTGATCTCGGCGTTCTCTTCAAAAGTCTCGCCAGTCTCCTGGACCTCTCCAAGATCCAGATGCACCAGCGCAATTCCCGGCGGCAGGAGCCGGCCGATCTCGGCAAGCTTGTTGGGATTGCCGGTCACGAACCCGATCGACATCGTCGCCATTCTCGCCCCACCGACTAGGCGAGCCCGGTCAAGGCCGTATCACCTAAAGAGAGGAGCGTCCTGATCCCTGACTCTGCGAGCTTGAGCAGATCCACGAGCTGTGACTTGGAGAACGTGGCGCCCTCCGCCGTCCCTTGGATCTCTACGTACTCGCCTTGGTTGTTCATGACAACGTTCATATCTACCTCCGCCGCAGAGTCTTCGTGATAGTCGAGATCAAGGACCGCCTGGCCATCGACGATCCCGACCGACACGGCACCGATGGAGCTGATCAACGTGTCTGATCGGATCCTTCCTGCCTTCTCCAAGCGCACCAACGCCGCGCGCAGGGCTACCGAAGCACCGGTGATGGACGCAGTGCGAGTTCCCCCATCCGCCTGAAGAACATCACAGTCCACCACCAGCTCCATCTCACCGAGTCGCCTGAGGTCGATCGAAGAGCGCAGAGACCGCCCGATAAGCCGCTGAATTTCGACCGTTCTTCCACCCTGCTTGCCGCGCACCGCTTCCCTGGGTGTACGCTCCCTGGTGGCCGACGGCAGCATCGAGTACTCAGCGGTGAGCCATCCCGACCCTTTGCCTCGCAGCCACGGAGGCACTCGATCGTCCGCCGAAACGCTGCAGATCACCTTGGTCTTGCCGACCTCGATCAGGCAGGAGGCAAGCGCCATCTCGGTGTAGTCGAGCGTGAAGTTCACCTCCCGTAGCTGTGACGGATCTCGCTGGTCATGACGCTTACCCATTGGCATACTCCTGTTGGCTATTGAGCCTGTGTGCGACTCGCTGTTGAGAAATTTGCTGGCGTTCGCCAGGGCCGACAGGCTGAAGCTCGACTCTGGTGACCGAGTCCAAGGCTCCCTGAAAGAGCCGTTGACCAACGCGCTGGAAGTCTTCGACCGGCCCGGTGCAGAGAAATTCGACTCCCACACCGGGGTGCCTAGTGTCGGTGGATACCTGTCGAGAGCCCAAGAGCAACTCCCTGACCTCGAACGCGGTCTCCTCCCCACTCGAGATCAACGTGACACTCTCCCCCAGCACCTCGAGAAACTGCGCTCCTAGATACGGATAGTGCGTGCAGGCAAGCAAGACGACATCGACCGCAGCCATCTTCATCGGTTCGAGCAGCGTATGCATCAGCGCCAGGAGACCTGGGTCGTCGATCGCACCGGCTTCCACATACTCCACAAGCCCAGGACAGGCGATCGCGGTTACCGTCTCGAGGGCAAGCCGTCGTTGATAGACCCCCGAAGCAATGGTCGCAGCAGTGCCAACGACGCCGACCCTGGAGGTGTGTGTGGCTTGAGCGATCGCCCGCACCGCCGCGTCGATCACTCCAACAATCGGCACCTCGCTCACTGCACGCAGCGCATCGAGTGCCAGAGCGGAGGCGGTATTGCAGGCTACCACCACCAGCTTGAGTCGATAGTGCCTCCTCAAGTAGTCAAGGATCTCAAGCGAAAACTCCCGGACCTCAGCGGGTTCACGGTCACCGTAGGGAGAGCGCAGCGAATCTCCCAGATACACGAACCGTTCATCTGGCAACAGGTCCGTCAGCGCCTCGAGGATGTTGAGGCCACCAAAGCCCGAGTCAAAGACGGCGATCACCTCCTGGTCGACCTGTCGTCCCGTGGCGTCAGTCTCTACCTGGCTCTCCTGGGAGGGGTCAACCCGCCATGAGCCGTGATCGGCAAATGTCGAAGGCTCAGACATCATCGAGACCCGACGAGTACTCGCGGACCGCGTTCGACACGAGCGCGCGTGGACTGTCATAGCCGAGGATCGTCAGCTGCGAGTGGAGCTGGCTGCGAAACTCAAGCAGATACTCCATTGCGCCACGGACACCGCCGATGGCGAACGCAGCCATGACCGGGCGTCCGATTGCAACGACGCTCGCTCCGAGTGCGATGGCCACCAGCGCGTCACTCGGAGCTGCGATTCCGCCATCCACGACAAACTCATCGTGGTGACCAAGAGCACTCAGACGCGCAAGCGCCTCGGCAGTGCTCGGCACGAGATCGCTTTGGCGCCCACCATGATTTGACACCCAAGGCACGATAGGGCCAGCATCGATGTGAGTCTCATGCATCGCGGCAAGGTCACCCGTCGAAAGGATGCCCTTCACGATGGGATCGAGTCCATGCGCTTCGCAGTCTCGGACGAACTGATCGAGATCGAGGTTGGGTTCTTGATCGATCTCGGTTCCAGAAAATCCATCCCCAAATGCGGGCCCGTCCTGATCAGCCGGTTCGAGTACACGTCTGAGGCGATCCAGCGGCGAGAAGACATTTGTCTGATCGTGATACCTCGCGCCCAGGTGAGGAGTGTCGATCGTCAGCGCAGCCGCACGAACACCAACCTTGGCCGCAGTCTCGACAAGTTGCTCCACAAAATCGTGGTTTCGTGTCTGATAGAGCTGTAACCAAAGTTCAGCGCGACGTTGATGTCGCCAGCGCTCAAGGAGCGCTCGATGGCGTTGGTCGAGGTCGGTAACGTCTTCGGGCTCGATGCTCTGGCCGAGTGCGAACGCCTCCGCGACCGCGGTAAGCCGTCGGCTAGAACGTGTGGAGACGGTGTAGCCGACACCGGCTACACCGGCCGCGAACGCCAATCCCGGCTCTCCAGTCGGATCGAGCAAGGACTGGAAGGCCACGGGCGCGACGATCAGCGGGCAAGAGAAACTCCGCCCCCGGAACTCCGTGGAACACGCAACGTTCGCCGGTCGCCGAAGGTATGCGGGTGTGATCGCATAGCGTTGCCACGCTCGGTAGTTGCGGCGCATGAGCAACTCGCGATCCGCGGCACCGAAAAAGTATTCCCCTACCGCGGGATCCAGTTCTCGCGTAGCGTCGCCAAGTAGATCGCGGGCGAGCCAGGGTTTGGTCATAAGTAATCGTCATCCTTTGTGTCAAGAGCCGTGAAGCCGGCGCTGGTTGGCGCAGCGCCAGTAGGTGTCACCTCAGCGTCCCCAATAGAAAGCTCCTCGATGACACCGCCACGGATGGAGTAGCATCGCAATTCTGCGAGCGGGCGTGCGAGTGAAACCACCAGGTACCACCAGCCTGGATCCGGCGCCTGGGCGACATCGGTTGCTGAGGGAAACGCCTCCGAATTGGTATGCGAGTGATAGACCCCCACCACGCTCAGGCCACGGCCAACAGCCACCTCACGCGCCCGAACGACATCGGTCGGCTCTACGACAAAGACCCGCGCGGACTGCGCCTCGTTGCGGGCTGGATATACCTCATAAATGCCTTGTTCGTCTCCTAGCAGCATGCCACAAGCCTCAAGAGGGTATTGCTGCATGCAATGCGCTAGGATGATGTCTCGGGTCAGCGCTTGCATCTTCACCATCGTGACCAGCGTACCAAGAAGACCCCTCTCATCATTAGATTGCGATCGACATTGGCCCGAAACACCAGGAAAAAGAAGAATCACGACGCCACCCAGTACGGCAACAGGGTTGTGGCACAGAATCGTCGTGCCCGGCACGACTACGAAATTCTTGAAACCTTTGAGGCGGGCATCGAACTCGTCGGTGGAGAGGTCAAGTCACTCCGAGCGGGCCGAGTGCAACTCAGAGACTCCTATGCACGTATTGAGGGAGGTGAGGTGTTGCTGCTGAAGATGAACATCGCCAGCTACGCTCAGGCGACCGGCTTTGGTGCCTTCAATCCGGAACGCACACGCCGACTGCTGTTGCATCGATTCGAAATCGACCGTCTGACTGGCAAACTCGAACAAGACCGCCTCGCGCTCATCCCTCTTTCAATCTACTTCAAGAACGGTCTTGCCAAGGTGGAGCTCGGTCTCGCTCGTGGCCGCACCATGTACGACAAACGCCATGTACTCCAAGAGCGTGACGCGGCAATGGAGATGCGCAGGCTGCACGCCGAATACCGTTAAGCACTACGACCCGGGGTGGTGGCCTTGGCTCAGTGCGATCCATGTTCGAATCCGACTAGGATGGCCCACGAAAGGGGGTGTACCGGATTCGACTTTGGACGACTTTGTGAGAGAAGCGAGCAGTGCTCTCCGGAGGCACTTTAAAAAGCCGGAAAACAAAACAAATGCCGAACCTTCGTTCGCACTCGCCGCTTAATAACCGGTGACGTCCCCTCAGGTGGTTGCGTCGACACCTGAATGGGGCGTTATAAACAGACGCTTACTCCTTTCGGCTCTTCTTGAGGCCCTTGGAGGACATCAATCAAGAAAGCGGTAGTGTAGTCCGTCGGGTGGCAGCACTATCGATCAAATACCCGACTGCGCTCGGAGAAGTATCACGAAAGCGCCAAGGGACGCGGGTTCGACTCCCGCCACCTCCACGGCGGACAGGACCCCTGATTATCGGGGGTTCTGCCTTCTTTGTGTACGGTTCAACGCTTTGCTTTGGTGGCGAATCTGCGCAACGGCGTCTTTGCATCCCTTGGCCACGGGGTTACTTGTGCAGGCTCGCACCGTGAGTTCCTAGATGAGGGCTCTACCGACTCAACGTTTTGCTCTCTCCCCGCGCACGGCAACAAACCTCAAAGGCGATTCACCGACCTTTGGGAGAGACGGTACAACTCTGGCTGCACGCGGCCCGCAAGGCAATAGGCAAGCTCATGGCCGACAGGAGCTGGTTGGTGACATCCTCCTCGCCCTGGCGGACGGGGCTTCCTAAGCTACTTACGCAGCTTGAGGATTGGTGGTGCGCTGTGCTCTGCCTTGGTAGGCCCAGCGTGCGATTGTCCTCCACGCTCTGTGACCCCAAGCCCTGCGGCAATGAGATTCTTGGCTGCATTTACCTCTGCGTTATCGGTGTAGCCGCACGCTAAGCAACAGAAGTCTACTTGGCTGGGATGTAATGCGTACCGTGCATCCCGCGTTCAGAGCGCGCAAGGTTGACGTGGAGCAATCTGGTAGCCAGAGTTGGTTGGGCTACGCTACAGCTACCGCCAATTTAAGCACTCTTGAGTGTTGTTTACTATAGTGCCTATATGGCGAGGTTAGTTCCTATTGGGGTAGCAGCACAAGAGCTTGGGGTTCACCCCATGACGCTACGAAGATGGGAAACAGAGGGGCGTATTGATCCTCCTCTACGTACTCAAGGAGGCAGAAGGCATTATGACCTGGCTAAGCTTCGTGCCATTGCGCCTCATAAAACACCATCTACCAGGGCAACCATTGCTTATGCCCGCGTGTCAGCCAGCGGACAGAAGGATGACCTGGTTCGCCAGGTAGCTCTCTTGGAGAGCTATTGCGCTGCAAACGGGTGGGCCTATGAGGTTATCTCTGATGTGGGGTCGGGACTCAACTATCATAAACGCGGACTCAAGGCGCTCGTGTCTCGGATCTGTTCCGGTGAGGTCGGGCGACTGGTGCT
>JAJZXI010000106.1 GCA_021806545.1 Actinomycetes bacterium | reverse complement strand
GCGAGCTGTGGTTCGCCAAGAACAACGCTAAACGCCAAGCCCATAGTCCAAAACAAGACCCCCGGGAAGCTGCTTGCTACCGAATATCCGAAGATCAAGCTCGCTTCGGCGATAGGGATCAACTGGGGGAACTCGCCAAATTTAAACCTTCAAGGGACGAAACTGATCACTAAATTCGGAGCGACCTACGTAACAGGATTGGTTGGAGCAAAAAGTCAGCTCTTTGTCCGAACTACACCAAAGTCGAGGTGGGACAACCTCGGGAACCTACCTGGCGACGTGGTACAGTTGGATTTCCCAAGTTCTTACGACGGATTTGCCCTTACTCAGGTCAAGGGGCCAGGCTCGGTTCTTGACCTGTACTCGACATCTGACGCTGGCAGATCATGGAGGCCGGTAGCTAGCGCTTCCTTCGCGCAAGTACACTTTTTCAACGCACGAGACGGAATTGCCCTATTTAGCAGCTCCTCCTCCAATTCCAATAGGGCTCCCTCTCTGTCGGTATATTCCACCATGGACTCCGGGACAACGTGGAACTATGCGAGCTCGCTTCCATTGGGGAGCATTGGCTACCTGATCCCTCGTTACCTGAGTTTTTCATTTGGATCACCGAAGACGGGCTACTTGGCAATCGGCAGCGCCCCCGGTGCCGGATCACAACAGAAGATCCTCTTTCGGACGGACAATAGGAGGGGACAGACCTGGAGGGAGGTGTCAAAGTCGCCTAACCAGTACTCCTCATCAGCCTTACCAATGACCGGATATCTTGAACAGATCAGCTTCAATTCGGCCAGAACCGGCTACTTGGTCGAAGCGCGTGCCCCCCGTGGGGTCCTCTATTACACCTCTGACGGCGGTGCCAATTGGTCGGCGATGCAGATCCTCCCCGCCAGCTCCTCTCTATCTACCTCACTGGCTTACTTCCAGTCCGCCACCCCCTTTCGGAGCCGTAGCCCTCACGAATATCGGATCACTGTGGAATCGACTCCGACCTGGATCGCCATGGGTCGACCTTTATCCTCCGTACTGGGCCGAGAAGCTGTCTCGCTATAAAGGAACCCTTGCCGCAGTCTCACGTGGGGGGCGAGCACTCCAAATACTGGGGGGCTCAAGGTATCGTATTGTGGCGACAAAGACTCCGATATCCACGTTGCTCGACTTTCAGCTTTTCCATGGGGCGAAAATTGCCGTGTCGAAGGGGGCTCTTTGGACTCAACTCGGTTCTCAAGCTTGGCAAAGGGCACCTTTGCCAAAGGGAGACCAGGCTCTGTTCGCCGACTTTGCGACGCGGTCTGCAGGGATCGTGGCGGCGATTCCAAACCGAAACAGCATTCTCTTCACGGTAGACGGTGGGCGATCCTGGGAACAAGTACCAGTCCCGTTTATGCCTCTTTCACCCGATCCATTGAGTACTCGCGACTGGTGGATGATAGGTAGCATCGTCGGTCCACTGGTCAATAACCCTTACAAGAAGAACGTTCACGTAGTGACTTACTACCTTTACCACACCACAAACGCTGGAAGAAGTTGGACGCGATACTCTTCGAGCCTTTGGTCGCAGAATTCGCCAGATGGAGTGAAATTCCTGAACAGCTCGGTTGGATACTTATGGACCTCATATCAGCTTTTTCTGACCACTGACGGTGGAAGAAACTTCGTAGCTAGGAGTCTCCCAGACTGGCTGAATATTCCATCAGGCCACGGACTCGCCCCTGGCGGCAATGGAAAGGCATGGGTGGCCGATGGATCATACCCGTTGCTGGTGACATCGAACTTCGGTGCCAACTTCGATGTAGCTTCAAGCAAAAGCTAATGCGAGTAGACCTCGCTAGGCAACGGTCGACCATAACAATCATCGACTTGCTCATAAAGATCCACAGGCCAAGCCATGTTGCATACTACCAGTCGCGATAACGGATGAGGTGTGCTCTGAACACAGGCGTTCAGGAGCCGATCGAGTGCGGTTGCCGTCGAACCGGTAGACAAACTCCTCCACGTAGAGCTGTTGATGCTCTTCTCTTCCGTGATAGGTGCCATCGATGAACTTCTTCGTGTTGCCAGCCAGTGTGTTGATCAACTTGAAGCTCCCGTGGGCACTCTCGCCGCTCGATAACGTCACTGAGTGGGCTGTACCCATCGCCTACATGAGCTCGGTAGGATTGCCATCGGTTTCTAGCGTGATTGTGAGACCCACGCGTCTCCTGAAGGCGCCAAGCGTTTCCAAATGAAATCCATGAAGCAGTGGTGGCGCCATATACGTCGATTGTTTTCAACTGCATTCGAGCCAAATACGTCGATTCTTGTCACCCCTCCTCCCAACGCAACTGACACAGATGCTCTTGGCACGCAGACTCGTTAGAGAAACACCTGATCAATATGACGAGGTTCATAGCCATCAGCCTTCTACGAACACATGTACGACTCCACCGTAACCCTGGATCCGCTGCGGGTGGCGCTGAACTTGCGAAACTTGAGAGGTATGTCTCGTGTTACAGACCTCCAGAGCCAGTGGACCCACGCTCTGCAATCACATTTGGCTGGAACGCACGGTACATTTTCGCCAACCAGGCTCGGCCAGACAAGTCATCAGCCGATCGTCGACTCCCGCCATCCACCCGAGCACCGCCACAGGCCACCATAAGCCAACCTGGCGGATCGAAGCGCACAGGACCACTCGTCAACCGGCGGCTAGAGCACCGTCACCATCGTGCCAATATGCACCATGCCGTAGACGACCTTGGCGGTTGGAATCGGCAGCTCCACGCAACCAGCACTCTGGGGGAAGCCGTACTGGGCGCGCGGGTAACCATGGACCGCGACCGATCCGTGGAAGTAGTTGATCCAATGGACCAAGACGTGATAGTGGGTACCGTTCAGGTTCGTACCGCTCATATAGTTCTGTAGGTAACGCAGGAAGATCGGCCAGGTGCCTGCATGGGTAACATCGGCTCCAACCCCGGTATTACAGACACTGGTCAGTACCACCTTCCCATTGACCCAGACCTTGAGGGTTTCTGGCAACGGAGACTTGGAAACGTAGATGTACGAGTAAGGGTTGGGATCGAGCTGGTGTTGCGAGGCGGCCGCTAACAACGCGGACCACAAGGTCGGCGACGGTTGGCCATTGACGGGTAGGTTGCTGACCTTCTCGAACGACATAATGGCCGCTTGCGTTGCCACGCCCCAAAAGCCTGGATAGAACGTCGCCTGCAAAGAAGCGGGTTCACTTGACCACCGAACACTGAAGTGGCCCTTTTGCACCAGAGCGAGATCGGCATTAGAGGCCAAGCGGCTGGTGGGATGGAAACTATCAGGTAGGTAATTCAGCTGGGCAAGCAGCTGCTGCATACGCAGCAATGACCCCTGCTCCACGGTAAACGACACCTGCTCTGGATTCTGCAACCGCTGACCTGACTTCGCGAGGATGCCAGTTGGTCCACCAGGAATCGTCAAACTCTCGGACCCACCCGGTACGTAGCTCGCATCAGGGGCAAACTCGATGGTCGTCGGGTTCTCCAGAAACCACGACCCAGCGACCGGCGGGCTCAGCGTTGGCATCGGCGTATGCGAACTGATCGGAGTCGAGAATTGAATGGTGATCGGCACGTTCGGCCGTACCTTCGTAGCACCTGGACTTGGAGTCACCGACGCCACAACAACAGGAGCGCTCGTGGAACTCGCATCGCTGGAGGTGAGCGCAGCACTGGATGAGCCGTGAAGGCTCGGAACAACAACGATGCCAACGGCGACCAAAAGGACGACCAACACGCTGACGCCGAGCAACATAATCTTCTTATCCATCTACATCACCCCGCACAAGGCTACCTCGACCGTCCTGAAACACCCCTGAGTGACCGCCGATGAGCGATCCAGTGGCGAACATTCGCCTGATCGCATACGCGAGTCGCTACGATAGTTTGCGTGCACACCGCAACCACCTCGAGCTCACAGCGAGCCCCGCGCGTTGCGGCGCTCACCGTCTTTGTCGGGTATCTCCTCTACCTCAGCGAGCGCACCATCGTTGTCTCAAAGGGCAACATCTCGAGCCTGGCGCTCATCGGCACCACCTTCGCCAATCGTAAGCAACTGCCTGCATATCTTTACCAACACCGAGGTAACGGCTATGACGGGCAGTTCTTTCTTCGCCTCGCACTCGACCCCTTCGATCTTGGGATGCATGCCTTCGGAATAACCCTCAATGGCGCCTTCCGAGACCAGAGGATCGTCTATCCGTTTCTCGCATGGGTAGTGGCCCTTGGCCATGACCACTGGGTTCCGTACACTTTGGTGATCGTCAACCTTGCCGCCGTGACCGTCATCGCCGCGATGGGGGCGAAACTGGCACGCGACACCGAACATCCCGCCATGGTCGGCATTCTCCTCGGCGGCTACTTCGGCTACACGATGAGCACCGGACGCGATCTCGCAGAGCCGACCGCTGCCGCGTTGTTGCTCATCGGGATGTATCTCTTTGAGCAAGATCACGCCGTACTCGCAGGACTTGTCTTTGCCCTTTCCGCGTTGGCACTCGAGACCGAGCTGATCGTGCCGATCGCCCTTGGCCTGATCTGGATCATCGCCTTGATCAGGCGGCGTCGTTCGGTGATGAACCCACTCGTGTTCATCATCCCTGGGCTTGGGGCCATCGCACTCCAGCTCCTCTTGCGCGAGGTGCTCGGCAGGGTAGCACTGAGCGGAGACTTACGGGGCAACCTCGGGATTCCCATCTACTCCGTCTTTGTCGGGATCATACATCACCTCAACACCTTGGATGTCACGAACCTGATCTGGCTTGGTCAGCTGGTGATCATCGTTCTGTTTGTCGTGCTTGCAGGTGCAAACCTCACCAACCGCCACGTGCCTCTCTATCTCAAGGTGGCTTGGATCCTGATGCTGGCCCTTACAATCTCGCTCTCGGGCGAGGTCTGGAACAACTCCTCATATTTTCGAGCTACCGACATCCTCTGGTTGACCTCGGTCCTCATCTGGAGTCGCTCAGAACCCAACCGTTGGTGGCCTGCCTACCTCGGTTATCTTGCGACCTTGGTGTCGGTCACTCCCCTGCTCGTGTTCTTCTAACCAATCGCCGCCGCCTTTCACGACGATCACAACGTCGGCTAATCTACGAGTTCGGCGACCACGAGAAAGGGATCATTTCGATCACGTTGGGCCCCAAGAATCGCGTCGAGCTCGCCAACCGTACGAGCCCAAAACCCCTCAACTCCAAAGGCCGCCGCCAGCGCAACGTAATCCACCGTGGGGGCAGCAAACCTGGTGAGCTCATCGGAGACCGGCTCAATCCCCCGAGCCTGCATCTCCAGACGGAGAATACGATAGCCATCGTTCGCCGCGATGACCACGCCAACAGGCAGACCGAGTCGCGCCATCGTCCAAAGTGCCTGCGGAGCATACAGAGCACCACCGTCGGCAACGAGCGCCCGAACTCGAGCCCGGGTTGCTACAGCGGCACCCAATGCGAGGGCGAGTCCACCACCGATCGCACCACCCGGATGCCCAAGATAGCGATGATGCGGGGCCAAAGCGGAATACCGATAGGCCGAAGCCGAACTGGTTCTTCCCTCGTCGACGACCACATCGCCCGACTGAATCGCCCGAGCAAAGATGAACCCCAGGCGATCGACGTTGAGGCGTTCATCGGACCCAAATTGGAGCGGGGGTACTGGGGTTGACTCAGCGACACCGAGACCGTCTACCCCATCGCCCTCACACCCCAGGTTCTTGGCCCATCGTGACAAGATACCGTCGACACAAACACCAGGGGGCGCCAGATGGAGGCGCGGTGTCGTCCGCGGTATTAGCGAGGCGCTGCGGTCCACCTCCGCAAAGTAAGCAAGCGGTTCAACGGCACCGATGAATACCACGGCACTGGGCTCGCCAATCAGAGCGCGCGCCTGGTCGGGAAAGTATGGCAAACGAGGGATACAAGGAGTATCGTTGCCGCGCTCCATCAATGCCGGGAATACCTCGGCGTAGAGTCGTGCCCCGAGGTGAGACGCAATCTTGGTCGCATAGGCCAGACCCACGCCACTCAATGCCATTGACCCAACCAAGAGCACCGGATCATCGCCCAACTGCTCCCGGCTAGGGATCACCGCCTCGGCTGTATCGCCCGTCATGCGAGCCCTGTTCAGTGCGGAGCCATCTTCGCACGAATCTCCCGTGCCGCGCCGCTCGGGACTCGCAGCGCGCGCGGCCTCGCCGAACTCGCTCATCATGACATCTTGGGGTGCGATCACTCCAACTGGCCCCCGGAGCCGCTGCGCACATGCGTACGCCTCGCCTATGACCGACGCGACGCGTGCTCCATCGTCGATCTTCATCACCGCAACACAAAACGGGCCCATGATCGCTGCAACATCAGTGTTGAGCGGTGCATCAAGATCAAGATGGGCCTTCGGGTGCTCCCCAACGATCACCAGCATCGGAGTGCCCGCACGTCTTGCATCATGGACGAAGGCGGCCCCGTTGGAAAAACCAGGGCCAAGGTGCAAGAGGGCAACGCCAACGCCGCAGATGCGTCCAAAACCATCCGCCGCTCCCGTGGCCACCAACTCCTGGGTGACCAGAACGGGGGTCACCGACGAGCTCGCCTCCAAGGAGCGGACCAGCTCAAGTTCGGTCGTGCCGGGATTGGTGAACACATGGGTCACACCCAGTTCGCCCAGCGTGGCCACCAGTCGATCGGCTCCCTTCACTGTGTCACCTCCGACTCCTACCTCAACACCCAGACAACGGCGTCTCGCCCCTGACCATGCGCTCGCACCTTCGCTGTTGCGGGCCTCATAGGCAATCCTTGCAGATGCCGTAGACGTCGACCTGATGATATTTTGCCTCGCCAGGCATCATTGACTCATCGAGCTCGGCTCCTGGGGCAACCTCGTAACCGATGACCTTTTGGCAGTTGAGGCAGTGGAAATGGTGATGATGAGGCGCAAACGGGGGGAGCAGCTCATAACCGACATCGCCACTCAATGAGATCGCCTGCACGATCTGGGCGGCAACGAATGCATCAATGGTGCGATAGAGCGTCGGAGGGTGGATGCCCTGGCTGGTGAGCTCGCCCAGCAGATAGGATCTAGTAACCGGGTGCTCCTGTCGCAACAGCGCCTCGAAGACACGCTGACGCTCACGGGTGATTTTCAAGCCCTGACGATGGCACTTTTCTTCGAACGCTCGTTGCAGCTGATCCTCCACGATCAAGGGACACACCTTGGGGCACTGAGCGGGATGTGCTTGCTCGTGCGATCGCAGGACAAAAGGCGACCCCATGTTCCAATGCCTCCTGTCGGCGAGGCAGACGGCGCCCGAAGCCAGGTGATGCCGTGTCGCGCGCCAGTCGCCACGTCACCCAGTTCCCGAGGATAAAGATGTTGCGTTAAGACAGAGCATGGCATTGGCATCGAAGACGTCACCTCGTCAATAGTATCCTGACGCTACCCATTCCCCGAATACGGTGTCTACTGAACGCGCAAATCCGGCGGATCTCGGGGCTGGCGTCGTTCGCCCGTTCGCTCATAACACAAACCCCCGGGCTCGACCACACCAGACGAGGTCGAGACGCCGGGTAGAGTGAAGGCACCGAGAAGCGAAAGGACAACGATGAACTATCGACGCTTAGGACGTGCTGGCATCAAGGTATCCGAACTCTCGTTCGGCTCATGGGTGACCTTCGGACCCCAGATCGGTGTCGGCGAAGCGACCGAGATCCTGGGTTATGCCTACGAGCAAGGAATCAACTTCTTCGACAACGCAGAGGCCTACTCGAGTGGGGAGTCCGAGAGGATTATGGGGGCAGCCATCGCCCAACTTGGATGGCCCCGTCATAGCTATCTCGTATCCTCGAAGTTCTACTGGGGAATTCACGATACCGTCAATGCTCGCTTTACCCTAAATCGCAAGTATCTCATCGAGGCGGTAAACGCATCCCTGGAGCGCTTTGGACTCGATCACCTTGACCTGATCTACTGCCACCGCCCCGACGCCGAGACGCCCATCGAGGAGACCGTCTACACCATGCACGAGCTCGTCGCCGAGCACAAGGCACACTACTGGGGAACATCGGAATGGTCAGCAGACGAGATTCGAGCTGCCATCGACATCGCCAGAGCACAACATTTGCATGCACCGGTGGTCGAGCAACCCGAGTACAACATGCTGGCACGCACCAAGGTCGAGGTCGAATACAAGCGGCTGCTCGACGAGGAGGGCATTGGACTCACCACCTGGAGTCCGCTCGCCTCTGGACTGCTCACCGGAAAGTACGCCAACGGCATTCCCGCCGGATCACGTGCGTCGCTGCCTGGCTACGAGTGGCTCAAAGATATGTTGACCGACCCAAAGAGCACCGCAATCGTCAAGCAACTTGAGCCGATCGCCAAGAGTATCGACGTCACCATGGGTCAGCTCGCCATCGGTTGGTGTCTGGACAACCCCAAGGTATCGACGGTGATCCTGGGCGCCTCCAATCGTGCCCAGCTCGAAGAGAACCTCGGCGCCCAGGTCGCTCACGAGCGCATCACTCCGGAGATCCGCGACGCGATCACCGCGATCCTCAACGGTAAATAATTGGCCTTCGGACGCCTCTGGTCATCGGGCGTCGTGGGTCATCAGCTCCGAAACGCCATGAAGCCAACGGTCAGATAGCTCACCTCGATCACCTCGGCGCCCAGGGTCTCTTGCAGCCGTTCAACGACCTTTTCGCGATCGTTCGTACTCAGCGTCAGCACCTCGGACATCGTGGACATCAGTGCAACGAATCGCCCGGGCGTATAGGACACCGTCGAGGTGAACTCGAGGGGGGCAACACGATAGAAGCCGAGATCCCCTTGCAAGAGTCGAGCAAGGTCGCCGATGGTGGCGCTGAGATCCGGCCGTCGGAACAGAATCGGGAGACGTTGGCTCGTCTCTTCAAAGACCTCAGCCAGCGCGGCTGAGCGTCGTTCATCGGTGATGCTTCCAATGTTCCACCACGCGGCGAAGATGCCACCATGGCGAAGGAGCCGCTTGACCTCCCGAAGGGCAGACGCCCCCGCGAACCAGTGCCACGCCTGCGCGCTGATGACCGCATCGAAGGAGCGGCGCAACCCCTCGTAATGCTCGAAGTCACAGATTACAACCTCGAGCTCCCCGGTGCCCTTGGCTAGCAGCTCCCGGGCCATCGCCTCGTCTGGCTCCACCGCCGTGACCCGGAGCCCGCGCCGA
>JAJZXI010000105.1 GCA_021806545.1 Actinomycetes bacterium | reverse complement strand
TCCCGATTCCCCGCATCAGACTAAACGCGCGCAACCAAGGCTGCAAGAGACGTTCGATGACTCACGAGACGGTCCACTACAAGCATTACATGCATCTGTGGTGTGCGCTAGCTCATCAGGACTAAACCTGAATCAGCCTTCCTCGAGAGGCTCGCACCAATGCCCATCGGAACAGGGAGTTCGGATGGAGAGGCTTAGCTTTCCAAAGCTCCAACAGCCCCCCTCCAGCTAGGAGAATGTACGCCGATCTGTCCGACTCTCAATGATGAGCATGAGCATCTCTGCCCGCAAGGCTCCTTCTGGCATCTCATCCGCTGGTGCCCGCT
Organism: Actinomycetes bacterium; assembly: GCA_021806545.1. Taxonomy (GTDB): domain Bacteria; phylum Actinomycetota; class Acidimicrobiia; order Acidimicrobiales; family Acidimicrobiaceae; genus Ferrimicrobium. Next base: position 8,914 of record JAJZXI010000105.1, on the reverse strand, counting down.
GTGTCGGGAGCATGGCACTCCAACGACGTAATCCATGGCTCAAAGATACTCCTGGCAGCCATCAGACGATCAAGTTCGTCCGAGGTAAAGGGCTTACCAGAGACTCCTCCTCTGTTCAACAACCCCGATGCCAAGAGGCCCTCAGCGTGCCATTGCGAACTCGTGCAAGCGCCGAGATCACTTCGGTCGACCAGCCTGCCACGAGTGCTCTGCCTCATGCGATCTTCCGGTTACCTTGGTGCAAGGTTCTGGTCTCAACGTCTGGTAATGGATAAGACTCCACATTACCTGTGCCTGGTGCGAAGGAACAAGAATCGAACCACTCGATGGGTCCTGAGCTTTGCGTTCATTGCGCCAACGATTACATGGGAACCAACCAGTGCAGCTTTGGTCGTTGCCCCCACCGCAACGATGCCGACAGCGCAACTCCTCCATGGGTGAACAATAGTACCAGCAAGGCCCAAGCCATAGGTCAGAACCCAGCCGAATAATCCCTGGGCAGGGTCTGTCCTGCACTATGAGTACCTCCGACAGGTTGATAGAGGTCAGTAGAAGTCATCATCTTCGCATCGCAGTGCCGAACAATCGTGGCTGTGCATCGGCGCTTGGGTTTGAGTTCCCCGGAGAGCAGCACGATGAGCGAACGGAACCATTTGAATGAGTCTGGTGTGGAGAGTGTGAATTGCGCTGAAGCGATGAGCGAACGGAACCATTTGAATGAGTCTGGTGTGGAGAGTGTGAATTGCGCTGAAGCGATGAGCGAACGGAAGACACACGGTGCACGGTGTCAGATTGGAGCGACTGCGCCTTCGTTGAGCCAGAGATGGTCATAACATTACAAAAGCGCCTAGTGTTGTTATAAATAGAACAAATGGTGGCTCGCCATCATACGGTCGGTGTGGAGATTGGCCTCACCGTGGAAGGAGTCTGGCAGTGCGTTGTCGTTCGATTCGAAGCATGGGTGGCCGGTGTTCAGGATTTGCCCAGCAAGTCCAAGGCGGTTCTGACGCTGGGGATAGTTTGTCGGCAGCTCACCATGCTTGAGTTTGAACCAGACGATACAAGATACCTTCAGGAGCTTGCGGAATTTGTGGCGATACCGAGCATCAGTCGTGATGGTAACCACGACGCGATGCATTCGGCGGCCCAGTGGCTGGTCGATCAGCTGCCGTTTGCAGGAGCACATCTTGTTGAAACGTCCGGTCATCCCGTTGTAGTCGGCGAATGGACGGGCATCGAGGGATCGCCGACCATCTTGATCTATGGTCATTATGACGTTCAGCCAATCGGTGACCGCGACGAGTGGCTTAGTGACCCCTTTGTGATGACCCGTGACGGCAACAACGTTCGAGGACGTGGAGTGACCGACGACAAAGGCCCCGTGTACATTGTGCTCAAGGTGGCCCAGGCTTTTTTCGCTCAAGAGGGTAGCTTGCCGCTCAATGTCAAGTTTCTCTTCGAGGGTGAGGAGGAGATAGGCAGCCCTCACCTGGCTTCGTTTATCGCCGACCATGCCCAAGCGTTGGCTGCTGATCTGGTGATCTCGGCGGATGGAGCTATGTGGCGGGCTGATGAACCATCCCTCTCGATTGGGTCGAAGGGGCTGGTCTCTATGGATATCGAGGTCACCGGAGCGCATGATGACCTCCACTCAGGACGATACGGCGGAGTAGTTCCGAATCCAATCCACGCTCTTGGAGAGATTATTGCGGGACTCCATAACCGGGACGGAGGTGTAGCTGTGCCCGGGTTTTATGACGGAATCGCGCCGCTGACACCTCAGCGACGCCAGGAAATTGCGGCAGTCCCCTTCAGTGAAGAGTGCTTTCTCAAGGGTCTGGGATTGCCGGTTGGGTTCGGCGAGGCTGGTTATTCTCTGCTGGAGCGGTTGTGGGAGCGGCCCACGCTTGAGATCAACGGTGTTCGCGCTGGCGGAAAGTACACGGTTATTCCGCATTTGGCCACCGCCAACGTCTCGTGCCGCCTGGTGCCCGGGCAGGATCCCAACGCTGTGTTGGATGCCATACGGGCCCATATTGGCGGACTCGCGCTACCGGGGGTCGAGATTCGGCTCAACGTTGATGAAGCGCGGATTCCTGCTTACAGCATCTCGGCGAACCATCCCGCGATTCAGGCGGCGAGGACTGCGCTCAACCTGGTGTACCCTGGTCAAGAGGTTCTTCTTGCCAAGATTGCTGGGACGCTACCGCCTGTGACGCTTTTTGAGGAGTATCTTGGCGCAAAGACGTTGTTTTTCTCCTTCTCAACGGCCGACGAAAGGCTTCATGCTCCCAACGAGTATCTAAGGATCCATCGGCTCAGGGAGGGGATGCGAGCGTGGGAGCAGCTATGGCGTATACTTGCCGCGGGGGGCAGATCGCTCAATCCAGATCGATCGGACGATCCAATGAAGTCGAGCGGGTGTGATGATGTCAGGTAAGTCGCACCCGTCAACGGAGGCCAAAGGGGAACCCTATCGGGCCTATGCATATCTGGGGGCAGAGTCAGAACTATCCTCACTATCCTCAATTGAGTTAGCCCCAGAGTTTGACCGGGTTCCACCCTACGAGGACAGCCTGACAGCTGATGAAAGGGAGCGTGCGCAAAGGCTTCTGAACGACAGCCTGGTTATCAGCTTGCACGATCACCCAGTCCGGTTCCCACTCCGCATGGGGGATACTCCCGAACACTACCGAGCTGGACGACAATACACCGCGTATGCAGGGTTGCTGGCATCAGGGATGAACGTTGTCTTCGATAACATGATGGACGGAACCGCTTGCGTGACCGGCAGGGCACCATGGCGGTGGAATGATGTTATTGCCGATCTGGGCCATCGACTCGCCGATCTGGCTCACCAGGATCGAGTGGTGCCTGTGCGCACCTTGCGAGATATCGACCGCATCTACCAGAGCCGTGGCATTGGGATCGTTTTTGGTCTTGAGGGGGCGATGCCGATTGAGAACGAGTTGGATAGAATCGACATTCTCTTTGGATTGGGAATCCGCCAACTCGGCATCGCCTATTCGGACTCGAACGCCCTAGGCAGCGGCCTCAACGAGGTCACTGATGGTGGCCTCACCGCCTTTGGGCGTCGTGCTGTGCGACGAATGAACCAGGTTGGTATGGCCATTGACGTGTCGCACTCATCCGATCGCACAGCACTTGATGCGTGCCATTGCAGTGAGACACCCGTCTTTCTTACTCATGCAGGGGCAAGAGCTATTTGGGATACCCCAAGGATGAAGCCTGACAGTGTGTTGCTGGCGGTCGCTGAGACCGGTGGCGTCGTCGGTATGTCCGCTGCCCCTCACACTACGATCTCGATGAGCCATCCGCGGCATTCAATCGACTCGGTGATGGACCATCTACTCTACTGTATCGACCTGCTAGGTGTCGAACACGTTGCATTTGGCCCTGACACGCTCTATGGTGATCATGTGCAGATGCACAAGATATTTAGTTCGCTACTCGGGACAGGCGAGCAAAAGTCAGTCCTCACGTACGAGCCGGTGCCCTATGTTGATGGGCTCGAAAATCCGACCGAGAATTTTGGAAACATCACTAATTGGCTTGTGAAGCGCGGGTTCTGCGACGACAATATTCGAGCGATTCTCGGTGGTAACATTTACCGCGCGCTCGGGTCCGTGTGGCCTCACTTGATGTGAATCGAGATTAGGTGGGCAGATCCCGTGCTACTTATGACCGCTGGTGTTCGAAGGGGGGATTGCCTCTCAAAGGGCTGGCAGATTCGGGGGTCTGGGAGCCCTTGATGTCGGCTATGGCTCGATTGGTTGGTTCACAGTGGGTCACCGGCGAGCCGTGTTGCTAGACAATGACGAACTCAGAGCCCGTTTGTCTCCGTTGGACGTTATCCGACTATCTATTGGCAATACGCAACAGGAAGAGCAGAATCACGACCGCCGGGGGCCGCGATTGGATTCCTCGTCTGATGTCGATAACTACCTGGCAGGTAGCTAACATGTCGGCAATTCGGCTCGATTTGTTCGATCGCCACTCGGCGAGGTGGCGCGGACCTGGCCGTTCGAGCCGTGGCGGGGTACTGAGTGCCAAGGGACGATCACGGATCGTGTATTGCACCCACATCGTAGTTCTTTGGCATCGATCAGCAAGACCGAGTGTCACTCGTCGTCTTTGCGTTCCGCGGCGAGGATCCCCGATAGATTGGGAGCTAAGACGCAAGTAGGCTGACGGAACGTGGGTAGCTGGGCGCTGTCTAGCGACAGGCGGCTGTGTTCGAGGACTCATCTGGAAGTGTGAGATGAACGGATTGAACTTCAGTATTGAGGACGCGACGAATTACTTCGGTGATCGTGAGATCCAAAAAGGCCGTGGCTACCTTGATAGGGTCACACTGGAATCTGTCACTGAGGGCTCGATCGTAGCGCGGGTGCAAGGCACGCTTCCCTCGCCCTATCGTACGGTGATTCACTTTGCGAGCGATCGGATGTTATCGATCTGTACGTGTCCAGTCTCGTCGCGATGCAAGCACGGGGCGGCTGTGATGCTCGTTGCAATGAAGACGCCAAGTTCCGCATCTGGACCCGATATTCGAGTGAGGGCAAGGGAGTGGCTTGATACGCTACAGCAGGCCGTGGCCCCTTCGCCAGTAGAACAGCAGTCTGCTTCGTCGGTGGCAGTGGTCCTCTGGAAGATTCTGCCAGCAGAAGGCTGGCTACCTCCGCGGTTGGTGTGCTTTCGAGGCCGGCAGCTTGCGGATGGGACAGTTAGCGACAAGCGAGAGCCTTGGAAGAGTTTTCGTAACGTTTTGGCTGTTCGTCCGCGTTTTGTCTCCGATACTGACTTTGAGGCAATCAAACTGCTGCTCCTGGACTCCTCGCGAGCTGGTGATTACCATTTGGACTTTTTCAGCCTTGAAGGGGTCTCCGCACCCAGGGTTCTTGAGCTGCTAGCAGAGACAGGTCGGCTCTTCGGTGAAGACGACGGGACCGTACCGATGCACTTTGGGGAGCCAAGGCATGGCGAGCTTCGTTGGAGAGTCCTGCGGAGTGGCGAGCAGGTGCCCGTGCTCGATGTTGGTTCACCCAACACATGGTGTTTGCCTAGCAAGAATGAGCTCTTGTATGTTGACAGGAGCGCAAGCGAATTTGGACGGGTTGTTACTGAACAATCCCACGACCTGATCGCAGCCATACTGAGGGCACCGGCATTGAACCCTGTCGAGGCCAAGAGCGCCAAGGAGTTGCTGCAGCGGTGTGAGCACCCGATTGCCCTCCCAAGCGAGGCCCCGACTAAGACCTTACCACAGGTGAAGGAGCCGCTTGTTCCGACAATCGTCGTGTCAAGTCTGGCGCTCCCACCACCTAGTGCACCGCGGAGTTTGCGGGCGGGCGATGGCTATATTGACTTTGCCCATATTGAGTTTCATTACGGGGATGTCGTGGTTCACGCGAATGACCACGCTGAGATTGTCGAGACCGATGATAGGAGAACGGTTCGTCTCGTGCGGAGTTCTAGGGCCGAAAAGAAGGCTTTGCGCGAGATCGCCAAGCTCGGGTTCGAGGAGCTCGCGCCGACGACCGTCAAGCTCCTTGGCAACCAAGCCAATCGGGTTGCCTACGGCTACGCGAGCCCCAACAGATGGGAGCAGTTCTTGGGTAAGGTAGCCCCAGAGCTCAGGAGTAAAGGCTGGCAAGTCGAGATCGATCCTGAGTTTCGCTACTACCACTCCACGGTCTCCGCTTGGCATGTTGATATCGAGACCAATGAGAGTGGGTGGCTCGACCTTGAACTTGGTATTACCGTCGATGGTGAGAGAGTCGATCTTGGTAAAGTTCTTGTCGAGTTGTTTGCGCGAGATCCGAGATGGCTAACTCCTGGTGGCCTCGCGACGATTGCCGATGACGATCTGATTTTCTTGAAAGCGCCTGATTTGCCCCGCGTAGGCGTTGATGCGCGCAGGCTCAAACATATCGTGGGAACTTTGATAGACCTGTTCTCCAAACCGTCTGATAGGTTGCGCCTTTCGGCTTTCGATGCAGCTCGCGTGAGGGCGCTCATCGATGAAAGCCCATGGGACACGACGGGACTCGATAAGGTGTTGGGGCTTGCGGGTTCGAAGCTGGCTCATGAAGGCCCAAAGTTGCTCGAAGCCCCGATGGGGCTCAAAGCCACATTGCGCCCGTATCAACTTGAGGGTCTGTCTTGGCTCCAATTCCTGCGTGAACATGATCTGGGTGGGATCCTCGCGGACGACATGGGGTTGGGTAAGACGTTGCAAACCCTTGCTCATATTCTTACCGAGAAGAGGGCTGGCCGCTTGTCGACCCCTGTGCTTGTGGTGGTGCCGACGAGCTTGATCAACACCTGGCAGGACGAAGCATCCCGGTTTACGCCGGATCTGAAGGTGCTCACTCTCCACGGCCCTGATCGCCGATCCTTCTTTCCGTCGATAGTCGACTATGACCTTGTTCTTACGACCTATGCCCTCGTCTGGCGCGATATTGCTGTTCTTAAAGAGCAGATCTTTGAGCTGCTTGTCCTCGATGAAGCACAGAATGTCAAGAACTCGACCGCAAAGGCGTCGGTGGCTATTCGACAGCTGAAGACGACGCATCGCCTGTGTCTCAGCGGCACCCCGATAGAGAATCATCTGTTGGAACTCTGGGCACAGTTCGACATCCTACTGCCGGGGTTTCTCGGTGACCGCAGTACTTTTCGGGAGATCTGGAGCACCCCGATCGAGGTACATCAGGATCTCGGTCGCCTCGAGGTGCTCGCCAAGCGCGTGCGTCCGTTCATACTGAGGAGAACGAAGTCTGAGGTGGCCGCAGAGCTCCCCGCCAAGACAGTTGTGGTTCAGGCGGTTGAGATGGAACGTGCACAGCACGACCTTTATGAATCGGTACGCGCAACGATGGATAAGCGGATTCGAGATGAGATTGTGAATCGGGGGATCGAGCGCAGCCACATCGTCATCTTGGATGCGCTATTGAAACTGCGACAGGTCTGTTGTGATCCGCGGTTGCTCAAGAGCAGAACCGCCAAGCGGGTCGCCAGCTCATCCAAACTCGTAGCCCTTATGGAGATGATCCCCGAGTTGCTGGCAGAGGGACGCCGGATCCTCCTGTTCTCTCAGTTCACCGAGATGCTCGACCTGATCGCCTCCGAACTCAAGAAGGCTAAGATCGCCTTCGTCACGCTGCGTGGAGATACCAAAGATCGAAGAACTCCGGTTGACCGGTTCCAGGCAGGAGAGGTTCCGTTGTTTCTTATCAGTCTGAAGGCAGGGGGTGTTGGCCTCAACCTTACGGCGGCCGATACGGTCATACACTACGACCCGTGGTGGAACCCAGCCGCCGAGGATCAGGCAACCGACCGCGCCCATAGGATTGGGCAAACCAAGCCGGTGTTCGTGTACAAGCTTATCGTTGCCGGCAGTATTGAGGAAAAAATCGTTGCTCTGCAGGGGCGTAAAGCTCAATTGGCGGCTGGTGTACTCGACGAGGCGCAGTCGAGTGCGGTGAAGTTTGGTGAAGACGATCTTGCATCGCTGTTGAGTCCGCTTCCTGCTCGCCATTAGTGTTTTGCGTGTTCGTTTGGAAAGCCTCCCGACACCAAATCACAAAAGTTACGTGAGCGCGGTTGGGTTTGGACGACGATCAGCGAGGTGAGGGAGGCATGCGATGCCACAAGAATGCTATTTGCACGGTCGCAAACGCACCGACGAGAATGAGGTAAGAAAGCAACCGCCACCAGAGATGATGTTGCAAAAGGAGGAGATCGACGCCGACAATCGTGAGAATCATCACGAGAATGTGGGTAACGATCGAGCGGCTATTCTGCGAGCGGCGATAACCCAGTGACACGGCTCACCTCCTGATGCACGGAGGGTGGCACGTCACCCTTTCCCGATTCTAACAGTGCAGTCTGGCGCGATGTGGTTAGTGAGAAGTTTGGTTGGCACCACAGCATGGCATAAAGATTGTGGAGGGCTCTGGAGGCATAGCAGCAGGTGAATGATGACTGCGTTGGGCCCAGCCGGCTACGGCACCAACAACCGGCCAGCCGAGGTGGAGTGCAATCCCTCGAGCGAGGTTGACTAGACGCGGTGTTGTCTGGTCCAGCAGATTGGTAGAGGAACCTTTGTTGCTTGTGCGAGTGGCTGCGATATGTCTGAGAGTATCCCGGTAATCACTCCTACGGCAATAGTAGAGAATGTGGGACGGGTGAACAATTTATGCTCTGTCAAAAGCGAGCGGTAGGCGCGGCTTCCGTCCTCATCCTCGGTGGATGTCGATCGGCTCAAGTCAAACGTCACCACACGCCACAACATGAGGCTATCTCACGGCAGGCGAAGGTGTCCTCTGGAGGGAGCCGATTTTTCAACGAACAACCCGACATGCCGTTGGTCTGCATGCATGATTTTCGACATCACCATCGCAGTCTGGCGACCTGACGCTGCTGACGGAGCCCAAGGCGACGAGCAACCGCGACTAGACGCTATTGAGCATGCACATTCTGCGATCGATCTCAGTCAGTACCCCCCTCACAAACTTCCATTTCACTTCGACTCTCCGAACCGTAGCTGCCCGTGGCGCGCAGATGGACGTCATCATCGATGGGCCCCCTATCACGATGCCGCTCCAAAATACATACACACTCATATACACCTCTTTTGTTTTCGCCCTCCAGCCGCCTTTGAGTGTTCTGCCCTATCCACAGGGACAAAACTAGGGCGAGTCGATGGTTGTCCACCTCCCACGTCCAACTTTCGTTGTCGTGGTTTGCTTAGAGTCCTGCCGTGAGCGGTAGCTCCGTTTTCAACACACGTATCTCGGACACCGTTGCCGGTGGTCCCCAAAGGGACGATACGTGCTCCAACTCGGCTTTGCATTCGGCGTAGGAACCTCTCATCAAGGATCTTCTTCAC
>JAJZXI010000104.1 GCA_021806545.1 Actinomycetes bacterium | reverse complement strand
GCTCATGCGCAGCGAGTCGCTCACCAAGTCCAATTCGTCCAGCTCGCCGTCCTTGCCATCGACGCCATGCTCGAGGAAGCGCCGTGCTGAAGGCAATACCCGTCGTTCGAGGGAGCCGACACCATCGTTGTAGGCCTTCACCGCGGTAGAAAGACCACCCCCCATCTTTGCGAGATGATCCCGAAAGACGCCGAGTCGCTGGTACAGCTCATGGCCGATCGCGGCTATCTGAGCTGCGTTGTGTTCAAGTGCCTCGGAGCGCCAGCCGAAGGCCACTGCCTTGAGAAGTGGTAGCAAGGTAGTTGGCGATGCGATGATCACCGACTGGGTGAAAGCCTCCTCCAGGAGTGAGGGTTTGGCGGCAAGGGCCTCGCTGAGAAAGGCCTCGCCTGGGAGAAAGAGCACGACAAAATCGAGACTGTTGTCGAGCCGCTCCGCATAGTGGCGTGAGGCGAGGTTGCGGACCATCTCTTCGAGTTGGTGGGCGTGGGTGGCGCGAAGTGCGAGTCGTTCCTCGTCGGTCTCTGCCTCGGTCATCCGAAGAAAGGCATCGAGCGGTGCCTTGGCATCTACTGCAATGCATCGGTTCCCGGGAAGATGGATGACAACGTCGGGTCGACTTCGCCCAGCATCATCGGTCAATGTGGGTTGCTCCTCAAAGTCACAGTAGCGGGTCATGCCAGAGAGCTCGATGACCCGCCGGAGCTGCACCTCACCCCAGCCACCACGAACAGCAGGTTGGCGAAGCGCTTTGACCAGGTTGTTGGTCTGTTGCCGAAGTTGTGGGAGATGGATAGTCATGAGATCTTCGAGAGACTTTCCGAGCGCGCCGAACTGTTGGCGTCGATTGTCCTGGAGGTCCCTCAGTTCAGCGTTGAGGCGTTTGAGCTCGTCATCCACGGGTTTAACGATCAGGTCAAAGGAGCTCTTTGCCGTGGTCGAAAAGGCCTTTTCGGCACGGTTGGCGAGCTCATCGGTGTAGCTCTTCATCGTCGTTGACACCTTGGTCTCAAGAAGGGCGTGGATATGCTCGATAGAGCGGTGGAACTCCTCTTGCATGATGGTGGCGGCACTGAGGCGCTCCTCGAGTCGGGCCCGCTCTTGGAGCGCCTGGGACAGGGCGTCTGTCTTGGTCTCAAGCTCCTGACGCAGTCGCTGGCACTCAGCGTCGAGTGACTCCTGACCGCTTTGGTGCCGTTGGCCAACAAGGTAGCCTGCCAGAATGCCGAGAACAAGCGATAAGAGTAACCCAAGGTAGACCATGACACCTCCCTAGTGAGTAGTGTAAGGCGAGAGAGCGACAGACGATGAGTGCGTGAGGGAACGTATTGGGATTGAAGAGTTGGCGAGCCAGGATATCGAACCGGCTGCACGTGGTGCTGGTGGTATTGGTATCATCGGTGATCGTACTCGCGGTGAGTCGTCCTGTTGCGGTGCCACCGATCAGTGGGGCACTGGTGAATCATCGCAGTGCGCCGGACAATCAGCGGGTGAGTTTTGAGGTGGTGCTAAGACCCCGAAACGAGGGAAAGTTACTGGCGAGCGCCTGGCTACGAGGGTCCCAACCTCCAGGTCCGTACCTCACGCCGTTGCAGTTTGCCCAGCAGTACGCACCCAGCCCCGACGCGGTGGACCTCGTCAAGGATTATTTTCAAGTCCGTGGTCTCGCGACGGGGGCGCTGTGGTCCGGGGGACTTGTCGTGCCGGTGACGGGCTCTGTTGCTCAAGCCTCCAAGGCACTCGGGGTTGGTTTTGATGTCGCTAAGCTCTCGGGCGGACGTAGGGTAGTGGTAGCAGACAGCTACCCGACGATACCTAACTCTTTGCGTGCGATCATCGCTGGGGTCACAGGTCTGTTCGCCAATGGCTACTTTCCGGTCACACCGAAGGGCTTGAGCATCCGAGGCCCATCGTCGTGCGCAGCTCTACGCCGCGAGAATGCACCGGGGCAAGGGTACTCGCCGTCGGTTGTAAGTCGCTACTACCATTTGGCCCGCTTTGACCGAGCTCGGACTGTGACGGTGGGGATCGCTGAGTTTGCAGCCGTTGGAGCCTCACGCTCGAGTCCACTGGAACGTAGCGTGGCTGACTATGCGCACTGCCTGGGCGTGGGCGTGCACCTACAGGTTCGACCCGTCAATGGGGGTTCAACCAATACTGCCCGTGTGCACCTCGTCGAGGCGGCACTTGACATCGAAACCCTGCTGGCCTATGCACCGGGCGTGCACCTCCTGGTCTACACCGCGAGTTCGGGCAATGCTGATGCGCTGTATCTACGGATGGTCTCTGAGGATCAGGCGAGTATCCTCCTCACGACGTGGGGATCCTGCGAGGCTGACACGCCATCGCAACAGCTGCGTATCGAGCAACTTGCCTTTGCCGAGGCGACTCTCCAGGGCCAGACTGTGGTGGCGGCAAGCGGCGATGATGGCTCTTCAGATTGCCTTGCGAACGGCGGCGGAGATGGTCTCGCCGTGGATAATCCAGCTTCGCAACCGATGGTGACGGCGGTTGGTGGAGAGCAGTTTGATGGCCCCTTAGGCAAACGGACCCGTGCATTGGTCTTCAATAGCGCGACCTACGCAGGAGCGAGCGGTGGCGGAGTCTCAAAGGTGTTTGCAGAGCCACCGTACCAACATGATGTCTACCGGGCTATAAAGACGCAGGTCGCACGGCTGTGCCCGTTGCGAAGCGGTTGTCGATTGGTACCCGACCTTGCGATGATCGCTGTGGGCGCAAGAATCGACGCACCTCACAGCGGCTGGACCTCCGTCGGCGGCACGAGCCTTGCCGCCTCGGTCTTCGCCGCTGGCCTGGCCGATCTTGAGTCTCGCATTGGCGAGCGACTAGGGCTTGTCAATCCGTGGCTCTATTCGCTTGCGACAGGTGGTCGTGCCTTCCGGCCAGTGGTTCGGGGGGGCAATGACTATCGACATCTGCACCCTGAACGATTCCGAGCTGGTGGAGACTACAGCCTCGCCACCGGTCTTGGCACCCCGAACTTTGGAGTGTTGTTGGCCTCGTTGCGTCAGCACCTTATGGTGCCGGTCCTACCCCAACACTGGGTGCGAACCCGCTTTACGCTCCACCTACGAGAGGTCTTCGACGCGACCTGACGCGCGTGCCCTAGAGTGAATGCGTGGATACGACATCAGCGATCAGGCTTTACGGGGTGGGCCTCGGGCCAGGCGATCCTTTGTTGGTCACTCTGGCCGCCGTGCGTGCGCTCGAGGACGCCGCGCTGATTATTGCCCCGACGAGTCACGCTCGGCAGGTGGGTCGAGCGGAGCAGGTCGTTCGTGAGTTGTTGCCGGATAGGGAGGTTTTGCGGGTCCCGATACCAATGGATCCTGGCGATGTTGGTGTGCTCGCACGACGAAGGGTGGTGCGAGAGTTCATCCAACAGCATCACCTGGTATTGGAGGCTGCCGGTTCGTGTGCTTTTGTAACCCTTGGCGATCCGGTGCTCTATTCGACGTTTTCCCTCTTCGTCGAGGCGCTGAGCGCTGAACGTATACCAGTTACACCCGAGGTCATCCCTGGCATTCCAGCCTTTCTCTCGTTGGCCAGCCTGACCACCTCCAACCTGTTGGACAATGATGAGCGGTTGCACCTTGTTCCGGGGACCGCTGGTGTGCGGGCGATCAGAGATGCACTGTGCGATCGAGGTTCAGCCGTCGTCATCTATAAGCTAGCATCCAATTTTGCGGCGGTTCGTTCGTTGATCGCCGCAATGGGCAGGCAGGAAGGAACGGTGGTTGGATTAGAGCTCGGTACCGACCAAATGCAGATCATCGCGCTGGCCGATGCACCAGAGGCGGTGCCGTATTTCGCCACCCTCATCGTTCCGGTACAGCGAGACGGCAGGTGAGTCCCACGACCCTGGTCCTTGGTGGGACACGCTCGGGAAAGTCCGCGTTCGCGGAGTCGCTCCTTGATAATGAACCAGCTGTCCATTACATAGCGACACTGGCATCCTCATCGAATCCATCCTTCACCGAGCGGGTTGCGCTGCATCAGAGGCGCCGCGGTCCGCGGTACTCGGTGCTCGAGCTCGAAGAGCCGCGCGACCTCGTGCGACTGCTTGCCTTTGATGATCATCCTGTACTTCTTGACTCCATTGGCACCTGGTTAGCCCGCATCGATGTCTGCGAAACTGAAACCATTGGTGTCCTGACGCAGCAGCTCATCGCTACACTGCGGGTGCGGCGTATGCCGCTCGTGATCGTGTCGGAGGAGGTGGGGCTTGCGGTTCATCCGGTCACTGCGGCTGGACGCTGCTTCGTTGATGTCCTGGGGGCGATCAACCAGACACTGGCCCGTGAGGCATCCCAGGTATTTCTGGTTGTTGCCGGTATCCCGATTGCACTCCACGAGTTCCGTCACGGTGGGTAGACTCTTGAGCGCTAAGTTGGCACGGCGCTGATGCAACGGCTATTCAACGGAGTCAGAGGTGCGGTAGCGTTCATGACCCTGCTTCCGCTGGGTGGTGTTTTGAATGCAGCGAGTTTGGTGGTGTTGCCACTCACGGGTCTGATTGTGGGTGGCGCGGTAGCCCTTGGGTTTTGGATCGGCGACCGCTCGGGGTCGTCCCTGGTCGGTGCGGTGCTTGCGCTTTTCGTGGATGCGGCGATTACTCGGGGCTTGCACTACGATGCGGTGGCGGATACCGCAGACGGTCTCGCGGGCTTCGTCGGTCGCCAGCGCAGGATTGCGATTATGGATGAGCCAACGGTCGGCGCTTTTGCTGTAGTGTCCGTGGTAGTCGTGGTATTGGCTCGTGTCAGTGCATGGTCGTCGTTGGGCTTCCCCGTCTTTCTCGTGGGGTTCTTCGTACTCGGGCGAGCGCTCATGGCATTGTCGATGCTGTGCTTTCCGCTTGCCAAGGAGAGTTCACTGACCAAGATCTTTGCCAACGAGCGCAGACGCTGGCTCATCTGGGTGTTGGTACTCGAGGCGGTGGCTATCGGCGTTGCCACGGTGGCATTCTCGAGCCTGTGGGTGTTGATTCCCATCTTCGTCGGACTCCTGGGTGGATCTGGAATCCTCGGGTTTGCCATTCATCGGCTTGGAGGCATCACCGGCGACGTGGTGGGAGCCGTTGGGCTTGTGGGTGAGTCGACCATGCTGATGGTGGCGGCGATTTTGAGGATCCATGGTTAGGTGGTCGCCGAGGTCCCCGTCGGCGGCGGTGATGCTCGGTGCCATGGCACTTGACGAACTCTTTGGCGATCCGTCAGATACATGGCATCCCGTGCGCTGGTTCGGATTAGCGATCACTCGACTCGAGCGCGTCCTCTATCGGGACTCAAAGAGCCGAGGTGCAACCGTTTTCACTCTCGCTCTTGGATCGGTATCGCTCGCACCGACCCTGTTTGCTCCCGGTGGTCGTGTAGCTGAATGTGTGGCTCTCTGGTTGACGCTCGGAGGACGTTCGCTGGTCCGTGAGGCTGAGGCCATCGCAGCGTTGCTCGAGCGTGACGATCTCCCTGGCGCCCGGCGCCGGCTCTGCAGCCTCGTTGGTCGTGATACCGATGCACTTGATGCCGGAGAGGTTGCTCGGGCGGTGATCGAGTCCATTGCGGAGAACACCACGGATGCAGTGCTTGGTCCACTGGTGTGGTACGCGATCGCCGGGCTCGGAGGCGCGCTCGCCTTTCGAAGCATCAATACCCTTGATGCGATGGTCGGTCATCAAAACAGCCGATATCGGAACTTTGGATTCGTGTCAGCCAAGGCTGATGATCTGGTGGTTGCCCCGGCGGCCGTAATCGGGTGCGCTGTGACATGGATGTTCGCCGGCCAAAGTGGCCGCCGTCGGGCGTTGACATGTCTTACCTCTGCACCTGCACACCCATCATTGAATGCGGGGCTGATCGAGGCGGCCTTTGCAGGATCGCTTGGCGTTGAACTCGGTGGTATCAACCGGTATCGAGGTCGTCCAGTGAGCACGCCACGCCTACCAGGAGGAGATCCTCCAGACGTCCATGCGCTACGTCGTGCCGCTCGCCTGTCACGAGTTGTCGGATGGTCCGCCACGCTGATCCTGGCTGTCGGCGTCGCGACACTTGCCTGACCAATTGCTGGTAGCGGCTGTATTGTCATCACCCGTAACCGGGGCCTTCTGCCGTCAGGCACGGTAGTGATCTCGCGCTCTCTGGCATTTTCCTGGTTCTCGCGGGGTTGGGCCAGGGGTGCGTGAGAATCATCCATCCGAAGGTTGCTTCGGCACCGCAGTCTTGACGTGGATAGATTGCGGGCGTTGGTCACCGCGGTAATTCTCGTCATTTGCGGAGGGACAGTACTCACAGTGCGCGGATCGAGTGCCTCGTACAGGAGGAGCGCTCATAGAGATCCGCAAACCAAGGGATGGAGATGCGCCACTCGTGCAAGTCTGGCAGCGTCATATTAGGAAGAGACAAGCCGCGAGTAACAGTTTGACTGGAGGTAAGCCTCCTCGCTGCGCCGTTGGGAGTCCATCCAAAGCCCTTTGTTGAATTCGGGAGTCGTTCGCCAATGAGGCCTGCACATAACGTCACATTATGCAGCACTCGCGAGGTGGACGGTGCCGACTGTGCGGCGGAAGACGTCGCCTCCCGATTCCGCGTGGTCAACGTCGCGCGAGTTCATATCAAGACATATCTGTACCGATGTGCCGGGACATACGGCAAGATGCTCGTCAATAGCTGCGGTGATCTCCTAGAGTTCGTAGTTTGCCTGACTCTGATCCTAGCGGCTCCTCTGGCGCGGATGTTGTGGGATGGGGTAATCGTCACCGCCGGGATCGACTCGACAAGTTGGCATCAGATCGGGAGGGGTGAGACCGCAGGTTCAGAGTTTGCCGGATTTTCTCGAAGCTGCTAGCATTGCACCCGACATCGATGAGATCGGGTCTCGATCCAGTTGGTTATTTTGTGCCCATGTGTTTTGGGAGATCGTAATCGCTTCAAGGGCCGAACATCTCGAGGTGACCTTTAGGAGGTAGGAGAGATGGCAATGTCGAACGAGGCGACCGAGATCTTTCAGCGAGCCCGTGATTCACTTTTGAGTCATCGGCAGGATTACGACTCGGCTCTAAGAGCCTTTGCAATTCCGGAGTTTGGCGAGTTCAACTGGGCAATCGATTGGTTCGATGCGATCGGACGTGGAAATAACGATATTGCGTTGTGGGTGGTCGAGGAGGATGGCACAGAGCGGAAGTTCTCTTTCGAGGAGATGGCAAGTCGGTCGAATCAGGTGGCGAACTGGCTCCGATCACATGGTGTTGTCAGGGGAGACCGAATCATTGTCATGTTGGGGAATCAAGTGGAGCTGTGGGAGACGGTCCTCGCGGTCATGAAACTTGGTGCGATTCTGATCCCAGCCACGACGCTTCTCGGTAGAGCAGACCTAGAGGATAGGATCGCCCGTGGCCATGCCCGGCATGTCGTAGTCAACTCAGACGTCGTTGAGAAGTTCGATGGCATTGCGGGCGACTATACACGCGTTAGCGTTGGAGGGATGCATGACGGTTGGCTGGACTACGCAGACGCCCACCTGGCGGACGACCACTTCGTTCCTGACGGTGTGACCGGTGTCGATGAGACCTTTCTGCTGTATTTCACCTCTGGAACTACGGCTAAGCCGAAGTTGGTGGAACACACGCACTCCTCGTATCCAGTGGGCCATCTCTCGACGATGTACTGGATAGGGCTGCAGCCCGGCGACGTGCATCTGAATATCTCATCTCCGGGATGGGCAAAGCACGCATGGAGTAGCCTCTTTGCACCCTGGAACGCCCAGGCGACAGTCCTTGTCTACAATTACTCGCGGTTCAACGCCACAGCGCTGCTGGAGCAGATTAACCGCTGTGGTGTGACCACCTTCTGTGCGCCACCAACCGTGTGGCGAATGCTGGCGCAGGCGAACCTTGGGGGTCGGCCCGCGAAGCTGCGTGAAGTAGTTAGTGCTGGCGAACCCTTGAATCCCAGCATCATCGAGTACATTCAGGACAGTTGGGGTCTGACGGTTCGTGATGGCTACGGGCAGACAGAAACTACGGCACAGATCGGCAACACTCCTGGGCAGCGCGTTAAACCCGGCTCCATGGGCAGAGCACTACCAGGATACAAGATCGCCCTTCTCGACCCGATGACGGGGAAAGCTGGCACCGATGGCGAGATCTGCATCGACCTGTCACAACATCCGATCGGCTTAATGGTCGGCTATCAAGGTAACCCGGAACTCAACGCAGAAGTGATGAGAGATGGCCATTACCATACCGGCGATGTGGCATCTGTAGACGATCAGGGTTACATAACCTATGTTGGTCGTACCGACGACATCTTCAAAGCTTCGGATTACCGAATCTCCCCGTTCGAGCTGGAGAGCGTATTATTGGAGCATGAGGCGGTTGCCGAAGTAGCGGTCGTGCCGTCACCTGACGAGCTGCGTCTGAGTGTTCCGAAGGCCTACGTATCGCTTGCAGCTGGCTTTGGACCCGACCGTGCTACCGCTCTGAGTATTTTCAGATTTTCTCGCGAGAATCTTGCCCCATACAAGCGAATCCGTCGACTTGAATTCTTCGATCTGCCAAAGACTATCTCAGGTAAGATTCGTCGCGTCGACCTTCGCCAACGGGAGCAGGAGATGCATGGCGGTTCGACTGAGACTGCTCCTAATGGCTGGCGGGTAGAGGACTTTCCAGAGTTGACCAGCTAAGTCGAGAAATTTGGGCAACGGATCCGAGTGATCCAAAATTCGGCGGTTTTGGCGACTGGGAGGTGATGCTGTGCGTCCGCTCGTGCCAGCGGTGATTTTGTGATAGACATGCGAAGGCAGGTTTGAGTACGATGGTTGGCGGGTCGGCTCTCTGGGCTGCGAATGCATTGAGTGCTGCGCGTCAAACGGAGACCAGCCTGTCAAGGCTGACCTCCCAGAGGCGCCGGGAGCAGCGCGGTGGTGAGATCCTTGAGGTGACGGGTTTGCTGAGGAGCGTGCTAGAGGGCGAGGCGTGCGCACGGATCCGTGTGGGGGTGAGTGATGGTATGTGGAACTTCAGGTGGTTGGGGCCGAAGCTCGAGCCCAAAGAGGGTTATGAGTAGACGGATGTCATCTGAACGCACGGGGAAACGTAGGCCTTGGTCAGAACTAGTCCTAAAACAAGCGAAGAGAGACTGACCTTTGCTCTTTCGGACCGCAGTGGTGCCCGAGGGGACCCGCTGAAGGCAGGATCGGGTTCTCAAGACGTCGATACGGGCCACCAGGGGTGTGTCGGTGGCGCTCTGGGGGATCTTCTCGCCGTGTCGAGGCGTTCTTGGGCATAGCT
>JAJZXI010000103.1 GCA_021806545.1 Actinomycetes bacterium | reverse complement strand
AGCTTCTCGTTGCCAGAGGTGATTCACTGGCTCTTGATAGAGCCGTAAACCACATGGGATAGATAACTCTAGTGTGCCTCAATCGGAGGGGGTGACGGTTTTGGGGGGGAAATTTGGGGAAGTGGGTGCTTTTTTGCCAACGTAATGCTTCAGGTTCGTAGCCGAGCACACCGCCGCGATAGCCATGAGTCCCACTGAGAGGTAGAACGCATTGTGAATACCCGCCGTGAACAGGGTTCCTAGACGAGGACCCAACTTCGAGGTGCCAACGAAGATCGCAAAGGCCTGGTTCTTTGAGATCGTTCCCGATGCGACGACAATTGCCGCAGCAAACGAAAAGACCATACCAATATTGGCAAACGTTCGCAACATGCCCGAGGCGATACCGAAGCTGCCAGCCGGGGCCGCCTTCATGACCGCAGCGTTGTTCGCAGGATAGAAACCTCCGGACCCGATCGCCCCGATCACATAAGCACCAGAGAGAATCCAGATCGCTGAACCCGTCCCGAGCTGCGCATAGACGACCAACGCCACCATCTGCAGTATCAGCCCTAGCGTCGCTGGCCAGACCGAACCAAAGCGATCCGCCAAACGGCCACCAAATGGCCCGACCACACCGCCGACGACGTAGCCAGGTAGGAGCAGGAGCGAGGCGTGCAATGGCGTGTAGCCACGAACGCCTTGCAGGTACATCAAGAGGAGATAGAGTACCGAAAAACTAGCCAACCCTTGGAACAAAGCAGCAAGCAACGTTGGTGACATCGTCGGCACCTTGAAAATGGCTAAGTCAAGCATTGGCTCCTCTTGGTGTCGCTCGATGACTGCGAACGCCACCAAGAGGATCAAGCCTGCGACCACGAACCCGACTATCGCGGCGTTGAGCGACTCACTCGTTAGCTTCGTCAAACCCCACAAGATGCCAAACAGTCCGAGTCCTAGCGTGATCGTCCCCAGGTAGTCGAGCCTGCGCTTCTCTCGCTCACCATGATCGCGCAACACCCGTAGCGCAATCACGAGCGCCACCAGGCCGATCGGGACGTTGATCCAAAAAATCCATCGCCAAGAAAAATAGGTCACGATCAGACCGCCGAGCAGGACACCCAGTACTGCACCGATATTCCACCCCACCGCATTGTAACCGTAGGCTTTACCCCGGCGTTCAGGAGGGAAGGTATCAGCGATAACCGCACCGGAGTTCGCTGCTACCAGCGCACCACCCACCCCTTGAAGGAGGCGGAACCCGATGATCGAGGCCTCGTTCCACGCAAGGGCGCACAGCAAGGAGCCAACGACAAAAATAAAAAAGCCCAGTTCGTACATACGAACCCGGCCAAACATATCGCCGAGCCGACCAAGCTGGGTCGCGAGCAACGTAATCACCAGGAGATATCCGATGATAACCCAGATGACTGACGAGAGCCCGATGTGAAGACTCCGCTGGATCTCGGGTAATGCAAGCACCACGATCGTGGTATCAACGGCAGTGATGAGAACGCCAATCACAATCACCAGCAGTGCAAGCCCACTGCGCGACGGTCCCCTACTCGAAGCGTCAGCCATAGAACAATCCCCATTTCTAGGATGTGGACCAAGAGTTATCCTGCTCAACCACTCCACCGACAGATTACTTCCCGAAAGATACCCGCCCTGTGACTCCCGCTGCTGCAACTGCTGTCCCCACGCCCACGCGACGAAGCTTCACCCATATGTGGTGTACCTTCAAATGACCCGGACAACAGGGAGCTCTCCTCGAACCGACATCCAAGGGAATAACACATTCTTGCAAACAGTTCGCAATTAGAGTTGAACTGTGAGCTATGTCCGTCCACTGCGGGCTCGAAAAGGAAAAGGGTCAATGAAGAATCGGCTGACTGCCTCGTCATCAGCTCTACCAGATCAACCACGCAAGATGCGCCAGGTTTTTGGATTGTTTGACCTCTTTCCTCTCTCTATCTCCAGCATTGGTCCAGTGTTTTCGGTCGCGGCAACCGGCGGCGTCATGGCCGCCGACGCCGGTTGGTGGGCCCTCCCAGCCATAGCGGGCCTGGCAGTTCCCTTTGTGATCGCATCTTTTGTGTTTCGGCTCCTCAATCGCCATTTCCCCAATGCCGGCGCGTCCTACCACTGGTCGTCACGGGTCATGGGCAAGACGGTGTCCCAATATCAAGCCTGGATCCTCATACTCGCCTACTTCTTCTCGATACCTCCCATCGCTATTCCCGCGGCATCGTACACACTGGCCTTGGTCGCCCCCAGTTACCATCCAAGCAACGTGGCCACCATCTTGGTAACCGTGTTTTGGGTTATTTTTGCCGCGGTTCCGCTCCTGCTCGGATCTAAGCCAACCGCTCACATCACCAAGGCCTTCTTCATTCTCGAGATGGTCTCGCTCCTCGGATTCGCGGTCCTCGGGCTAACGCGGCTCCACGCCACCTCCGTCGGCATCCATTTCGGTGCCGTCCCAGTGGGTGGGATGCTTGTCGTTGCAGTGGTAGCCGCTACCATCCTCGACGGTTGGGAGATAGACTCGTACGCCGCAGAGGAGTCGGCCAAACCACGCAAGGATCCGGGTCTGAGTGGCATAATAGGTGCTCTGCTTGCGCTGGTATTTTATGCTATCCTGTACCCTCTCATGTTTGCCGAGACCCCGATGAGGCTCTTGGCTGCGTCCACCGACTCCGATCCACTGGCGCTCTGGGCACAACGGGTCCTTCCCTCTGCCCACTGGGTGATTTTGGTACCGATACTCGCATCAACCGCAGGCGGGCTCTGGCTTACCACCTATATCTTGACCCGCGCGTTATACTCCATGGGTCGGGAGAACCTGATTCCAGAGTCCTTCGGAAGACTGAGTAAACGCCAAGTTCCCCATTTCGCCACGGTGGCGGTACTGGGCCTCGTGTTGGTCATCGTCTCGATCCAGCTCTTCGTCGCATCGCTTGGAAACTTCTTCAGTCTGGTGCTATCGGCTGCTGGCTTCTTCCTCCTTGCGGAGTTCTTCTTCGACATTTTGACTGCGATTACCTTCTTGACCGTGGGACATAGGAAATTACCAGACGTTCAAATCCAGCCTCACCAGCACCGTTGGCTATTGGCAGGTGCCATCTTCTCTGCCACAATCATGGGGGCTCTTCTCGTGGCATTCTTCATCTATGGGCCTCAAGCTATCGGCGCAGGGATCGACCAAACCCTCGTCGTGCTGCTCCTTGCCGGGTTGATCTTCGTAGTGGTGACCATGCGTAGGGTAAAGCGCACCCACATCTTTGACGGTAACGATAGCGAACTCATCGATTGACCAGACGCCAAAGGTAAGTCTTCGGGATTAACGTCCACGAACGTCGGACCTCAATCGGCTCTTGGGCTGAGACGCGATCGGTGTCTCGTCCTATTCGCCCCTCCGTAAGGCCCCGAGCCTGTACCGTGGAAGCGTGACCATTCTCATTGACGCTGATCATCTCACGATGACCCGATCTGATCGGACTCTGTTCGAAGACCTCTCGGTAACGATCTCCGCCGGTGAACGACTTGGTGTGGTCGGCATCAATGGTACCGGCAAGTCAACACTTCTACGAGTTCTCGCCGGCCACCAGTTGCCCGAGTCCGGCGAGGTGCGCAGGGGCAGAGGAGTCACCGTCGGGCTTCTCGACCAGGAAGACGAGCTACCAAGTGGCACAGTTCGCCAAGTCGTCGGATCCGGCTGGGAAAGCGAAGCCATTCTCGACCGACTGGATATGACCGGGTTTATCGACCGACACGTTAACGATCTCTCGGGCGGACAACGCAAGCGAGTCGGACTCGCTCGCGTCCTGGCGAGGCCATGCGATCTATTAATCCTCGATGAGCCAACCAATCACCTCGACATCGCAGCCGTCACGTGGCTCGAGGCTTGGCTCTCGAGATTCAGTGGCGGTCTCATCCTTGTGAGTCATGATCGCTATCTCCTGGATCGCGTTACCACGAGGATGCTAGAACTCGACCGCGGAGTTGGCTACCTGCACCACGGGGGCTACGCCTCGTACCTTGCTGCCGGGCTTGAACGTGAAATGCAGGCCCAAAGCGCAGACGCGATCCGACGCAATCTTGCCCGAAGGGAACTGGATTGGCTACGCAGGGGAGCTAAGGCTCGCTCGCGAAAGCCCCAAGCTCGTGTCGACGCCGCCAAAAAGCTCTTGACCGTGAAGCCAACAGCTGGGGCCCGTCTCGGCTCGATCGACTTCGACTTCGACACGCCGCGCCTTGGGAGGAAGGTTATCGAACTTGAGAAGGTGAGCTTCCAATTTCCTGAGCGCGGTCAACCGATTCTGGCTGAGGTATCCTTGAAACTCGACCCTCACGAACGCCTCGGAATCGTCGGGCCCAACGGAACTGGCAAGACTACCCTTCTCGAGTTGCTCGCACGACGCATCGCGCCGACACAGGGGGAAATCGACGTCGGCACCACGGTAAGGATTGGCTATTATACCCAACAAGACGCAGGCTTCGACCCAACCGCTCGGGTTCGTGACATCGTTGCTGGACCCTACCGTACCCCGGGTGACCCCGCTGATAGCCGTCTCATGGAACGATTCTGGTTCACGGGGGAGTTACCGTGGGCAACCGTAGACACCCTCTCCGGCGGCGAACGACGTCGCCTGCAGCTCCTCACGGTACTCGCCATGCACCCCAATGTCCTGCTGCTCGATGAGCCAACGAACGACCTCGATCTCGACACTTTACGTGCCCTCGAAGACTATCTCGAAGACTGGTCAGGTGCCCTCGTCACGGTCAGCCACGACCGAACCTTTCTCGAGCGGGTCACCCAACGTATCCTGGTCCTGAACGACACTCACCTGCATCCCGTTGCGGGCGGTCTCTCTGCATGGATCGCTGAGGCGAGCCTACGATCTTCCCATAGTGTCACCGACACCCCGCACATGAGGCACGGCGCTTCTCAGGCACGAGTACCAAAACAAAGACGCAGATCACCAAGCACATTACGCCATGAGATGGCCAAGCTCGACGCCCTCATCGATCGCCTCACGCATGAGCGGGACCGCTTGGCTGTCGCCCTTCAGGGGCAGACCGATCATGAAGTGCTCAAGGAGCTTGGGACCAAGCTCGCCGCCTGCCAGGCTGAGCTCGACATAGCCGAAGAACGCTGGCTTGCCATCGGTGCCGAGTACGAGGAGGCCACCGAGCCCTGACTCGTTGTGGTCAAAGAACGCAATCACCAATAGCCGTCACGACTGGGTATCGCCAGCGAAGATGCGCGTTCTCCCAGTATGCGACCGTCTGACGAACCGGCCACCTGCTCAAAAGGTGGGAGACAATCACACCACCGGGTCCCCCAGCCGCCAAACCCTGACCGTGGTGACGCTGTTCGGCACTCGTTCCGTGCCCCCGGCAGGATTCGAACCTGCGCACATGGTTTAGGAAACCACTGCTCTATCCCCTGAGCTACGGGGGCCTTGCGCCAGCCTAGTCTGGCCAAGGTGACACCGTCTCCGCCCTCAAGGACCGAAACCACGCGACCTTGGCTGGCTGGCCCTCACGACGGGGGCGAGGTGTTCTGCATCATCGGGCTGTGCGGACCCTATCGTTCGAGCGCTCGCCCGCTAATGGCTGCGTTGTTCATGTGCAAGGCCTCCAACGTCGCAAGCGTCGCTCCCGCAGCGCACCACGACAGTCGGCCCTTGATCTCGTGGGTAACGATGTTCGTGGATGTTCTTGGTCAAAGATCGCACATCATTAGCTGACGTTGAGAGGCCCCGGCCATTATGGGACCGTCCTACTTCGCCCCGAGCGGGGACTGCCAGCGCCCTCGGTGATCCTAACGCTCAGATTCAGGTATATCCAGCTCCGCGATCTGTTGCTCAACGGAGCGAATCCGACGATCGCAGTCGTCGAGCATCGCGCGAACCCTTCTCACGACTACTGAGAGCTCATCGAGTCCGAACTCCCTCCCCGCCAAGCGCTCGATAACCGCTTGGCTTTCGTCTCGTAGCTCCTCGAAGCTCGCGCTCTTGAGTGCGCGTTCGAACGCCTCATCATCGATATGAAACCAATCAACTTCACTCATGAGACCCGTCCTCCCTCTGGTCGTTGCAATGCTACCGAACCATCGGCAAGCATCGCAGTAACGCGACTCTCGGCCAATACCTGGGCCATCGTCATGAGCCACTGACCTTGTGAACCCTGCAATATTGCGAAGCCTCGCTCGAGCTGGCTCGTCGGATCCTGAACTGCCAGGTGAATGCGATGGCGCTCGATCGCACGCGCCTCGGCTTCAAGCCTGCGTCCGACACCCTTGCTCACATCGACGAATGCAGCGACCTGTGGCATCTCGTAGGCGAGTCGAAGCTGAAGGGCACCGCGGACACCGCGGGTAATCGTGTGGACATCCCCAGATTCTTGACGGCATCGTCGCTCCCCATGACGGGACAACGTGGCCCATTGCTCAGCCTGTGCGACCTGCATTTGAGTGAGACCACTATGGCAGACACCAATTACCCTTGATGCCAATGTCTGGCGGATCAGGCGTTGCGAACCTAGCCACATCTCGATCTCGTCTAACACCCGAGACACGATCGATTTGAACTCGTCCAGAAACTCACTCACGCGCTCCACGAGCGCCGCCGCAACACTTTGGGGAACGTCGAGAGCACGGTGCGCCACTTCGTTGACCAGGACCTGGTCCGCAGCATGGCCAATGGCACACCAGATAGGGGTCGTGGCATCAACGACCGCCCTTACAACCGGCTCGGTGTTAAAGAGTGCGAGCTCACTCTCTGAACCACCGCCGCGTAACAGAACAACCAGATCATGCGCCCCGGCATCAGCCTGGCGAAGCATCCGCGCCAGTTCATCGGCCACCT
Source organism: Actinomycetes bacterium (assembly GCA_021806545.1). Lineage (GTDB taxonomy): Bacteria > Actinomycetota > Acidimicrobiia > Acidimicrobiales > Acidimicrobiaceae > Ferrimicrobium. Next base: position 2,576 of record JAJZXI010000103.1, on the reverse strand, counting down.
GGGTTCCGGTCACCGGCGCCGAGTACAGCTGCCAGGCAAATGCGAAACCACTCCGCGCAAGTACGCGAGTGAAATCGTGCTGCACCGTACCAGCCGAAGAGGTGACGATCGCGACATTTAGAGGAACCTCGCTGAGAGGGCGACGGCGGTTTGCGTCAAAGACACCCTCCTTGATCAAGGTAGCGCGCAAGCGGTCGATATCTTCTTGCCCGAGGCGCCGCATCTCTTCGTAGTCGAGCTGTTCGACCACGAAGCTCACACGCCCCCCCGGCCGATAGGTACTCAAGCGACCGAGCGCCACCACCTCGACATCACTCGTAAGATCGCCAAGACCACGATGGGCGAGCTCCGTGCGTATGCGGGCATAATCAGTGGCGAAGATCACGGAGTTGATCTTCGCTGACGTCGTACCCAACGTTCGGTCCGCCAGCGAACAGTACAGGTGCTTGCGTACCGCGACATCCTGGATCGTGCCTCGAAGCCGGAACCGGCTGGTCATCAGAGGTTCAAGCCTTCCCTCGATCATCTCCCAGAGGTTGGCAACGGAAAAGACCGGCACGGATTCAGCGACCACAGCCCTAGAGCATAGCGGCACAGACGCCTTCCCCAAGAGAGGAGCCACCTTATCCGATCAAGACGGTCCCCTGGTATCGCGGCGGTGCATAGCGTGCCAACAGACTCAAAGGACGCCCCGACACGGCCCAGAACTCCAGGTACAAGAACGCCGCCACCCCAAGACTCAACTCGCGGTCAGCCACCATCGCACCTTGTTCTCGCACCAGAAGCCTCACCAGTCGCAATAATGAAGGGCCATGCCCACAAATCACCCACGTACCACTGGCCGAGCGAGCCAAGCTCACGAGCTCGAGCAGCTCGCTGTCCGAAGCATACTCAAGCAAGCGTTTGTCGACGAGGGGCTCGACACTGAAACGCGATACAAGAGGAGCTACCGTATTCTGGCAGCGCAATGCCGGACTGACCAGAACTCTGAGCCTGGATGTGTCAATGGCCAGGTGACCAATCACCTGTGCCACCGTCTTCGCCTGCTGGATGCCGACAGGATCGAGGACCCGGTCTAAATCACCCCCGCTACCAGCGCTCGCTCGCGCCTTGGCGTGTCGCAATACAATAATAGCCATCTAACCTCCTTGTCGGCTGGAACCAGCTCGTTCCCTGTAGAGCGCTGTCCCCCAAACGATGCTAGCGCTCAGCGAGACCGTAATCCCTGCTCGATACAGACATCCTTCACCAACCCGCAGCTCACCGGCGAGGCCTTGTGCAATCTTGTTGGCGTTGTGGACCCAGCTCTAGGGTCTCGCCTCCTCGATCACGCCCTTGGCTGAGCGCTGGAGGTTCCCCACATCGACATGCGTCATTTTTGCGAACTCCCCTACGGACCTCTGGCGAGCCCTCTTGCCCACGGGCTCTTTGGCTCCTCGAACTTTCGATGCCTTGAGTGCACTCCACTGATGCGCCAATCTTGAAATGTCCGGTGCGCAGCTTCAACGCTCAACGATCTCCGCCAGAGGAGTCGGGCGTCCATTGCATAGCCTCCGACGCATTCGGGCGACGATGTCGAAATCGGCGAACGAAAACTGTGCCCAGCACTGTCTCGACGGGCGGCGCGAGGCAGCTGGCTCCATCACGATCGATGACCTGCGTCGAGCTAGCCCCTTGTGGTACCTTGGTCTATGATAGATCTGCGGGCAAGTGGCGGTAGACGGAGGTGATTTGATGGCACAGTTGCGGATCGCCGATGGCATGCTAGTCCTCGCGTTGACGCGTTTTGAAAAAGCTGAGGCGGTCCATTCCGATCTGTCTGCTCCTCTCGCGAAGATCACCAAGGTGTCGATAGTTGAGAACGCCACCAGCGAGATCCATGGATTCAGAGTGGGAACCGGCATTCCCGGGGTAGCAAAGGTGGGCAGTTTTACCACACCACGCACCAAGACGTTCGCCGTCGTCCATCACGATACGCCTCGCGCATTGCGCTTCGAGATTCAAGATGCCAACTACGACCAATGGATCGTTGGCTTGGCCGATCCCGACGCCACTTTGGTACAACTCCGAGCAGCGGGCCTGCCGCAGTGACTAACTGTAGTGCCATCGTGCCTGCGATGAACTCTCACGAGCGGCATCATTTGGCAGCTTGATCGGGTATGCGAAGGCTTACGCCACCCTCACCGCGCAGGAGAAGACTGTGAGTCGAGATGCCACCGCGCAGTTCGCCGTCGGTAGACCTTGAGCTGTGACGCGCTGACGGTGATCGAGGTGACTAACACAGATGGCGCGCACATCCAGACCTTGGCGGAGCCCATTACCAGCTCACTGCGGACCCATCATCACGTTGAAGATGCTCTCAGCGCTGAACTCGTGAGACATTACCAGCGAGACGGAGCTAGCCGATGCCTTCTTGCTCCCTGTTCACGAACCGGGAGCACACCGCCACGGATATCGTTGGTGGGCGCTCTTGAGTGCGAAGCGATCACGAGCTACCCGATTGCCCGCCTGGCTCGTCTACGCTCGATCATCGGGGAGGGTGCCGATGACGGTAATGCTAGGAGATCTGACGCGAC
>JAJZXI010000102.1 GCA_021806545.1 Actinomycetes bacterium | reverse complement strand
GCCGCACTATTGGGGGCTAAGGCGTCGGTGCCGATTTGGCGTGAGGCCCGGCGGCGCTGGAGCCAGAAGGGCAGGTTGAGGCCGAGGAAGAGCACCAGCGCAACTACGCCGGCCTCAGGGATGTACCACGGCCATGGTCCAAGAAGATTCAATACGCTCCACGAGTGCGGTGTTCGGCGAAGAAACATGTAGTTCCCACCAGTCCACCAGTCGACCAGCCCGGCGAGAGCGGTGAAGGCGATGGTAAAGAGAAAGACGCGGGCGATGGCGTAACGCCTTGGATAGAGACGCATGCCCGCGACCAAGTAGACGGCGGCAGCTACGACTGCGAGATGTCCGAGTGTGTATTGAAAGACAAGAAGGTGAGGCATCGTCCGGGGTAAATCTGGGGTGATCAGCCCCTGGACCACACCCGCCAATGCCCAAAAATAGACGATCTCGACCAGCAACTGCTTCTGCCACCAGCAGGCGGCAGCGGCAACGAAGACTGCGAAGTCACACAAATAGAGAGGGAGTCCGTAGCTCGCACGCCATTGGCCAAAGACAAAGATCGTGCAGAACCATAGGATGCCCTTGGCAAGCAGAATTACGGAGCCTACCTTGGCGATTGCGACGGCTCGCTGAGCGGGACCAGTGCGTGCGTAATAGCACGCCGCAGCCGTGAGCACGGCCGCCAAGGCAATACCAAGAAGGTAGAGGAGCAGGGTGTCCTTGGTCATCTCCCCTACTCTAGGTCAGTGGCCGCGTGTGATACAAGGGGTCGGTCACGGTGGCGTTCAGCTTGGGGAGTTCTTTGGATACGACCAAAGGCGTACCGTAAACGACGAAGCAGTGGTCGTTGGTGGAGTTGGGTCCTGGGAGCACGAGCCCCCTGATGTCGAGCAGAGACGGGCAATTGTTGTTGAAGGATAAGGTTTCGTAGTAGATGGTCCGATCCTTTTGGGAGAAAGCCTAGAGTGAACCGAGTCAGGGCGAACCTAAGACCATCTGGTCGAGGGGCGAGAGGAGCGAACGTGCATAGAGATCTGCGACACAAAGTGACCGTGCAGCCCAAGAGGATGGCGCTTGTCCTGATCACAGGTGTTGCGCTGGCGGCATGCGGCTCGACAAGCAGCCCGTCCTCGTCATCGACCAAGCCAACGAACACTTCATCGTCTTCGAAAAAAGCTTCGAAGAAGAACGCCGCAATCACGTCTACCTCGAACAGTGGCGGTCGTTGCCGCTCAGCTAACCTTGTAGCACATATGATCGCGGTACAAGGCGCAGCCGGGAGTGTGATCAGGACATATACGTTGGTAAACACTGGTTCCACGACCTGTACACTTTATGGCTATCCCGGATTGCAGCTGCTCTCCTCCTCCGGTGCGAAGCTGACGACGACGGTCCTGCGAACTCCAGCTACCGAAGCCACGGTCAAGCTAACCCACGGCGCGAGTGCGCAGTTCTCCATTGAGTTTGCTGCACAGACTGGCTATGGGAATGCGTCCTGTCCGATCTCGGGTCAGCTTGAGATCACACCACCGAACGCCTATCACTCGTTGACCCTGACCGGCCCCGCCGGAACACTGCAACCGTATGGTGGTACAACCGGAAATCTTCAGTGCGGAATTATCCACGTTCAGCCAGTTGCCGCCAGTCCTTCCTGAGTGTGCGCTACGTGATCCCTCGGGTCTCATGATATTCTTACACGAGGTCCTTTCGAGCCTTCAAGGGAGATCGCATGTCTGATGCCAATGAATTACGGTCCCTGGCCTCGACCTACCGGGAGTTGGCCGCGCGCGTGGAGAAGATCGAGCGTAGGTTGTTAGCGGACAAGATCGAATCTCCAGCCCAGCCGCTTCGCCAGGTCGGGGCGCACTCGCGGGCAATTCTGCGCGAGCTCGACGATGCGGTGCGGCGCTTGGAGAGCCATGGCGGCGCGACGTGAGCAACAAGACTGGATCGCGATCTCGCTGGGCGTTGGCCCTTGGGTTCGTGATCCTAGTCGCCGGCGTCGGGCTGGAGGGCACTGGCGGCTCTAGGGCCACCCCTACACCGAGGATTGCCCACTACGCGATACTGGATGGTGTCGTTCGTGCACTCCTCAGCGGCGTGATCGTGGTGCTTGTGCTGGGGGTGGGCGTGCTTCTTCTCTCGATGTTCGGACACGCACCAAGGCGTGGAAGTCGTTGGTTTGTGAGTCAGGAGGAGTACTTCCCCTGGTGGCTAAGGCTCACTGTGGCCGCAGCCGCGGTCTTTTTCTTGGCGGTCGTTGGATTTCTCTTTGTCGCATTGGCACCCCGCCGAGGCGATCAGAGGGCGGAGTTCGCCCGTGTAGGAGTCCGTTCGACTACTCATGCGCCAGCCATCCCGTCGGCGGTAGACCATTTCAACTACCTTGCACCGCTCCTTGTTGGTGTCGCTTTGCTGGTGGTTTTTGTAGTGAGTTCCTTGGTGCAACAGGGCTCCCGACGTCGGCACAACCTGGATCGGCTGAAAGCTCGGGCGCAGCGCGGTGCATCGGTCCGACCTGAGCGTTCGCTAGGAGAGCTCGTGCTCATCCCCGACCCGCGAGAAAAGATCTACGCATGCTGGTCCTACGCTGAGGCGTTGTTGACTGGGCTCGGCATCGAACGTCAGCGCTACGAGTCCCCTACCGAGTTTGTGGAGCGCATTGGCCCCACGCTCCCCTTCCCTCCTCTCGAACTGGAGACGATCGCGTCGCTCTTCGTTGAGGCTCGTTTCTCCGAGCATCGACTTGGCTCAAGGGACGCGGATCTCGCCTACACGCTGGTGGCTCTGCTGGAAGCCGCCTGCAAAAGGCTGCTGACGCATGCGTAAGTTTGTCTGGATCGCCATCTTTGTCGTCGTGGCGCTGAGTGCTGCCCTTGTGTTCTTCGGCATTGCAAGCATCTCGGTCGTGGTCAAGGGCGGGACCATCGCGATCAGCTTTGCGGTTATCCCCGACGAGGTCACCGCGTGGTTACATCTCTCCGGCAGACAACCCCGCGATTTCGAGCAGGCTATCGGATCGGATCCACTTGCGCTGTTGCTCGCGACGTACCTGGTTGACCAGTCCGCTGAGCAAGAGCTACGATCGACGCTGCTGACGCTGACGCAGGCTGCTCGACAACGGCGCGACTCTGCCCAGCTCGGTGGGCTTGAGACCCTGCTTTCTACGTCGCCGTCGGCCACTCGTGTGCTTGATTCGGCGACGCTTGAGCGTTCCCTTGAGATCTTGGAGGAGAGTTGGACGCTGGACTAGAGGACTATCACACGGCGATCGAAGCTGTCCTGCGAGAGATGAACCAGGTGATCCACGGGAAGGATCAGGTTGTTAGCCTTGTCGTGTCTTCGGTCATTGCCGGTGGTCATGTGCTTCTCGAGGATGTCCCAGGCGTCGCGAAGACGTTGATCGCACGAAGTCTGGCCAGCGTGCTGGGAATGGAGTTTGCCAGGATCCAGTTCACTCCCGACCTGCTGCCAAGTGACATCATCGGCATGAATGTCTGGGATCCCGAAAACCGACAGATGAACTTCAAAAAAGGCCCGGTCTTTACCAACGTGCTGCTCGCTGACGAACTCAATCGTGCCTCACCTAAAACCCAGTCGGCCCTTTTGGAGGCGATGGCGGAGTCTCAGGTTACCGTGGACGGCACCACCTATGCGCTCCCGGATCCGTTCGTAGTTATCGCCACCCAGAACCCGATTGAGTTTGAGGGAACCTATCCACTTCCCGAAGCGCAAGTCGACCGTTTTCTTGCATCGACCACCGTTGGCTACCCATCCGAAGCCGATGAACGTCGCGTGGTTCTGGATCACCTTGCGACAGGTACTGCGAACACCGCGGCGTCACGGATACTCGATAGAGGTCAGCTCATCCAGGCCCGAACCACCTTGGAACGAATCTACCTGTCTGAGCCTATTGTCGACTATATCGTGGCTCTGACCCGGTTTACCCGCGAAAGGGCATCGGTGTCATTGGGGGCGAGTCCACGTGGCTCGATCGCACTTGCTTTGCTCGCTCGGGCTTCGGCCGCTGTCGCGGGTCGTGACTTTGTGGCACCACAGGACGTCAAGGCGATGGCCACCCCCGCGCTTGGACATCGCATTCGACTCAGCCCCGAGGCCTGGATTCGTGGCATCCGCCGCGAGAGCATCGTGCGTGAGGCGATTCTCTCGGTACCGGCTCCGGTTGGGATCGACGCCGACTAGTGGAACGCCACTACACAGGACGTTTTGGCGTTGTACTGGTAGGGGCCTGGACAACGCTGCTGATGACTGCCCTGGCGGGTCCAACGGTAATCGCGCTCGGAACCCCGCTCATCGTGTTAGCTTTGGTTGGTCTGCTGTGGCCGCGGCGGAGTTTTGGCGAGGTGCGACTGGCCGCCGGTAACTCCTTGGACTGCTTTGAAGGGGACGAGATTGCCCTTGAGCTAATGATCGGTTCGCACTGGGCGCGACAGCGCCATTGGGTTCGCCTCGAGGATCGGGGTGATCACCTGGGAATCTTCCCTCTAACATCGGCGAAGAGCTCGTTGTATGCCAAGGTGTCCCATTTCGGGAGCGTTGACTTTGCCGGCACGACACTGGTCAGACAGGGGCCTTTTGGACTATTTGAGGATACGGTTGCACTGAGCCTCTTCGAAGAGGCGAAGGTGTTTCCGGCGATCGAGGACCTTGCTCCGATCACGCGCACGGTTATGGCGCAATTTGGCATCGGACGGCACCGATCGCTGCGCAGGAGTCATGCTGGCCTCGAGTTTGTGGACGTGCGTCAGGCAGGCCCCGGCGACACCTTGACCGATATCAACTGGAGGGCGAGTGCGCGCACAGGCTCCATCTGGCTCAATGAGCGCAGCACCGACTTACCGCTTGATCTCGTCGTCTTTCTCGACACCTTTCCTTCGGGCGCGTTTGAGCGGCGAACAAGGTTGGCAGCAAACCTCGCTCGCGCATATCTGCGCAACTTCGATCGTGTTGGACTCGTGATCTTTGGCGGTACTATCGGGTGGCTGCCTCCCGCCTCAGGGCGCTTCCAGGAGCGCGTCATCACCGAGCGGCTACTCCGTGTACGGCCCTACCAGAGCGACGCCGACAAGCGCATTGATCTCCTGCCAAGGACAGCGCTTCCCAGAGCTGCTACCGTGATGGTCGTCAGTGACCTCTCCGACCGTAGGATCATTCAAGCAGTCCAAGATCTTGAGTTTGCTGGTCATGAGGTGATCGCCGTGGTGATGGAGCGTGCGACTGGCTCCGAGATCGAGACAAGCACCGAGCTCCAACGACTCACCCGCCTGCTTGAGCGTCAACTTCTGGCCGACATGGCCCGGCTGGGTGTGACCGTCATCGACAGCAACACATGGGAGAGACATGGCGACGAGATCAATCTTGCCATCGAGCGCTAAGGGTGCACCAGGCATCATCGGTGCGCTCTTGTGGGTGTTGGGGGCCGGTATTGCCCTGCTCACGCAGTCGGCGCTCGGCTTAGGGACCTGGACTACGCTGGGCATAGGCGTGTTTTGCATTGCGTTGGCTGCGCTCACGGATCTCGCAAGTACGGCAGTGCTCGCTGGCATCGCCATCGTCGGCACCATCAGCGGCGTGAGCCTGGACCCCTCGCCGGAGCCCGCGAGGCTTATGCTCATGGCTCCTGCAGGTCTCACGTTGACGCTCGGTCTCTTGCTCATAACCTCACGACACCAGTTCGACTCGACGTTGAACCTTCGCGAGTTCGCTATCTTGCTTGGCAGCGCGATACTTGGGTTGATCGTTATCATCATTGCGGTGGTCACACCGCTGCCGACGTTGACGGGCCGATTGGTTGCGAGCGCGTTCTTGGTGGTACTCCTGGTGGGCCTGAGTCAGCTTGCCATTGGCGCACGTCGTCGCCGGGATCCGCTCGTTCGACAGGGCGGAGCCTTCAGTCGTTGGCGAAGCGTTCGTTGATCGAGAGAAACCCCTCTCCAACGACCTGAATCTTGATGAGGTTGGTGGTGCCGCGGACGCCGAAGGGAATCCCTGCCACGAATGCACACACGTCACCGGTCTCACACAACTCAAGGTCGATCGCCGCCTCGATAGCCTCTTGAACCATGACCTCCGTACTTGGTGAGCGTGGGATGATCACAGGAATAACGCCGTAGCTCAGTGTTAATGAACGAGCGGCAAAGGCATCTGGCGTGGCGCCAACGATCATAGCGCTGGGTCGATAGCGTGAGATGGTGCGGGCGGAGTGCCCGGACTCGGTCACAGCCACGACGACTTTGAGTGAGAGGTTGCGGCTGAGATCCGCAGCGGCAAAACCGATGGCGTCAGCAGTGGAATGAATCGCTCTCGCCGGATGGGTCAAGAGGGTGAGGCTTTGGTCGGCGACTATTGCTTCGGTGGCGCGGGCGATCCGATCCATCTGTCCGACGGCCTCGATCGGATACGAGCCAACAGCGGTCTCCGCAGAGAGCATAATGGCATCGGTGCCATCGAGGATAGCGTTCGCTACATCAGAGGCCTCAGCGCGCGTCGGTGTGGGAGCGCTAATCATCGATTCAAGCATCTGTGTCGCCGTGATCACCATCTTGCCCCGGGCGTTGGCGAGATGAATGATTCGCTTCTGCTCTATGGGCACCTCCTCGACCGGGATCTCGACGCCAAGGTCACCGCGAGCAACCATGACAGCGTCAGCCTTGTCGATGATCTCCGAGATCCGGCCGAGCGCGTCACGGCGTTCGATCTTCGCAATGAGTCGTGGCATCGGATGCCCTTCGTTATTGGCGCGAATGAATTCGCTTGCGAGTTCGAGATCGTGAGCGCTGCCGACGAACGACAACGCGATGAAGTCGACCTCTTGTCCGAGGAGGAAGAGTGCATCTTGGTAGTCTTTTTCGGTCATCGCTGGGATGCTCAGACGCGAGTCCGGGAGGTTGACACCCTTGCGAACGGCGAGTGAGCCGCCTTGGGTAACGAGAACCGCTACACCGTGATCACTGCACTCCTGGACGAGCCCGCGCACCGCGCCATCAGCGAAGGCAATTACGTCGCCGACCTCGACCTCGCCGAGTACGCCAAGGGAGGTAATCGTGATCTCCTCTGGATCTTGGCTTGGCTCATCTTCGGTGACGACAAACTGGTCACCGGGCTTCACGAGGTGGAGTCGCGAGGGCAACCCTGTGATTCGAAGTTTCGGGCCGCACAGGTCACCAAGGATGCCAATGGTAGCTTTGGATCTGCGAGCAGCCTCCCGCACATTTTCGATGGTGTTCAGGTGTTCAGCGTAGGTACCATGGGACATATTGACGCGTGCGACGTTCATGCCAGCATCGATGAGGCCGATAAGGTTGTCGATCTCTTGGGAGGCGGGTCCGATACTACAGACGATCTTGGTACGCCGCAATGCGTTCACGTGTGCTCCAGTCCTGTTTTACGTACACCTTATCGTGGCCGGTGCCGTGATAAGGTGGCCGACAACGGGCCAAACGATTGCGGTCGTGTTGATGGTCCCTTCGGATCCATGTGGGCGCAGCTCTAACGCAACGCCTGCCACACGAGCGCCTCGGAGCAGGGACGTGCTGAGTCCGATCAACCAGGTGCGCTGGATCGCAGGGCAGGAGGTGTGTGTCTGGTATCGCTGTGAGGATGCAGGGGTGCTCCTACACACGGGTATGTGGGGTCAGGACTGCGACGCCAGTTCCCAGGCGTGTGTGAAAGGGTTCGCATTGGTGAGCGCTCGCTTGGTAGCCATGCGCAGCGCTTCGTCACTCCTTCGGGTTATTCTGAAGAGATCGGGCGAGGCGCAGCAGAAAACCGCGAATGCTCGAGTCAGCCAGACGGTGAAAGACTGCCTGATCGATGAGTTGGCCTGGGCGGCCGAGGGGCGCTCGGTAGGTGCCCTCGAGCCATAATTGGCTGGCATCGGTCTCAAGGCGCGAGATTCCAAGCGTCCCTTCAAAGGTCGGTAACAGTCGCGATCCGGACGCAGGTGCCCACGTGATCGGGAAAATGACGCTATCGTGAGAGCGCGACGGCGCGGCCAAGGTGACCACGACAGAGGCTCCGAAGATCCTCGCGGCTCGCAGTCCCATGCGCGCCTGTACGGGACTTTGGCTGTCTCGGGTGCCGGTGACGAGCTCCCCGAGCCAGTCTGATGGGTGCCGGGCTATCTGGAGTGCCGCGGTCTGCCAATCTATCTCTAAGTCCACGAAATCGCGCACGAATCGGACCGGCGGACCATTGCCACCGCTCGGAGCGTCGCCATCTGCGTAGTTAATCACGATTCCTCATCTCGTCCTCCATCGTAGGTATGACAAGAATCGACACAAAGGGCCTCGAGCAAGGAGGGACCTTCGTCCCTCAAGGAGAGGACTCTTGGGGTCCACTGTGAGAGGTGTTGTCACGAGGTGAGCCGATCGAGACGAGCAACATCGCCGCGACCACCACCAGGCCACCGACCCAGCCGAGGATACTGAGCCTTTGATGCAGGGCGACGAGGGCCACCAAGGCGGCAAAGACGGGTTCGAGTGAGTAGAGAATCGAGATCTCGATCGAGTCGAGCCAACGCAGGGACCAGGTCTGAGCAAGAAAGCCTAACGCGGAGGCACCAACACCGTTGATGATGACGGTGAGCCACGCCTCGTCGGATGCGTGGAGGGGAAGGAGCCCTCCCCCACCTGGGGCAAGCGCTGCGATTCCGGCAAGCAGTGCGACCGTGCTCATCTGTACGAGGGTGAGTCCAGCCACGGCAACCTGGGCACTCAGGCATTCGGCCACCACCAGCTCCACGGCGAAGAAGAAGGCGCACGCGAGGACCAATATGATCCCGAGCAGATGTCCACTGCCGCCCGGGCCAGCGAGGAGATAGAGCCCGATAAGCGCCAACATCGCTGCACCGAACTGGAGCCTCGATGGACGCCGATGCAGTGCCAGCACGAGGAGTGGTACCAACACGACCGATAGACCAGTGAGAAACCCAGCCAGCGAGGCCGAGACATAACGCTGTCCTTCGGTCTGAGTGAGGTAGGCCCCAAAGAGCAGTGCGCCGGTGGCTACTCCTCCGAGGATCTCACCACGTCGCAGATCACGCCAGAATTCTCGCCGTCGCCCGAAGACCGCGACTAGAAAGAGCGCGGCCAAGGTGAAGCGGAGGAAGGTGAGCGTTACCGCGCCTATTGAGCGCAACGCAACCTGGTTGAGCGAGAACGTAGCGCCCCACAGGACGGTCACCGCGAGGAGGCCGAGCCGGGCCCGTGCGTGCCGAGAATTCATCTAAGGATGGACCATCATCGTTGTGCGAGCAGATATGCTACCCTGCACATGAGTAACTCCCTCCTCAAGGCATCTAGGTTGGCCGACTTTATCTCGAGCGCCGAGACGATATTTTACCTCATCGTAGCTCTCTTCCTGGCTGTCATGGCTGCAGCGGTGCTCTACCAGGCAGTTCATGGACTGGTGCAACTCAACCTCTCCGGCGA
>JAJZXI010000006.1 GCA_021806545.1 Actinomycetes bacterium | reverse complement strand
ACCTGCGGAGCGACGCTTGCCGGCTGACTCATAACTAGCAGGTGCTAGTCCAGCCCAGGCACAGAGGTGTTCAGCCGTTGGGAACTTTGACATATCACCTCCAGTCTCTCCCGATGATGACCTGTGCTGTGGTGGCAGAGATACCCGGAATGGAGGATACCAGAGCGACCCCAATCTCAAAAGGGACGAGACGCTCGCAGATCTCTTGGGTGAGTGCCTCGATCGCGGCATCTAGATAGTCAATATGGTCGATGATCTGTTTGGCGACGAAGGCATGGTGGGCTCAACAGCGCTACTCCGCTTCCCTTTGGAAGCGCGGCCACTGCGCCGCTCAATGTATGTTCGAGAGTGGGTACTCGTGTCGCGTCTGGCATCGCTTTGGTGAACTTGATAGAATCCGATCAAAGGGGGTACCGATGGAACACCGTGATCGCCGTCACGTTCTGCTTGACGTTGCGGGGGACTTTGCCGTCATTACAATGAATCGGCCTGAGAAGCGAAATGCACTCTCGCTTTCTCATATGGAGGAGCTGTGTGATGCTTTTGTTGAGGTCGCATCCTCCGATAGCCGTGGCGTCATCTTGGCGGCGGCGGGACCGGTCTTTTGTGCAGGGCATGACTTCTCTGAGATGGCCGGACAGGATTACGCCTACATGCACCGGTTGCTTGAGACCTGCACCCGCCTGATGCAGACCATTACCACAACGCCCCAGCCGGTCGTTGCCCGAGTCCATGGTTTGGCGACTGCGGCCGGAGCACAGCTCGTTGCCACGTGCGACCTTGCGGTTGCGTCGGCTAACGCTGGCTTTGCGGCTCCCGGAGGGAAGGGCGGCTGGTTCTGCCATACGCCGATGGTAGCGATTGGCCACAGTATTGGGCGCAAGCGCGCAGCCGAGTTGGCGTTCACTGGAGATGTCATCGATGCCGCCACGGCGCGTGACTGGGGGCTCATCAATCGCGTAGTCGAGCCAGATGACCTCGAACCCGCGGCGTTTGAGCTCCTCGAGCGAGCTACTCGAGGCTCGCGTTACTCGAAGGCACTCGGGAAACGGACCCTCTACCAGCAGCTCGATCTACCCGTCCATGACGCGTACGCGATCGCTGTTGCTGCGATGGCAGGCGCGTCTCAAACTCACGATGCTCAAGAGGGCATGGCGTCATTTCTCGAGAAGCGGACCCCGAAGTGGTCTGACCGTTGAGTCAAACGTTACGGTGAGGCGAAGCTGGAGCTCGAGCGCCGGCTAGCCCCATAGTGTCGGAGGCTGCCTTGAGTTGTCATCGCTGGCGAATTCGTAGCCGTCGTGGTGTTGGGGGTCGGCGTCCGATGGCCTCGTGGCGAGGCATGCGAGATCGTAGCGGCCGTGCGCGACCAGTTTGGCCGATGTCGTTGGTTGCACGCGTAGCGCAAGAGTTCAGCCGCGAGAACTCGGTCTCAGCCTGTGGCGCTATCATCTGCGAACAGGCGCACTGCTCGGGCGATTATGGTGAGTGCCGTGACACTACGTTCACCGAAGGATATCATCGTTGCCACCTGCGGAGCCGTCGGGAGGTTGGATCGAACGGTTGTTGGCGCGGTGTCAGCGCTGCACACGCGCTGGCCATTGATGGATCGCTTCGCCGCTCTGCTCGCGGACAATGCCCCTGAACTCTATGCACTTGGGTTCATCGCCGCCTGGTACGGACTCGATCCCGATGACGAGGCGGGACGGGAGAGCATCGTCCGATCCGTACTCGCTGGAGCGAGCGCCGTTGCGTGCGCGCGAGCGATAGCTCAGATAGCTCCACGTACGCGTCCGTTTGCAACGTCGTCGGTGGCGATCGACCGCCTGGTTGACCATCGGCCCTCGGACTCGTTCCCATCGACCCATGCTGCCGGCTCGGTCGCCTTTGTAGCAGGGCTCGGGGGGCAGCCCACTGCCTTAGTAGCGCTGTTTGAGCCGCTGACGGTCGGCGTAGTAGCCTCGCGAATTTACTCGGGCGTACACTGGCCGACGGACGTAGTAATGGGCTCGGTGGTTGGGCTTTCCATAGGCGCGTATACGAGGCGCGCAGGACTCCCCTCTCTTCGCTTGCTCAGTGTCTTGATCACTCGCTTGACACCCCTGCTCGATTGAGTCGACACGGTGGTAGGGCCTATTCGCGTGCGGCGATCTCTTGGAGCAAGAGCGAGCGCCCGATCATCACTGCTACCGCTGCCGCAACAGCCAGCAGCGCAGCAAAGCGCCATGCATCCGCATAGCCGAGGTGATCGACCACGATACCAAAAGCGAGTGGCCCAAAGACTGAGCCTGCGAATGCTCCCGCTTGGGTGATGCCGGTGGCATGACCTGGAGCCTTCGGATGTGTCCACGCAACGGCAAAGTTGAAAAGACCATTCCAGCCCCATCCTGCGGCGTACGCGAGTACAGCAGCGAGCACCACCAGCGGGCGTTGACCGAGTGAAAGCAGGATATAGCCAACAGCACCGATGGAGAGCATGATCGTCACCACCACAAAGTGATTTCCATTGCGCCGATCGGCGAAGTAACCCGAAGCGATGCGAGTGATAAGCGATGCGAGGCTTCCGACGGAGGCAAGATATCCGGCCGTTCCGAGCGATACGCCGATGGAGGCGGTCGAACTGATGAAAAACGCGCCCAGTCCGTTGGCCGCTCCCGCGCCGAGGCCGATGCCCACGGCTAGGAAAATCAACGGCTTGAGCACGACGGTGGTTCTCGGTGGACGCTCACCGGCGGCTCGAAGGGCGGGATCTGATCGAGGCAACAGCGCTGTCACGCCCAGCGCAAGGATCGCGGCCCCGAGGTAGGCGTAGCGCCAGCCAAAGGCCAGCGCCACCAAAGGCACCGAGACGCCAGCAAGCAGGGTTGACACCGGAATGGCGGCTTGCTTGACTCCAAAGGCGAAGCCTTGGCGCGCGAGTCTCACTCGGTTCGCCAGATAGAGGTTCATCGCCGGCTGCATCGATCCATTGGCGGCACCCGCCACGAGTAACGCACCGAGAATGACGAAGAAGGACTGACCGAACGCGGCGATCGACAGCAGGGCCAGGCTCGTAGCCAGACCGGCGACGCGCATGATCCGCTCAGCGCCGATCGCGGCAACTCTCGGTGCGATAATGAGCGATGCCGGGACTGCCGCCAAAAAGAAGCCGGCGACGAGAAGGCCCAGTTGGGTTGAGCTCAGCCCAAGGTGCTGGCGTATCACCACGGCCAGCGCACCGGTAAGAAAGACGGGCAGGGTTGTGACGGTCGTCGCCGCAATCGAGAGCACCAACACAACCGTGCTGTGACGATCCTGATTGACTCCCAACGTTCACCTTCTCCATATGAAACCTTAAGATTTCCTTAAGCTTACCGTCGATGCAAATATTCAGTATGCTGTAAAGTTCCAGTCTACCTGCATAATTGCCCGGAATTCGCTGGGATAATGCTAAAGAATTGTGTGAAATCTCGAAGAACCCACGTCGGTGATGGCGCATTTCATGCAGAGATAGCGTAACATAGCTTCGACCCCTGCGCGTTCGATGCGCTCGGGAACGGAATACATGGGAGGAATTGGGGAACCAATGAAGAAGACATCTAGGCGCAGGAGCGCCGCAATCATCGGGACCACCGCAGCAGCAGCCATGCTGTTGGCAGCGTGTGGCTCGAGTTCGACGACGAAGTCAACGTCAAGCTCAAGTACCTCGAGTACCGCCACCAAGGTCAAGGGTGGTACGGCCTACTTCGCCGAGGCACCAGGGGCGAGTCCGAACTACATCTTCCCGCTGACGCCGAGTGCGAACTTCTCGGTCGATAATACCTCACAGTTCCAGATCCTGATGTATCGCCCGCTGTACTTCTTCGGTGTCGGCAACAAGGCCGAAATCAATCCGAGTCTCTCCGTCGCGAACCCACCGGTGTACTCGAACAACAACAAGACGGTCACCATCACCTTGAAGAAGTACAAGTGGTCCGATGGTGAGACCCTTACCTCGCGGGACGTCATCTTCTGGATGAACCTTCTCAAGGCCAACAAGACCGCGTGGGCGGCCTATGTTCCAGGTGACTTCCCGGACAACGTCGTGTCCTATTCGGCACCGAACGCCTCAACGGTCGTCTTCCAGCTGAACAAGTCCTACAGCCCGACGTGGTTCACCTATAACGAACTCTCCCAGATCACCCCGTTGCCGATGGCATGGGATCGGACCTCGCTCTCGCAGCCGGCACCGAGCCCAACGGCACCGAATCTGCCCGACACCACCACGGCAGGGGCTCAGGCGGTCTACAAGTTCCTCAACGGACAGGCGAGTGATCTCTCGACGTACGCAACCAGTCCAATCTGGTCGGTGGTCGATGGTCCATGGAAGCTCTCGAGCTTCACCACCGCTGGTAAGGCCGTCTTCGTGCCGAACCCCAGCTACACAGGCCCGGTCAAGCCGAGCCTCTCGCAGTTCGTCGAACTCCCATTCTCTCAGGCGCAGTCTGAGTTCAACGTGCTTCGCGCTGGTAACAGCGCAATCACCTATGGTTACCTGCCGGTTACGGACCTCTCGCAGAAGCCCTACGTCGAGTCGATCGGTTACAAGGTCGAGCCGTGGATCGACCTCGGCTTTACCTACTGGGTTGAGAACTACAACAACCCGACCTATGGGCCAGTGTTCCAGCAGCTCTACTTCCGCCAGGCGCTCCAGCACCTCGTCGATCAGCCCGCTTGGATGTCGAGCTTCCTGAAGGGCTACGCGGTTCCGAGCTATTCGCCGGTTCCACTCGCCCCCGCGAACCCCTTCGCCGACGCGAACTCCAAGACCAACCCCTATCCCTACTCGGTCTCGGCCGCCAAGAACCTGCTCACCTCCCATGGATGGAAGATGGTCAACGGCGTGATGACCTGTGAGAGTCCGGGTACGAGTGCCACCCAGTGTGGCAAGGGTGTCACCAAGGGCCTTGCGCTGAACCTGAACCTTCAGTACGCCTCGGGCAACGCCTTCGCTACCCAGGAGATGGACGCATACCAGTCAGCCGCCAAGCAGGCTGGTATCAACATCAGCCTGAGTTCGGCGACCTTCAACACGGTCATCACCAACGCAGTGCCGTGTAAGCCGACGCAGGCCTCGTGTAAGTGGGAGATGGAGAACTGGGTCGGTGGCTGGGTATACAGCCCGGATTACTACCCGACTGGTGGTGAGCTATTTGGCGCAGGTTCGGGTGCGAATTATGGCAGTTATTCAAGCGCAGAGGCCAACAAGCTGATTGCGGCGACGCACACGTCATCTAGCCCGCAGGCCGCGCTGAACGCCTATCAGAACTTCATGGTCCAGCAGCTCCCGGTTATCTACCAGCCCTCGCCTGATTATGCCATTTCGCTGATCTCGAACAAGCTCGGTGGAGTGACCCAGAACCCGTACCTGAACCTCACCCCTGAGACCTGGTACTTTACGAAGTAACCTCAACGTTTGGGTAACGCGATAGGTTCACGATGACTGATGGTCCCGAGCGCTAGCAACTACGCTGGAGTTCGGGACCATCACTTATCATTGATTGTTTGTTGTTAGAGGGGACGCCATGGTTGGTTATACCATCCGCCGAATTTTGCAATCCATTGTGGTGCTGGTTGGCGTGTTGATTATCATGTTCATTCTGCAGTCGCTCTTGCCCGATCCCGCGCGAGCTATCGTCGGCGTGCACGCTTCGCCTGCGGTGGTTCATGCCTTTATCGTGCAAAACGATCTCAACAAGCCCTTCTACATTCAGCTATGGCACTATCTCTACGAGATCGTCTGGCAACACACGCTCGGGACCTCCTATAAGCTCAACGAATCGGTAGGCTCCATCCTCAAGCGTGACGCGCCGAAGTCGTTTCTCCTGGTCGGTGTCGCGCTTTTGATCTCGATCGTCGTGGCGGTTCCGATCGGCATACTCCAGGCGGTGCGCCGTAACAGGGCGAGCGATCAGGCGATCACCGGCGTCTCGTTCATCCTGTACGCGATGCCTACCTTCTTCCTCGGCGAGCTTCTCATCCTGCTCTTCTCCGAGTACTTCCACGTCTTTCCCGCAGAGGCACCCCAGGGGTCCACGGTGGGACAGATTCTTGCCCAACCGACTGGACTCATCCTCCCGATCGCAACGCTGGCTTTGGTCAACTTCGCGGGCTATTCTCGCTTCATGCGCTCCTCTGCCATCGAGTCCCTTGCCCAGGATTTCATCAGAACCGCGCGGGCCAAGGGGTTATCCGAACGCGTGGTTCTCTTCAAGCACATGCTGAGAAACTCGCTGATTCCGATCGTGACCCTGATCGGGTTGACGCTGCCCGCAGTGCTGACGGCCGGCCTTATCACGGAGTTTCTCTTCAACTTCCCGGGGATCGGCTCTGACTACATCACCGCACTCACCAGTCAGGACTACCCCACGGCACTCGGGATCACCTTGATCGTGGCGATCTTCACCGTTTTAGGTAATCTGCTCGCTGACATCGCCTATGCGGCCCTTGACCCGCGCGTGCGTTATTGAGTCAGGAAGGAATCGTTTTACTGTGTCAATCACCGAAGATCTCAACCCAGAGCTTGAGCGCGAACTTGCTGCGCCTTTTGCGAGTACGCCAGGTGCAAGCGTCCCGGAGGGTGGGGATGTAACGGGTTCAGGCTCGGCCTGGCGTCTTATCGTTCGCTCATTCTTCGATAATAAGTTGGGTATTCTCGGTGTATCGCTCCTGGTCCTGCTGTTGCTTTTCAGCTTCGTCGGGCCGATCTTCTATCACTCTGACACGACGATAGCCACCTACAACATCAACCTTCCACCGGGACCTGGCCATCCACTGGGTACCGATCCGAGTGGACGTGACGTGCTGGGTCGCCTCATGACCGGCGGACAGGATAGCCTGATCATTGGCATTGTGTCGGCGCTTGTGTCTACGATCATCGGCACGCTGTGGGGTGCGATCTCCGGCTTTTTTGGCGGGGCGGTCGATACCGTGATGATGCGTATCGTCGATGTCTTGTTGGCGATCCCAACGATTTTCATCCTCCTGTATCTCGAGACTATCTATCACCCGACGGTGCTGTTGTTGATCATCACGATTTCGGTGGTCTCTTGGCTGACCGCCGCCAGGCTGGTCAGGGGTGAGACGCTGAGTTTGCGCACTCGCGAGTATGTGCGCGCGGTGAGAATCATGGGTGGTGGGCGCTTCCGCACTATTGTCCGCCACATCATTCCCAACACCATTGGGGTCGTTGTCGTGCAGGCCACCTTCTCGGTCGCCAACGCGATCCTCATCCTCGCAACCCTTGGTTTCCTTGGTTTTGGCCTCGCACCGCCTGCTGCTGACTGGGGATCGATGCTCTCAGGCGGCGTGAATTATATCTACGATGGCTATTGGTGGTTGATCTACCCGCCAGGAATCCTCATCGTCTTGACCGTGCTCGCGTTCAACTTCATCGGCGACGCGATGCGTGACGCCCTTGAGGTCCGCTTGCAACGCCGTTAAGAACAACTGAGATCTGGGAAGCATCCAAGGCTAGCGTGCCCACTAACCTATTCGCATTGTGACTCATCAACACCAAAAGAAGGTCGTCAAGTCCTCGAAGCTGCGACGTCGCCGCCGGATCGTGACAGTGCTTGCCGGGTTCATCGTTCTGGTGCTCATCCTCGGGATCGGCGGTTATGTCTATGTGCACTATCGTTACGGCCAGATTGGTCGGGTCAATGTCAATGGGTTGACGACGCAAGCCGCTGGCGGAAAGCCGGAGAACATTCTGTTAGTCGGGGACAACAGTCGCTGCGCCCTCAAGAAATACTCCAGCTTTTACCAGAAGCAACATAGCCATTTCGGTACGTGTTCACAGGTCGGCGGTGGGCGCAGCGACGTCACCATGGTGCTTCACCTCGATCCTGCCAAGCATACGGCCTATCTGCTTTCGATTCCCCGTGACCTTTGGATGCCAATGCCCGGAGGTCATGGGCTTCAATTGCGCGTGGATGACTCGTTGAACTCCGCCGAGGACTCCTACCTCAATTTGAAGTTTGGGCCAACCATGCTCGTCAAGGCGATTCAGCAGGATCTTGGTATCCCTATCAGCCACTATGTTGAGCTGAACTTCTACACCTTTGAGCGTGTGGTCAATACCCTCGGCGGGATCACCATCGACTTCCCTACGAAGCTGAAGGACTACTACTCGGGACTCAACATCACGCATCCCGGCTGTCAGCACCTTAACGGGACGCAGGCCCTTGCCCTGGTTCGAGCCCGCCATCTGTACTATTATGACCCCAGCACCGGTACGTGGAAGTATGACGGCACGGGGGACCTTGGAAGAATCCAGCGCACCCACATTTTTCTTCGTGTGCTCGCTTCGGAGATCAAGGCCTCGGCACTCTCGAATCCCCTGAATGCCAACGCACTCTTGGGCTCTATCCTGCCGGCCCTCAAGCTGGATCAAGGCTTTACGCTGAGCGACCTCGTTTCGCTCGCTCTCACCTATTCCCACGTCAATCCTGGTGCCATCCCAACGACGACGCTGCCGGTAATCATCCCGAATGGCACCTTCCACGATCTCGCTAATCCGAGCAATTATCAGGCTCCCGGATCCATCGTGCTCCCCTATCAGCCCAATGATCTCACGCAGATCTCGAAGTTCCTCGGGTCCAGTGCGACGAACTACCAGGCGGTCAAGCCAAGCTCGGTGACGGTGTCGGTGCGCAATGGCTCTGGCGTGAATGGTGAGGCCCAGCAGACGGCCACGGCGCTGCACGCGCTTGGATACAAGATCCAGAGCGTTTCGAATGCTACCTATGCCGGTAGCGACTCTGAAGCGGTCGTATCGTACCGTCCAGGGGACCTCGCCATGGGTGAGAGGGTCCTCTCCTCGCTGACGGGCCAGGCTATTATGGCCCAAGGGCCGAGCTCACAATCCGCCGATGTGGTCCTCACGACTGGATCAACCTTTACGGTTGCGACACCACCGTCGAGTGCATCGAGCTCAAGCTCATCGAGCTCAAGCTCAGGTTCGGCGAGCAGCGCTCAAAGCGTCACACAACTCGCCAACACCAACCTGTGGAGTTCATCTGAGCCGGTGAGTTGGTGGGATCCCAAGGCCTGTCCGTCCAAGTAGTCAAGTAGTGTCCTTGTTCTGTCTTGCCAAGGTCGACAAAATCTGCCGATCTGGCACACACTTGGCGAACTAAGCCCCCACAGACCAAGGGACGAACCAGTGCTTGGGACCTCTCAGCTGAGCGTCGCTGGCGATTCTCCGGTTCGCTGGCGTGCAGATTTGCTAGTGTAGGTGATAATGGTCATCCGGCACCGAGGGGTTGTACTAATTGGCGGTACTCTTGTATCACTTGGGTTCGCGGCGGTTTTCGGTGGCTCCTTGGCCTGGCACCTGTGTGGGTTTCTCGCTGTGCTGTGCGTATTACTCGGTTACAGCCAGCTGGGTCCACTTTCGGGCGTTCGCGTTACTCGAACGGTAGCGCCTGGCCCGTACTACGCTGACGGACGGCTCGATGTCTCTTTGACAGTGGTCGCCACACGCTGGCCGTGGCTGCATCTAGTAGTCACGGATCGTCTTCAAAGTGCCCAAGGAGAAGCTGAATTTCGTTTCGTGCTCACCACCATCGGGAACCGTGTGCAGAGCATCAACTATCGCGTTCCGGAGCTCTCGCGTGGTTCACTCGAGTTCACCGATATCACGTTGTCTACCGGCGACATTTTTGGCGTGTTCGAACGAACACTTCACGTCAATGCCGAAGTTCTGTGCCTTCAGATTTGGCCCAAGATCGTGCCGTTGCGCCGTGACGAGGTAAAGAGCTCTCTTTGCTGGGAAGGTCGACCTCTGCGTTTGCGTCATTCCCAGAGGGAGATCACCCAACTCCAAGGCATCCGAGAATATGTGCCAGGTGACCGTCTCGCCCACGTGCATTGGAGGACATCGGCTCACACCGGCGATTTCAAGGTCAAGCACTTCGAACCAGAGGACCCGGAGGAGTTCATCGTTGTCCTTGATGCATCACGCTACTTCTCAGCACTCGATTGGGAGCTTGCGGTTTCGATCGCAGCATCGTTGGCCCATGCAGCGTGTCGTTCGCAGCTACCGCTACGCGTCGCAGCGCTCGATGCGCCTTTGGGTCGTGCGCCATCCTCCGCTGGTGGGGGCGCTCTCTTCAAGATGATGGACTTCCTCAGTGGCTTACCGCATGGTGGAGAGCATGATGAGGCGCTTCGCTGGGGTCACAACATGCTCGTTATCAGCACAAGGGAGCGTCGGGACGCTTGGCAGGGAGTGGCCATGACCTTCGTCACGGTGGGTGCCGGGGGTGTTACCAGCCTCTCTGACTGGCGAACAGCTCTGGGTTCGATGCACTCGAGTGAGCGAGTACGCCGTTGAAGAGGTCTCCCTTGCTGGGTCTATGGGCATGCGCCCTCTTGTGGCCATTTGTTCACTCCGGAGGGTATCCGGATGCCTTCTTCCTCAGTCTCACTCCCGTGCTACTTCAGGCGGGAGACCAGTGGCTCCACTGGTCGCTTCGGTATCTGCACTGGTCGGTGGTGCTCTATCTCGAGCTATGCCTCGCGTGGGGGCGCTGGGTCCCACTTGGGGCTATCGATGCTGCGTTTCACGGCGTCGTCCATCAACTGCTCACGCTCTCTCCAAGCCAGTGGACCCAGATCAGCGCCCACGTCGCTACTCCGTTCGTGTTGCTAGGTTGTCTGGTGGGTTGGGGGATATTTCGTGTCTGTGACAACTACCGCCGCGTCGTAGCCCTCTTGGTGATAGGTGTCGTCATGATCTGCGTCGGTCATGCGCTATGGAATTTGCCAGCCGAGTTCGCGCTCGCAAGCTACCTGACCATCGGTCTCGCGCTCCTTGTTTGGGTTCACCGCCGCGAGTTCACGCGAGCTGGTGCCGACGTTAATCAACGAGGAGTCCTCAATACGCTGAGCGTGCTCGTGGTGCTGATCCCTGTGATCGTCGGCTTCGAGGCACCGTCGCATCCCCCGGTGAACCTTGGGGGACTGCTGTCGGGCTATCTCACCGCCTTTGGCACCAATACTGCGACGACGGGGTACGGAGCCGGTGTTACCGAGATCGATCATTCCTTGGTGCCGAACCAGGCTCCTGTCTTCGTAGCACATGCGAATGCCCCGTATTATTGGCAGGCGGCTACCTACACGACGTTCAACGGATTGAGCTGGTCAAACAGGGGGCCGTCGTCTACCTTTGAGCAGCTCGCCGGCGGGAGCGACGTCCCAATACTCGGTCCGTACTTCGAGGGCAGCCACACCGTGCGTGTCAACGCTACGATCACCGATCTCGCCAGACGTCCGTTCACGAGCCTTTTCTACACGGGAGCACCGCTGAAGTTCTCTCTCACCTCGATAGTTCACACCAGGTCGGGCCGTATCCTCGCGCCAGGAGCGAGGAGCTATACCGTCAGCGCTTTGGAACCCCTCTACTCTCCTGGGAGCCTCGACACTCGTGGTGTTGGAGTCGCCCCACAGGGCCTGCGCGCCGATCTGGAGCTGCCCGCAGGTCTATCCCCTCGGGTGGGGGAACTGGCGAGACGTGTTGTTGGAGCGGGAACCAGTGGAGCGTTCAACGTCGCGATGATGATCAAGCACTACCTGGATACGCATTACCGCTACTCCTATCAGGTTCACACATCGACGAGTGACATCGTCAACGAATTCCTCTTTGTGGGCCACCAAGGCTACTGCGATCAGTTCTCGACGGCGTTCATCATGATGATGCGCTCGCTCGGGATCCCATCTCGCTGGGTTGTCGGCTACGATCCAGGCACCTATGTCAAGAGCCTTGGTGGATACCTGATCCGACAAGTGGATGCTCACTCGTGGGCGCAGATCTGGATCCAAGGGGATGGCTGGGTCCCCGTGGATCCGACACCTGGCTTTCACTTCCCGCACTACTCGACCGTGGCGGCCACCACCAACGTATCACCGTCTCGCCCGAGTCCCACGCCAACCAGCCCGGTCGTCGCGCCTGCACCTGCTCCATCGTTGAACGCCCAAGCTCACCTGCGCAAGGTGTCCGCCCCAACGGTCTCTCGCAGGACCACTCAGCATGGCTCCAGCAACGTTGTGAGCGAGGAGTTAGCCGGCATCGGGGTGCTCCTTCTCGTCAGTGGCGCGATCGCCGTGTGGCAATGGCGCAGACGATCATCTCTCTTGCGTGATACGGTCAAGCAGTGGGCTGACCTACAACGTCTGTCACGCCGTAGCTTTGGGCCCAACTGGAGATCGGACAGTCCTCGGGAATGGGGTGAGAGCTGGACGAACCAGTTCCCCCACGACACTGCTATCGTCTGGCCGTTGGTGAGGCTGTTCGAGACCGCGTTCTACGCTGAGCGGTCGCTGACTCCTGAGCAACGCCTCGAAGCTCGTCGGTTGTGGCGCACTATCAGGGGGAGAGCGCGCCGCCTGCGCCAGTCAAGGCGCACCTAGCGCGCAATGCGTGGGACTTTGGACCCCAGAGTTCTCCGTTCCTAGTTATTCCACGGTCCTAGTTATTCCACGATGGCCCATCAGGGCCGACGCGGCGTCGCCGATCGCGTTCCGTTCTGTCGATACAGACAACCGGTGCCAGTAGGGATAGGACCACTCGACGAGTGAGCTCACCCAGGTGCCATGAATTCGGCATCGGGACTTACAGCCGACTCCCCTGGTATCACCACGCGCAAAGACGGCGACGAGAAGCTCGCGTGGTCAAAGCCCAACCGAATCGCGGAGAAAGCAGCTATCGATCATCGGCCCGCTTCGATGGGTAGCACGCACGGCGTCGAAGTGGTGGCCAGAGGGTATCGAGGTTGCGTATCTATCAGTGTGAGCTGGTGCCCGGTCACCGGAGTGTGCTCGTTCTGGGCGCTTGTGAGCGCTAGTTCACCAGCACTCGCCTTTGCGACGATGCTGAATCATTGCTGAAAACCCTTTGCAACCCACCCACGATCAGCTGGTCGGGGAAGGAAAGATTGCCAATTGCCCTCTCGAGTCAGTAGGATCGGTAGCAGGTGCCAGCCATGCGATGAGGGGGGTTGTGTTGCGGAGTCGTTCGGCGATCTCAGATACCTTGGATGAGCTTGATCCCCAGCTTGGTCGGATCGTCGATAACCTTGAGCAAAAGGTGATTGGCAAACGCCCCCTGATGGAGTTCATGGTGACGGCGGTGCTCGCCGCGGGTCATGTGTTGCTCGATGATGTTCCCGGTGTCGGCAAGACGACGGTCGCTACCATGCTCGCACGGAGCCTGGACTTGACCTGTCGTCGCATCCAATGCACACCGGATCTGCTGCCTACCGACATCACTGGGGTGACAATTTTCCATCCCGGAACCCGTCAGTTTGAGTTTCACCCCGGTCCGGTCTTTGCGAATCTCGTGATTGCGGATGAGATCAACCGGACCTCACCAAGGACACAGAGCGCCCTGCTGGAGGTCATGGAGGAGGGTCAGGTTACCGTCGACGGGGTAACACATGCCCTTGAGCCACCGTTCTTGGTGGTGGCGACGCAGAATCCGATCGAGTACGAGGGCACGTTCCCTTTGCCCGAGAGCCAGCTCGACCGGTTTCTCTTTCGACTCAACGTGGGATATCCATCCCTAGACGAGGAATCAGCCATACTTTCCCAATCAGATCGTGCGTTGCCGCTTGCGTCTGTCGAGCCGGTGATGAGCCGAGACGAGCTGTTGGCGCGCATGCAAGCGGTACGGGAGGTCCATGTCTCGGATGCTATGCGGGGCTACATTGCCAGGCTCGCTGAGGCGACACGGACATCTCCACGGGTTGAGTTGGGCATGAGCCCTCGAGCCTCGTTGGCCCTGTATCGGGCATCCCAGGCCTGGGCGCTCCTGCACAGCCGTGACTACGTGGTACCAGATGATGTGGTCAGGCTCGCCCCGCTGGTAGTCAAGCACCGTCTGATACTCTCGAGGAGCTCCGCCGACCCACGTGCTCACCTGCTTGACGAGGTCTTCGAAGGGATTCTACGAAGCATCCCGCCGCCACCGCTCCTGCGGTAACCTGGCCGCGTTACCGCGTGTGTCACAGACACTAGCGCAGAGCGTTATGAGCCCTCGTCTAGCCGACGGCCTCAACTTCAGCAAAGCGTGGCGCGTGCGCCATCGGGAAGAAGCATGCCGCATAGTGCTCGACGCCATACTGGGTATACTCAGGTGACTCTTCAGCGCAGCGCTCCTGGGCATAGGCGCAGCGGGTTCGGAAACGACACCCCGATGGCGGCGTGATCGCCGAGGGGATCTCACCACGAACCGTGCCATGCTCCTTGGCCTTTTCTACCTCTGGATTGGCTTCTGGCACAGCGTCCAAGAGCATGTGGGTATAGGGATGCTTGGCGCGTTGGAAGATATCCGCCTCGGTGCCGAGCTCGACAAGCCTACCCAGATACATCACTGCAATACGATCGGCCATGAATCGCACCACGGATAGGTCATGGGAGATGATAATGTAGGTCAAGTTGTGCTGTTGCTGGAGATCCTTCATCAGGTTCAGCACCTGGGAACGAATGGAGACATCCAACGCCGACACCGGCTCATCTGCAACGATGACCTCCGGCTGCAGCGCAAGGGCTCGGGCGAGGCCAATCCGCTGCCTCTGGCCACCCGAGAACTCGTGAGGATATCGGTCTGCCGCCGAGGGCGAGAGGCCAACCTCGCGAAGCAGACGCGCTACTGTGGCATCACGCTCGCGCTGTGTTCCGAGATGATGAATCACCAGTGGTTCGGAGAGGATATCCTTCACCCGCATCCGAGGATCGAGCGAGGCGTAGGGATCTTGGAACATGAACTGGAGGTCACGTCGCACCGACTTGAGATGTGAGCCACCATTCTTGACGATTGACTTACCTTTGAAGCGGATATCGCCGGCCGTGACACCCTCGAGACCGACAATCATCGATCCGGTCGTGGTCTTGCCGCAGCCGGACTCACCTACGATGCCAAAGGTTTCACCTCGGTAGACGGAGAAGGTCACGTCGGTCACCGCCTTGACTGTGCCAATCTTGCGCTGCACAAGTGCGCCCTTGGTGACGGGGTACTCCTTGACGACATGGTCGACCTCGATGATCGCCTCACGGTCGGTCTTGGAGGCGGCCTGATCTCGTCGCGTAATGCTAACAGGGACGCGATCGGGTGCGCTAACGGGGTAAAAGCAGGTGAACGGGTGCGAATAGCCGTCTGGAGCATCAAGCTCTGGCTCCTCAATGCGGCAGCGATCCTGTACGTATCGGCAGCGCGGCGCAAAGCGGCAGCCGATCAGCTCCGTGCTCAAATCCGGAGGTAGACCCGGGATAGAGTACAACCGCTCCGGAATTGCTCCCTCGAGAGGGGGTATTGAGGCCAGCAACGCCTCGGTGTAGGGATGGTAGGGAGCTCGAAAGAGTTCAGTCGAGGTGGCGAACTCGGCCACCTTGCCGGCGTACATGACGACCACCTCGTCAGCACGACCCGCGATAACCCCCATGTCGTGCGTGACGAGGATCATGGCCATCGAGAGGCGCTCCTTGAGATCCTCGAGGAGCTCAAGGATCTGAGCCTGGATCGTAACATCCAGAGCAGTTGTGGGCTCGTCCAGGATCAGCAGTTTTGGATCACAGGTCAGTGCCATGGCGATCATCACGCGTTGGCGAAGCCCACCTGAGAGCTGGTGCGGAAAATACGTAAGGCGTTCCTTGGGGTTCGGCATGCCCACGAGCGAGAGAACCTCGATAGCGCGCGACTCAGCATCCGTCTTATTCATACCCAGATGGAGGCGTGCGGTCTCGCTGATTTGATCGCCAATGGTGAGCACGGGGTTCAAGGAGGTCATCGGATCCTGGAACACCATGGCGATCTCCTTACCGCGGTACCGGCGCATCTCTGTCTGCGATAGCTTCGCGAGGTCGACACCATCAAAGAGGACCTGACCCTGTGAAATATATCCGCCGGTAGGCAGCAGTCCAAGGATTGACATTCCCGTCATTGTCTTGCCCGAGCCCGATTCCCCAACGAGACCCACGGTCTGCCCAACGTTGACCTCGAAGCTGACGCCGTCAACCGCTCTGACCTCACCCTTGCGGAGCCGGATGTTGGTATGCAGGTCGTTGATCTCTAAAAGTGGCACGCTCGTTCCCCTTACGTGAATGGCCCTCTAGTATGATATCCGGTAAACGCATAGTCGAAGCTAGGATCTGGTGGGAAAACTTCGCGTGCGCGTCGGCTCTCAGGTTGGCAAGTAGGTAGTATGGTTTCTCTCGAGTCGGAGTGGCGGAATAGGTAGACGCGCTAGGTTGAGGGCCTAGTGACCGTTAAGGTCGTGCGGGTTCAAGTCCCGCCTCCGACACCATCGAAGAACTCGCTCAGGGCTGTTGAATGTCGACGAAGAGCGGGGCGCTGTTCAATTCGATTGTCGAGACTGCCTTTGCAGTGCTGTCGGCGCGCGCGTTTGGGACTGGGACTTCGCCAACGAACGCAGTACGTGCTTGAAGGCTCTGCGGAGTCGGCCCATGGCCTCGACCAGCTGGAGTTGGATCTCATCCCAGTCGGTCTCAGCCGATGCGAATCCTCCCGGAATCATCAACGCAATTCGGAAGTGGCCAGGTCCGAGTGACTCCCAGAGTAGTGCGTCGGGAGCGAGTGCAGCCTCGATCTCGTCGCGTTGCGCTACCAGGCGCTCGAAGATCGCACTGGCATATTCTTGACGCTCGCCAGAGCCAGCGATGCGCACCTCGGCACCACTCTGGTAGTCTTCGACGACGAAGTTATAGGTCACGCCGGCGAGCCGCGTCAATTGATGGATGACAGAGGATTCTCCCCGCGTCGCGCTGGCGGTGCCACCCTCGCGGGAGTTGAGTTGATCGAAGAAGGCACGACGCAGCTCGCTGCGTTCGACGATGCTGCGACGCTCCTGTTCGGCCGCCTGAACCAGCCGTGACGGGCCAAGAACTCGGGTCAACACGTGCGAGACGGCCCCGCTCGGCGCACGAAACGCCTGGATCTGCACCAGGTAAAAGCGCGCAACCCCCGAACGATTGAGCCACGCGAAGGCACCGATGTGCTCAGCGGCGAAATCGTCAGCGACCCACACCGCAGTCTCTGCACCCAGCGCACTCACGTGGCTCATCAGACGCCCGAGCCCCGAGTTATTACTACGACTCAGACTCACCTCAATCACGACCAACCTGCCGTCAACATCTTCGCCGATGAGATCCGCCGCGCGTGCCACATCCTTGGTCGGCTGCGCCAGCGTGGTGAGTGAGAGGTCGAGAACGTCGCCGAGCGCGACCGGATGATCGGCAAACCAGCTGATCAGCTCGCGCGTACCACCGGCCCAAATTTCTCGTGCTGACAGCCGCACCGGCCTTCCTATGACCTGTTCAGTCACTTCCACCCTCCTTGGCAAGGTTCACTGCTGCGACAGCTGAGCCTACGCAACGGTCCGCCTCAAGCCTAGGAGATCTCGCCCGAATTCCGCCACCAGAATCACAGGAAATACGGGCTTTTCCCTCTCAGTTATCGGAGTTATTTCGTGCCCTGTTAGCGGAAATCATTGACCCACGATTTTCTACAACAAACTTCACGCAGAGCAAGCAATTGCTCACCTGGAGTGACATTAATTCGTTGCTCCAGCTGCCGATCGGTGCAACATCTTGTGTAATCGTGATGATACGGATTTTCGCTGATGGGCCCAAGGTGCTGGGTTATAGAGCCTCCCCGAGGGAGGGACAGACCGAGAGTTCGATCGGGGCGAACGCGGCTAGTACTCCTTGGGCAACCAGCTCGGTTGCTGCTGCGATATCGGGGGCCAGGTAGTGATCGACGTCGTAATGAGGGACAACCTCTCGTAGTCGCGCGATGACGCGTTGCAGGGCAGCACTCGTTGGCACGGGCGCGCGTAGCTCAATTCCCTGCGCACTGGCAAGCAATTCAATCGCCACAATGGTCGCCACATTGCGCGCCAGCGGGCCAAGCCGTCGCGCGGCGAATGTGGCCATGGAGACATGATCCTCCTGATTGGCCGATGTCGGAAGCGAATCAACTGAGGCAGGATGCGCAAGACTCTTATTCTCCGATGCCAACGAGGCAGCGGTCACGTGCGCGATCATAAAGCCTGAGTTCACTCCTCCATCTTTGACCAGAAATGGAGGTAAGCCGCTCAGCGTCGAGTCGATGAGCAGCGCGATGCGTCGCTCAGCAAGGCCGCCGATCTCGCTGGCTGCGATGGCGAGGAAGTCAGCAGCCATGGCGACCGGCTCAGCATGAAAGTTTCCCCCGGAGAGTACTTCGCCGGTCTCAACGAAGACCAGTGGATTATCTGAGACACCGTTAGCCTCCACCAGTAGCGTCTGTGCGCACCAACGCAGGGTGTCGAATACTGAACCCATCACTTGGGGTTGGCACCGAAGGCTGTAGGGATCCTGGACCTTCTCGCAGTTCTGATGCCATTGGGCGATGCCCGAACCCTCGAGCAGGCGAAGATACGCCCGGGCGACGTCGATCTGACCACGATGACCGCGAACTGCCTGTATGCGATGATCGAAGGGCACCACTGAGCCTGCGGCAGCATCGACGCTCATGGCCCCGGTGACAACAGCGCCGAGGGCTGCCCGTTCGATAGCGAAGAGACCCTCGATCGCAAGTGCGGTGGAGACCTGCGTGCCATTGAGTAAGGCAAGCCCCTCCTTGGGTCCCAAGATCATCGGTGAGCGGTCGAGGTACGCTAACCCGTCGATCGCTGCCATCGCTTTGCCCTGGACGCGGACCTCGCCGATACCAAGGAGTATCGCGGCGAGATGGGCCAGGGGAGCTAGATCGCCTGAGGCGCCCACTGAACCCTGGGAGGGTATCACCGGAAGCACGTCGTGAACCAGGAGATCGATCAGGGCCTCAATAACCGCAGAGGAGACACCGGAATAGCCCTGGGCAAGACTGGCGATCTTGAGGAGTAACACCATTCGTACTACGGGATCAGGTAGCGGCTCCCCCACTCCTACCGCGTGGGATAGGACGAGATTCCGTTGCAGCAACAAGAGCTCAGAGGGTGGGATCTGAGTGTTCGCGAGACGCCCAAAGCCCGTATTGATGCCGTAAGCAGGCGCGCTGCGCTGTGCAATAGCGCTAACGGTGGCTGCCGAGGTGTCGACGGACTCCCAGACTGCGCCCGAGAGGGCGATTTCGCTCACCCTGTCGCGCACGAGGCGGAGCTGTTGGAGCGTTATTGCCCCAGGTTGAATCTGCATCTATCTGCCTTTCTCTCAAGAACGCCCGTCGAGGTCGAGCCGGTAACACAGGAGGGTCACCTCCGGGAGGGTGAGGTCCCGTTCAGGGGTGCGAACAAAGCCCGCTCGTTCGTAGAGGTGTTGCGCCGCGACCATTTTGGTGTCGGTGTGCAGCACGAGTGCGTGTCGGTCCGCGGAGCGAGCCCGCCTAGCACACGCTCCAACGAGGAGCCATCCGATGCCGTGGTGCTGGAGATCGGGATCCACCCCGAGCATACGCAGGCCGGCTTCGCCGTGTAGCAGCTCCTCTGCGAAGGTCGAGCGCTCATCGAGTACCAGCGTTGCGCAGCCTCCAAGTCGACCGTCGAGGAAGCAGCCAAGTACCAGTGCCAAGCTGAGGCGACGCTCGACGTCGGCAACCTCATCGATATACGTGTTGCCGTCTGGATAGATCTGCCGGTAGGCACGTCTGAGCACGTTACCGGCTCGCATCGCGTCAGCTGCCTCGAGAGCGCGAACCTCCAACGCCACTACAGTTTCTCAGTTCTCAACAGGTCTCCTACCATCGATTCACTACCTACAATAGAGCTATGTCAGACACAGAGCCAACCATTCTCGCCACATCCGGTGGACTCATACGCGGCGCTCGCACCGAGGTAGCCTTTGGGCCAATGCTGAACTACGCGCTCGAGCTCTCTGGCGCGGCCAGGCCGAGTCTCCTCTATGTCGGTACGGCCATGGGTGATGAGAGTGCGAGCGGCCTGCGGATGATCGAGGCGGGCCGCGTCGAGGGGATCACCGTCGACCTCTTGAAGCTCTTTCCTATGCCCAATGTCGATGACCTTGTCGGCTGGGTACTCGCCCATGATGTGGTTTGGGTCGGAGGTGGGAGCGTTGCGAACCTGCTCGCACTCTGGCGTCTGCATGGCCTCGACCATGCCTTTGAGCGTGCCTGGCACCATGGAGTTGTCCTCGCTGGTGTCTCGGCTGGCTCACTCTGTTGGCACTACGGAGGTACGACCGACTCCTTCACGCCACAGCTCTCCCCCATCACCAATGGCCTCGGACTTCTGCCCTATTCGAACGGCGTCCACTACGATTCAGAGCCTCGTCGCCGTCCGCTGTTTCGACAACTCATTGCCGAAGGACGTCTGCCCGATGGCTATGCGACCGAGGACGGTACCGGCCTAGTCTTCAAAGGCACCCGGCTTCTCGAAGCGGTGAGCGAGGTCAGCGGGAAGCAGGCCTACCAAGTCGCAAGGCACGACGACACGACCATCGAGGAGCCACTCCCCACGAGGCTGCTCTCGGTCACCCACGCGAGGCGCTGACCCTAGCGCATACGCCTCGAGATCCTACGATGCGCCCTTGAGCTTGAGGGCAACGGAGTCGAGCAGCTCATTCCAATCGGCCGTGAAGCTCTGCGCGCCGTTCACCTGGAGTTCATCCGCAAGCTGCTCGAGATGCAGGCCAGCCTCCTCGAGGCGCGCACTCATCAGCTCAGACTCTGCGAGCGGGTCATCAAGGACCGAGTCAGGCACACCGTGGTCATCAAAGGCCAGCAGCGTCGCCTCGGGAATCGTGTCCACCGTCCCCGGGGCCACCAGGGCGGCGACGTAGAAGGTGTCTGGATAAGCGGGATCCTTCGTCGAGGTGGAGGCCCACAGCACTCGTTGCATGCGATCGGAGCCATTGCATAGCTGCTGGCAACGCTCAGTCGAGAGGATCTGCTGGTGTGCCGCCCAAATGGCCTGCATCACCGTGAGACCGGCGCGCTGTTTGAGCCCGTCGGGAAGCCGGGGATTGGCTGCTGAATCCCACCGTGAGACGAACACCGATGCCACCGACGGCACGTCGAGACTGAGTCCAGCACGTTGGCGAAGCTCGAGGCCATCGAGGAAGGCGGTGGCGGCAGCAACGTAGTGCTTGACCCCAAACAGCAAGGTCACATTGACGCCAATACCGTCAGCGATGAGTTCGCGAATCGCTTGGGTGCCCGCTGCAGTACCAGGCACCTTGATGAGTACATTCCCAAGGTCAAAGCGACTCCGCAGGCGTCGCGCCCATGATATCGTCTCCGGCACCGCGTTCGCATACTCCGGCGGAACCTCGATGGAGACAAAGCCATCCCTTCCCTGGGTCCTCTCCCACACATCGTGGAGGAGGGTTGCCGCATCCGTCAGATCGACGATCGCCAACTCATAGACCATCTCCTCAGCGTCGTGCACCCCTTGGGCCTCGAAGCGCGCCAGCGCTGCGTTGTAGTCGTCGGAGTGACCGATCGCATGAGCCAGGATCGAAGGGTTCGAGGTCAGTCCCGTGATGCCAACATCATTGATGTAATGCGACAGAGTTCCTGAATCAATCAGCTGCCGCGATATCGAGTCCAGCCAGATGCTTTGTCCCAGCTTGGTGAGCTCCCTTACTCCGTGCATTACTTATCATCACCTTTCAATATTGCTTCGATCGACTCCACGACCCTCTCAGGCGTGAATCCGAAGGCCTCTAAAACCTCGTCCTTGCGTCCAGATCCTCCGAATGTGTGCATCGCGACAACCGCGTCGACGAACTCGTACCACCCAAATGCAGAGGCGGCCTCGATCGCGATGCGCGGTGCGGCACCGAGCAGCTCCTCGCGCTCCGAACGAGGGCGTGCGCGCAGCAGCTCGAGTGAGGGGACCGATACGACGCGCGCATGGATTCCCTTGCCCTCGAGCCTCCGAGCTGCCTCGAGTGCCAAGGACACCTCGGAGCCGGTGGCCACCAGGGTGAGATCTCCACCCTCGTGCAGCCGATGCCCACCGAGCGACTGGCTGTCGATACCTACCGTCTCTGCCAAGACGGGAAGGGCCTGGCGCGAGAGCACTAGTACCGTTGGACCTTGGCTGCGCCGCATCGCAAAGGCAACACTCGCAGCGGTCTCATTTGCATCCGCAGGTCGAAGCACCACCAGATTCGGCACTGCTCTGAGAGCGGCAAGCTGCTCTACGGGCTGATGCGTCGTTCCGTCCTCCCCCAGTGCAATGGAGTCGTGGGTAAAGATGAACAGGCTGGGTAACTCCATGATCGCGGACAGCCGAAGAGCTGGCTTGAGATAGTCCGAAAATACGAAGAAGGTACTCGCAAACGGGAGAAAGCCACCATGGGCAGCAATGCCGTTGGTGATCGCCGCCATAGCGTGCTCGCGAACGCCGAAGTAGATGTCTCGGCCCGCATACGTAGGCCACGAAACCTGACCAGCGAGCTTGGTCTCTGTCGAACTCTCCACGTCAGCCGCACCTCCGACGATCTCCGGCAGGCGCTCCGCAGCGGCACGTAGGGTTGCCCCGAGCGCGACGCGTGTCGATATTGATGAGCCGGTATCGAAGTGCGGGAGATCGAACGACCCCTCGCCCAGCCGGGCCTCGATGACACGGCGGCGAAACTCTCGATAACGATCTGGCCCAGCGACGCGCGCGCGTTCGCAGTCCGCCTCCCATGTGGTGTACCCAGAGTCGCGATCCAAACGCCACGCAGCATATGCCTCCTCGGGAACCACGAAGGGTGGATGGGGCCAGTTGAGTTGCTCGCGGGTCGCGAGTACGGCTTCCGCTCCAAGGGCAGCTCCGTGGGCACGATGATCATCATGGAAGGGGCTACCGATACCGATATGTGAGTTCATGATCACCAGAGTTGGCTGCCCTCGCGTCTGCGTCGCCGTGGTGAGCACGGCATCCACCTGTGCAAAGTCATCGACGTCGGTGATTCGAAGCACCCGAAATCCATAGGCGAGATATCGCGTTGCAACCTCTTCGTCGAGCGAGAGTGAGCTTGGCCCGTCCAGTGTGACCTGGTTTGAGTCGTACAAAATGGTCAGCTTCTCGAGTCGCAGATGCCCTGCGAGCGACGATGCCTCGGAGGCAACGCCCTCCATCATGTCACCATCGCCACAGAGAACCCACGTGCGATGATCGACGATGGCGACCTCATCGGTATTGAACTCGTTGGCGGCGAGCCGCTCTGCGAGCGCGAGACCAACAGCGTTGGCGACCCCTTGGCCGAGCGGGCCGGTCGTCACCTCCACGCCCGGTGTCATGCCACGCTCTGGATGGCCGGGGCATCTCGATGGGTAGCGCCGAAATCGCTGCAGATCCTCCAGAGTGAGATCGTAGCCGTTGAGGTGCAGCGCACCATAGAGGAGCATCGACGCGTGACCGCCAGAGAGGACAAACCTATCGCGATCTGGCCAGTCGGGCTGCTTGGGATCGTGGCGCAAGAAACGGGTAAAGAGTCGATAGATGACCGGTGCCATCGCCATTGGCGTGCCAGGGTGACCGGAGTTCGCCTGTTCTACCGCGTCTAATGCCAAAAAACGCAGCGCATTCGACGCGACATCGTAGATATCAGGCCCCTTGAGGCCTCCGAAGTCACTCTTCAACTCAGTCATGTCGGTCGTCCTCTCATGTGTCGATATCGTGAAACTA
This sequence comes from Actinomycetes bacterium, assembly GCA_021806545.1. Classification (GTDB taxonomy): domain Bacteria; phylum Actinomycetota; class Acidimicrobiia; order Acidimicrobiales; family Acidimicrobiaceae; genus Ferrimicrobium. Next base: position 16,603 of record JAJZXI010000006.1, on the reverse strand, counting down.
GCTCAATGGTCGAGGCATCCAAGGTATTAAGCGTTGGTACACTCGGAGAGCTGAGCGTTGGTACAAGCTCAGATGCGAGCTCCTTGCCCAGCTCGACGCCCCATTGATCGAAGGAGTTGATGCCCCAAATCACTCCTTGGGTAAAAACGCTGTGCTCGTAGAGTGCGATGAGCGCACCGAGGACCTCGGGGGTAAGTCGCTGGGCCACGATCGTCGTGGTCGGACGGTTGCCCGGCATCCGCCGTGCTGGACGGAGTGCGGCGGGAACCCCGAGCGCCTCGAGCTCCTCCTCGTTGCGACCAAAAGCGAGCGCTCGCGTCTGAGCGAGTCCGTTGGCAAAAAGGAGGTCCTGCTGAGGATCCGGACCGCCAAGGGGCTCTCCGAACAGGATGAAGTCCGCGGGCACCAGGATAGTTCCTTGATGCAGCAGCTGGTAGAAGGCGTGTTGGCCGTCAGTTCCCGGCTCACCCCAATAGATCGCTCCGGTGCCATAGTCGACGGTGGTACCGTCGAGGCGAACCGACTTGCCATTGGACTCCATGGTGAGCTGCTGGAGATAGGCAGGAAACCTCGCAAGCCGTTCGCTGTAGGGAAGAACCGCCTGTGACTGCGCGCCAAAAAAGTTGCGATACCACACCGCCAAGAGCCCGAGCAGTACTGGTGCGTTCTCGGACAGTGGAGCCTCTCGCAGATGCTCATCGATGGCTGCAAACCCGTGGAGGAACGATCGGAAGCGCTCCGGCCCGATGGCCAGCATGATCGAGAGCCCAACCGCGGAGTCAACGGAGTATCGTCCACCGATGAAATCCCAGAAGCCGAACATGTTCTGGGGGTCGATACCGAACTCGCGCACCAACGCCTCGTTGGTCGACACCGCGACAAAGTGCTTCTCGATCGCCCCAGGGTGATCCGCGAGCGCCTGCGAGAGCCATTGGCGCGCGGCGGTTGCATTCGTCAGCGTCTCAAGGGTGCTAAAGGTCTTGGAGACCACGACAAAGAGTGTGGTCTCAGGGTCGCATGTCTTGAAGATGGAGCCGATGGCGACCGGGTCGATATTCGATACAAAATGCATCGAACGATTTGGGTCGCTGAAATCCTGGAGAGCCATGGTAACCATCTCCGGTCCCAGGTCCGATCCGCCGATGCCGATATTGACGATCGTCTCGAACGGCTTGCCGGTGACCCCAACGCGCTGATTCGAACGAACCGAGCGTACGAACTCCTCCATATGAGAGAGCACCAACTCGACCTCGTGATCGACGTCAATACCGTCAATGGGGCCAGCAATCGTCGCACCATGGCGCAACGCCGTATGCAACACCGCGCGATCCTCGGATACGTTGATGTGCTCACCACGCAGCATCGCTCCGATCGCCTCAGGAAGATATCGAGCCTCAGCAAGCCCGAGCAGGAGTCGGAGCGACTCCTGGGTGATCAGGTTCTTCGAAAGATCCAGGTATAGCGGGCCAACCTCAAGCGTACTCCAGTCAAGCCGGTGCGGGTCCTGGGCGAAGAGCCGACGTAGATCGGTCTGTTTGATCTCTTTGGCGTGTTGAGCGAGTGCGCTCCACTGGGGAGTATCTCGAGGGGACTCCCCTGCAACCGGATACGGCACGTTCTCCTCCGATCCATCGTCAGCTCCATCCTAGACGAGCGTGCGGTCGCTGCCGACGCCTGCGATCGTGACATGGACTGATCGACCAAAGAGTGTCTCGAGGAGACGACGTTTGCGTCGAAGAGCGTACATCTCAGCACCGAGGTCGGTATCGGCGGTGACCGCCAGTTCGAGACGGGATCCGTCAACGGTGCATGATAGTGCGTGAATAAGCTGTTGATGTGATCGATCGAGCGCATCGGCGATGCGTAGCAGGGCGGTACTGACCTCGATCTCGCGGGCATCAGCAGCGTCAAGCTCTGGTGCACGCTGGAGGTCACCTTTGGTATGCGATCCTACGACGGAGCTGATCACCGCGATTTCGCGTCGAGAGAAGCCTCGTGGAGGTGAGGCGGTGATGAGATACTGGCCATGGCGATCGTGATTGTCACGGCTGACGAAGGCCCCGATGTCGTGGAGCTTGGCCGCCACGCTCAGGCGATCCCGAGCCTCCGGCGGGAGTTGGTGCAGTGCTATTAAATCGTCGAAGAGTCGACCGGCGAGATGGGCTACGAAGTTGGCGTGTGCGACATCGGCACGATAGCGGAGCATCAACTCGCGCACCGATCCATCGCGCAGCTCCGATGGATCCACGGAGAAGGCAAAATGCTCTTGACTGGCCGCCTCGTGGAGAACGATGCCCTCTCGCAACGCCCACGAGCAGAGCCAGACCTCATCAACCTTTACGCGCGAAAGGATAAGGCGCAGGATCGCGGCACCGTAACCGACGGTCGCAGCCCGCCGTTCATCGATCCCCTTGAGCGCTGGGCGCTGTGCAACCGGCGTCGCGAGGATCTTCGAACACGCTTCGAGCAACGCGGTACGGCCAACCGCACGCGCCAGGAGTCCGTCATCGAGCTCATCATGGTCACTATCGATCGAGAGCGCGAAGCGGCCAATAGCATTCATCGTACCGCTGGTCAGTACCACTCGAGTTGGCGAGTAGTTGACCAGGGTCATCAGTGGCTCGGTGAGCTCCCGAGCGAGGTACTCCTCGACCTGCGCATCGCGGTTATCAGCGAATTTCACCTTGAGCCTGCCGACACCGAGGCGAAGGCTTCGCGCAGCAATCAACTGCCGTTGATCGCCGAGCATCAGCTCCAAGCTTCCGCCACCGAGATCGACGCCGAGCACGGGTCGAGAGCCAAGGTGACACGCCGCACGTATCGCATCGAAGATCAGCGCTGCCTCTTCATGACCGCTGATTACCTGGACATGTACGCCTGTACTCGCGGCGATGGCGTCGATGAGCTCCTGCGAGTTCTCCGCATCGCGAAAGGCTGCCGTCGCCTTTGCCACCATCACGTCAGCCCCAAAGCGGGCGCCGACGGTGACGAAACGGGCGACGGTCTCCACGGCTGCTTGGATACTCTCCGGAGAGAAGCAGCCATCACGATAGACCAGTTCGCCCAGGCGCAACATCTCGCGTTCCTTTGCCACGGGTTCGAGCGTCAGGTCGGGGCGAACCTTGACGACCGCGAGGTGAAACGAGTTCGATCCGAGGTCCATCGCCGCAACGATCACGTCGCTGACATTCTGGCGCGCTCTCATGCGTGACCGAAGGTTGGCGGGCGCCTCCAGGGTGTCGGCAGTGGCGTAGCCAACTCCAAGAGACCAGCCAGGCGTTCACCGAGATCGCTATCTGGCTCTTGGTCCATGCGTACCGAGGTGTACCCAGCACCTTGGCTATCGGGATGACATCCCTTCAGCGCGGTGGCCAGTTTCGATGCCGCGCTCGGGGGAACATCGGGAAAGCGTCGATCGATCTCGTCACCGAGCCGCTCCAGTACGCGCTGATCGATGGATTCGACCTCCACCTCCACGAATTCCAGCTTGCAAGGGTGCTCAACGGCGACCACATCGAGGCAGATCTCGAGACGTGCGTCAAGGAAGCTGGCGTCCCAAAGCTGTCGTGTCGTGGTGAAGCGGACGATCTCTACGAAGTCGCCGTCCACACCACACAGGCTAAGGGAAAGCGCAATCTCGGCAGGGATCTCCTGCCAAATCCCTCGAACCTCGAACTCATGTGCTACGCTCAGCCCGCGCTGGTCAGGTATGGCTCCCACCTTGACTGTCCAACATGCCCGCGACTCGCTCGAGTCGCCCCTCGCACGCAGCCCGACGCCGCCGCGTCTAAGCACCCCCGATCGGGTATCAAGATACCGCGAAGTTGTCCTTTTCGTAACGGGTTCGCGCCCAGGTCTGCCACACAAATCCAAGAGAGCCTCGACGACTGCAACCCCACGGTCATGATCCTTGGGTCGCCGTTTGAGCTCTCGTTCACGAGCCACGAGGTGCCTCTCGGGCCTGCAAAGGGCTATTGAGGATGAGCTGAGCGGAGATGCCTTTGGCGCTCGCTGGCCGGTGCCAATGCCCCATTGCGTCGAGCGTCCAGGCGTTCGTGTCGTCCTCCCACTCCAGCGCTAGCATCTGGGTCACCCGGCGTCGCAGCTCGGGCTCCTGGAGCGGAAATAGAAGTTCGACTCGTCGATCAAGGTTCCGCTGCATCAGATCAGCTGACCCGACGAGAACCTCCGACTCAGGGTCCTGAGGATCTCCGAAGACAAACACGCGTGAGTGCTCGAGGAACTCGCCAACGATGGATCGAATCACGATATTCTCTGAGAGGCCCGGCTGGCCTGGACGTAAGGCGCAGATGCCGCGGACCAAACCCCTCACCATCACTCCGGCCCCTGAAGCCGTGTAGAGTGCCTCGATGATCTCTGGATCGACCAGGCCATTCACCTTGAAGGAGATCATCCCTTCTGCTCCACGAGCGGTCTCACGCGCGATGAGCGCGCCGATTCTCGCACGCAAGTCAGTGGGCGCGAGCACGAGCTTAGTCAGATGTGACGGGCGCGAAAAGCCAGTCAGATAGTTGAAGACCTCGCCGAGGTCATACCCGATCTCGGGATCGGTGGTGAACAGGCCATAGTCCTCGTAGCTTCTGGCTGTCTTGGCGTTATAGTTGCCCGTTCCGAGATGACAGTAGCGGACGAGCCCCTGGCTCTCACGACGAACTACCATGATGGCTTTGCAGTGGGTCTTGAGACCAACCACGCCGTAGACGACATGTACGCCTGCGTCTTCGAGCTTTCGAGCCCAGCCGATGTTGGCGAGTTCGTCGAAGCGAGCCTTGACCTCCACGATGACGACGACCTGCTTGCCACTCTCGGCCGCGTCGATCAGGGAATCAACGATCGCGGAGTCACCAGAGGTGCGATACAGCGTCTGCTTGATGGCGAGCACATCCGGATCGCGAGCCGCAGCTGCAACGAAGTGTTCGACCGTGGAGGAGAAGCTGTCATAGGGGTGATGTACCAGCACGTCACCGCCCTTGAGCGCGGTAAAGAGATCAACCGACTCGCCCTCGGGATAGGAGAATGGCGGCGGTGTTCGACCCAAGGCCCTCGGTCCCCTCTCGCTGTCGAGTCCGAGATCGTGCACCTCGAACAGACAGCGCATGTCCAACGGAAGGCTCGTGGTGTAGACATCATCGCGATGAAGTTCAAGCTCCTCTACGAGCAGTGCTCGTATGGCTGATGAGGAGTTGGCGGCGATCTCAAGGCGAACCGCACGACCGAAGCGACGACGTCGCAACTCGGTCTCCACGAGGGCGAGCAGATCATCCGCTTCGCCCTCTTCGAGCACCAGGTCGGTGTTACGCGTCACCCGGAACAGTGCCGTCTCTCCGATCTCCATCCCTGGAAAGAGCAGCCCGGCGAAGGACTCGATGAGATCCTCGATCAAAACGAAGGCTCCATTCCCCACCGGGTAGAGCCGCGGGAAGTTCGAGGGCACCTTGATGCGGGCGAAGCGCTCCTCATGGTGAGATGGCTCGCGTACCGCCACCGCGAGATTGAGTGACAGGTTAGATATATAGGGAAACGGGTGCGCTGGATCCACAGACAGTGGCGTCAGCACCGGATAAAGCCCGGCCTCAAAGTCTCGCTTGAGGCGAGCGCGCGTCGCGTCGGAGAGTGAAGCTACGCGCTCAATACTGACGCCAACCTGGGCCAGGCGCGGCACGAGTCGTTGTTCAAAGCTGTCCTCTGCTGCCTCGAGGAGCTGAACCAACCTCGACCGAATCGCCCCCAACTGTTCGCGAGGTGTGAGGCCATCAGTGGAGCGAATGGTAAACGGGGAGAGCAGTTGGTCCTTGAGGCCAGCGACGCGCACCTGAAAGAACTCATCGAGCCCTGAGCCAAAAATCGCAAAGAACTTCGCTCGCTGCAGTGCGCCGAGGCGTTCATCATCGGCCAGCTCAAGGATACGGGCACCGAACTCTAGCCACGAGAGCTCACGGTTGAAGTAACGGGAGCCTTCGTACTTGGCCGTCGCTGACGTGGGCTCTAAGGGCAATTCAAAGGATTGGCGCATCTCGCTCCTCGGTTCAGTGTAGCTGGCCAGCTATAGTTTAGAGCGTGGCAACAACGGAGCAGGTGAGAATACGTACTCGTGGCTATGAGCGTCGTCGACGTGAACTCGAATTACTCATCGTCGCAGATATCGTCACAATCTTCGCTTGGGTACTGGGCTTCTACGGACTTCACCCAAACGGTCATATCGACTTCTTGAATCCATGGCTCACGATCGTGGTGCTCGTCCCCCTCGGAGCGCACGTTGCCAATCGACATCTCGCAGCAGACGCGGATGCCATCCTGTTGCCACTTGCTACCCTGCTCAACGGGCTTGGTTACGTGATGATCGGAGTGCTCGATCCTACGCAGGCTCACCTGCAGGCTCTGTGGACCCTGATTTCGGTCTTCGCCTATGTCGTGTGTATCTTTTTTGTCCGTAATCCAGACTCACTGGATCGATATCGGTATCTGCTCGCGATTCTTGGCATTGGACTGCTCTTTAGTCCGATGCTCCCTGGCATTGGGGAGAACATCGGCGGCGAGCGCTTATGGGTCCATCTCGGCAGCCTGAGCTTTCAGCCGGTCGAGGTCTCCAAACTCCTGCTTGCTATTTTTCTCACATCACTGCTGGTCGAAAAGAGAGACCTCCTGGCACGACTGCGGGGGGGTGGACTGCGCCGCTTCGGGCCAATCGCGCTCACCTTTGGTCTTGCACTCGCTATCATGGCCGTCGAGAAGGACGTAGGGTTTGCTCTGCTGATCTTCGTTACCTTCGTGCTCGTGATGTGGATTGGCACCGGCAATAGGATCTACCTGCTTTTTGGTGCGGTCACCTTTGTCCTCGGTCTGGTCGTCGGGGGTGCAGTGCTTCCCCAGGTTCATCAGCGTATCTCGGTCTGGCTCGATCCATGGAAGCACGCCGCTACCACCGGGTACCAACTGATACAGGCCCAGTACGCCTTTGGTATCGGTGGGCTCAGTGGCACTGGCCTCGGTCTCAGTCACCCGACTGTTCCCGTCGCCACCTCTGACTTCATCTTTGCTGCCTTTGGTCAGGAGCTCGGGCTCCTTGGCACGAGCGCGATCATCATCTCATTCCTCCTTCTCATTGGTGCAGGACTCCGGGTCGCACTCAGGGCGCACGGGGAGTTCAGCTCGCTGCTCGCGATGACCATGACGATCATCCTCGCACTGCAGACCTTTTTCATCCTTGCCGGCGTGATACGAGTCCTCCCACTCACCGGTATGACGCTTCCCTTTCTCGCCTATGGCGGGTCCTCACTGCTCACGAATTACATCCTGCTGGCCATCTTGATGCGGATCTCGCACCGTTCGAACCAGTTCAACGATCTCCGCGAAGGAACAACCGGCTAGCGATCGTCCGTTTTCAAGCCTGGGCTCTGGAGTGATGCTAACATGCTTGAAGGGGGGCGCTCGCTCGCCAGGACCGCCGAGAAATCGACATCAAGAATCTGTGCGGGAGAGCGATATTACTAGCATGGCTCGACGTCGAATGCATAAGCGCTTGCCATTTGGTGGCGACCGTGACGTTGACACAGGCCTGCGGCGGAGTCGAGCCGAGTTATGGTAAGCGAACTCGCGATCATCGCCGTGTTGACCGTCGCCGTCGGATTTGGAGTGCAGCGCAACGCTTACGGCAGGCGGCTCGCTCGCAACAACCAATACCAACAGCTTCTCGGCCGGGCGAGCCTGTTGGTACACAGCTCTCCTGACGAGGAAACGTTTTTTGCTCAACTATGCAAGTTGATCTGTCAGATGGAGCCGGTCCGACTCGCCTGGATTGGGCGCCCATCCGCGGACGGCTCGGTTCAACCTCTTGTGAGCTGCGGCCAGAGTGGTTACCTCGACGCTATCGAGGTGTCTATTCTCGAGGGTGAGCCCGCCGGCGAGGGGCCCGTAGGTCGCGCATGGCGCTGCGGGGGTCCCGTCTTTGACGCCCACGCACTCAGAGAGACCCAAAATGACCAGTGGCGTCAAGCCGCCCAGCGGTATGGTCTGGCCGGTGTCCATGCCCTCCCAATCCTCTATCGGGACTCCGTTGATGCTATTCTGGTGGTGTACTTCGCCAAGCAAATGCTTCCCGGCATCGAAGAGCAGCTGCTGCTCGAACGGCTTGCCGGCGATCTCTCAAACGGTATCACTGCCATGCGCGAGCAGCTCCAGAGCCATCGCCTTGCCGCTGCAATCGCACAGGTTCAAGAGGCCGTATTCATACTCGACGCACAGGGATACATCACCTGGTTCAACGAGGGTTGTGCTCGTCTGTTCGGACTCGATCTCGATTCAGTCCAGGGCAAGGATCCGTCCATAGTCTTTGGCGACCCGAACTTCGATCACCTCGTCGAGCGCCTCGAAAAGTTATCCGCCGGCGAAGAGGGAATTGATTGGGAGACACTGCAGGTGAGCCAGGCTGAATACCAACGATGGGTGCACGTCTCAGCTACCCGCCTCCTTGATGAACATGCCCGAACCGTAGGGGTCGTAGTCGTCGAGGTCGATCTCACCGATGAGAGAGCAGCGCTCGACGCCCAGGAGCGTCTGTTGGCGATTCTTGATAACACCTCAGATGGCGTAGGAATCACCGATCGAAACGGAACCCTTATCTACCTGAACAACGGAGGACGCCAGCTCCTAGGCCTCGCGAGGGATGCCAGGCTCGAGGGACAGCACTTCTTCGATCTCATCCATGATCGCGCTGGTCAAGACTCGTTCCTGCTCTCGGTGCGTGAGGCCGCCGCCAACGGACGATGGCAAGGGGAAGTTACCATCACGCGGCCGGACGGTAGCGTGCTTCCCCTGTCGATGGTACTGATGGCGCACCGCGATTCGGTCGGGCATGTCCAATATCTCTCCGCGATCGCGCGTAACATCGTGGACTTCAAGGCGCGAGAGCATGAACTGAGCTATCTTGCCGAACACGATGCGCTAACCGGCCTCCCCAATCGCAGGGCGCTCAGCAGACACCTGGCGAGTGCAATCGTGCGTGCAAGACAAAGTGATCGTTCGTTGGCTGTTGGCGTCATCGACCTCGATGACTTCAAACCCGTGAACGATCGCTATGGTCACCACGCCGGCGATGAGCTACTCGTCCAACTCGCTCAACGACTCGTCGGGCTACTACCTGCCGATGATGTCATCGTCAGGCTTGCTGGCGACGAGTTTGTCGTGCTGTTGAGCGGCCTCGATCCGGTGAGGGAGCAGATGTTGGAGGAGCTCGATCAGGTGCTCGCCCGCCTGTATCACGCGGTCGAGACACCATTTGTGTTGGAGGGTACCGAGGGCATCTCGGTCTCGATGAGTATCGGGGTGGCCGTGTTCCCGGACCATGCGGACGATCCAGATGGCCTGCTTCGAGCCGCCGATGCCGCACTCTACCTCGCGAAGCAAAACAAGGATCGTCGCGAACGGTGGTGGACGCTCCTGTCCGATGCTGGCTCTCCAAGCCCGGTTCCTTCGCCGATGCCCCAGATGGTCTCTGCCTATGGGGTCGAGGCAGCGGCCATCATCGCGAGTGAGTTGACCGAAACTACGACGCTCATCGCCAACGCGGTCGCCGCGTTCTATCACGTCGTTGAGGAGTCGTCCTCCGGCAAGCGAATACTTGGCCGTCTCAGCGAGGGCGAGTACCATACCCTCAAGCAGCGACAGGCCGAACACCTTGGCGCCATCCTGATGCCAGAGCTGGAGCGCGCATCACTCAACCAGGCCGCGACCCGCGTCGGCGCCATCCACTGGCTCACCGGCCTCAACGCGGCGGGTCTGGTTGACTCGATGAATACCTATCGCCTAGCTCTGACGGAGGCGCTGAATCAGACAAACCCGAGCTCTCGAGGCGTCAAACAGGCAATCAGCGTGATCGAACGGCGAATTGATGACGATCTTGCTGCCCAACTCGATGCGATGAGTGCCATCAGCGATAGCTACTTCGGTATCTTCGCGAACCCGCTTCCAACCGATGCAGGTGGTTGGATCGATACGGTTCAGATGGAGCTGGAGCTCGTTGGTCAACTGAGAGGGATCGCGGCCGTTGCACTGTGTCGGCAGCGTGCCAATGACGCTCTACTGGTCGAGACCTATTCGGGACCCAGTGGACAAGAGATCGCTCAGGTCTTCAATGCCCCTGGTTGCGAGATCACTGCAGACCCCACGAGTCCGAATGGACAGCTCTTCGCCGCCCAGGCGTGGAGGGAGTCACGCATGGTCGTCGTCGACGACCTCACCCTCGGGGGTCTGACCGAGGAGCAAAATCAACGTCTCGTACGCCTCGGTCTTCGCACGGCGGTAGCACTTCCGATTCAGAATCTTGCTGGGCGACCCGTCGGTCTGCTGCTAGTTTTTGGCACGTTGCCGGGACAGTTCTCGTCGGACTGGATGAGCCGCTTTTGCATCAATCTCAAACAGCGTTGGGAGAATCTCTTCTATCGAATCACTACCCCGATCAATGTCCTTGCTCGTGAGCAAGCGATTGCCTACCGGGAGCTCTTGCTGAGTGGCGGACTGCGAATGTATGTCCAACCAATCATCGAACTCGCCACCGGCCGGCTCGCCAAGGTCGAGGGTCTTGCTCGCCTTGCCCACCCGGACGGGAGGGTCGTTGGCCCGGAGTCATTTCTCAGTATCCAAGGAACCAACGAACGTTATCAGTTGTTCCGGCTCGGCCTTGAAGCACTGCTGGCGGCTGAGCAACGATGGCGAGCCGGCGGCTTACTCCTGGACCTCACCATCAACGTCGATGCGACCACGCTCGCCAAGCCCGAGCTGGGCAATTGGCTTCGTGAGATACTCCAGCGATACGCATTTCCCTCGGAGCGCCTCATCCTCGAGTTGCTCGAGACCGACCAGCATCCTCTCATCGCCAACCCTGCGAATCTGGAGGATCTCATGGCCACGGGGGTGAGACTCGCGATCGACGACATGGGATCCGGCTACTCGAACTGGCTACGGCTCATCGATATACCTGCGACCACTATCAAGATCGATCACAACTTCGTTGCGCGCATCAAGCGGCACCCACGCACAGCCCTCAACCTGCTTGGCACGCTAATCCTGTCAGCAATTGACGCTGGTCAAGAGGTGGTGGTGGAGGGCATAGAGGATGCTACGCTGGCAGAGGTGGCCGCTCGACTGGGTGCAACCTACGGTCAAGGCTTTCATATCGCGCGCCCGATGCCGACCGATCACCTCCTGGGCTGGGCCGACTCCTATGAGCACAATAACGATGGCGAGCTCCATTCGTTGCTCGGGGCGATGGCATACCACTGGGCGTTTGTGCACAATCCTCGCCACTTCCGCCGTGGCCCGATTAGCGAGTGTCCCCTGACTCGCTATTTTGAACGTAGCGGGCTCGCGGATTCGATCGGCGCAGCGCTGCACAACGAACTCCATTCCTTTGACACTCCACCTGGCGAGCTTGTCGATCGACTCACTGACTGGTTCGAGAGAGTCTGTGTCGAAGCCATCAACGGCCAACCCGACCCCGCCGCGCTCGCCTGAGGTGATGCACATCAGTTCTTGGGCCAACATATCGTGCGCTCCTGCCCGCGGGATTGGGGACCTGGTAATGTTGCCGGTATGAAGGATGCAACTGTACGCCCACCAGTTGACCTCGTAGTGATTCCTTTTCAACTCGGCTCTCGTGATCCCTACGTACTGGTCTGGTCGGATGGCCGTCGACTCTCGCTGCTGAGGGTTCCGCTCATGGCACTCGATCGACCGTTAGAGGCGATTGCTGAACACTTCTTGGTGCGCACCATCGGCATGACCGTTTCGCCATTGAGCCAGAGCATCGCCACCCAAGACCTCGAACGACAGCCAGCCGTCGCGGAGCTGTGCTACTACGGTTTTGCCAAGAGCCGCTTCACCAATGGAGAACGCCTGGTGTGGATCCCGCTTTATCAGCACCTTCCGGACGAGGACCGCCGTCACGGTGAAGACTTGGTGCAGTGGGACACACCAACGTGCCAGCTCTCGGACCACGATATCCAACTCCTGTTGGCGACGCTCACAACACTGCGCCGATCACTCGATCGCAAACCGGTTATCCAAGAGATCGAACCCGAAGCCTTTACGCTCTCCTATCTCCAGCAGCGCACGGAGATGTTGTTGGGGGTCTCGCTTCATACCCAGAACTTCCGGCGAAAGATTCTCGATTCCGGTTATCTCGAGCCACTTGATATCGTCGTCACTCAGACCGCGGGGCGCCCCGCGCTGCTGTATCGGGTAACCCGACCAGTGGGCTCGAAGGATTGCCCAGCGTCCTAGACTAATGCTCATAATGAGCATTATTGCACCGCCACAGAATCCACTGGCTTACGAGCGCCAGCTGCGTGAGGCAGTTCACCAACATCATGCGATCATCCTCGCGCACAACTACCAGCCTGCCTGGATCAAGCGGGTGGCCGATATCACCGGCGATTCGCTCTATCTTTCGCAACAGGCTCGCGACACGGATGCCACCACCATCGTCTTTTGTGGCGTGCGCTTCATGGCCGAGACCGCAAAGTTACTCTCCCCACACAAGCGCGTCGTGCTTCCGGCCGATGACGCAGAGTGCTCTCTCGCCGACTCTATCACTGCGGCCGATCTGCTTGCGTGGAGGGCTCAACACCCCGAAGCCATCGTTGTCGCCTACGTCAACACCTCTGCTGCTGTCAAGGCACTCTCGGATGTGTGTTGCACCTCGTCAAATGCTCCGGAGGTCGTCAGTTCGATCCCCGCAGAACGCGAGATACTTTTTCTGCCGGACCAGTTCCTCGGTGCCCACGTCCAACGCGTCACCGGCCATCCCAACATGCACATCTGGATGGGTGAGTGCCACGTCCACGCCGATATCTCTCCAGACAGGCTGCGGGCTAAAATGAACGAGTACCCCTCGGCAAGCCTGATGGTACACCCTGAGTGCGGTTGCACCACCTCCACACTCTACGAGCTCGCAGACTCCGCACAGGATAGGGTGCGGTTCCTCTCGACCAACCAGATGATCGCCGAGGCCAGAAAGACCACCCAAGACCACGTTCTCGTAGCCACCGAAATAGGGATTCTCAGTGATCTGCGAGCAGCAAACCCTCGGGTGCACTTTGAGGCCGTGAACCCACGGGCTGAGTGTCCGTATATGAATCGGATCACACCTGAGCGTCTACTCGAGTCGCTCACCTCGACACGTGATGAGATTTCACTTGACGAAACGGTAGTCGGCCAGGCGCGCCGTGCTGTCGAGCGAATGGTCGACCCCAGCCTCCGAATCTGGACGCGGCCGTGAACGCTGTGATCCCGGTGAGTGAGGAGACCGGCTTTGATGTCGTGATTGTGGGTGCTGGCATTGGGGCACATAGCGTCGCGCTGTCCTTGCCCTCCACGCTGCGCATCGCTATGATCAGCCAGGATGCGGTCCAGACCTCGAGCCACTGGGCGAAGGGCGGGATCGCCGCTGAGTCATGCTTGAGTGAGATCGATGCCCACCTCGAGGATACCCTCGCTGCCGGTGCCAGACTCAACGATCGTGATCAGGTACACCGGCTGGTATCAGGGGCACCCGAGGCAATTAGGTTTCTCGTTGAGCTCGGCGTCGTCTTCGAACCGACGCTCGAGCGTGAAGGCGGACACCAAAGCGCCAGGATCTGGCATGCCGATGGCGATGCTACCGGTTTGGCCGTGATGCGAGTTCTGGGTGCCCGGCGGGCTGCGAGCCTCAACATCACCTCAACGACTGCCCGATTAGTTCAGCTGGTGACCGACGGCGACTGCGTGCAAGGCGCCCTCGTCGAACAGCAGGGTTCGCTCGTGCTACTCAAGGCGCGGAGCGTCGTGCTTGCGACTGGAGGTGCTACCGGGCTCTGGAGTGACCACACCTCACCCGACGGCAACATCGGCACGGGCATGGTCGCCGCTTATCGGGTCGGTGCTACCCTCGGGGATCTCGAGTTTACCCAGTTCCATCCAACCGCAATTGCCCTCACAGGCTCCCCCTTGCCGTTGGCGACCGAGGCGCTACGCGGCGCGGGTGCGTGGATCGTCGATGCGGAGGGAAAGCGCTTCCTCTTTGCGAGCGATCCCGCCGGGGAACTTGCGACCCGCGACAAGGTCTCCCTGGCGATGCATCGACACCAGGGCATGAGCTTCCTTGATGTGGAGCCAATCGGTCCGGCTGCGTTGGCCAAACGCTTCCCCAGCTTTCTCGAGGCCTGCCGACGCTATGGTCATGACCCCTTTGCTAACGGGCCAGTCCCGATTCGACCTGCTGCCCATTACAGCATCGGAGGGATCGTAGCTGGACCACACGGCGAGACCAACATCCAAGGACTCTACGCAGTTGGCGAGTGCGCCAACTCCGGTGTGCACGGTGCCAATCGACTCGCGTCGAACTCCCTCCTCGAGGGACTCGTATTCGGGCGACGGGCCGCGGCGCACATCAAGGATCGGCCGACATTGCGCCAGCGCCTCCGTTACCCCTCGACCCTCGCGCTTAGCCCTCGAGCCCCTAGTCGCGCGGCAATAAGCGCAATTGTCGATGTTGGGCTGGGCGTAGAGCGCGACCACCCGACACTCCAACGCTCGCAGGCTGCGCTCGAGGCTCTCGTGAGCAACGAGATGAACCCCTACCTCGCCAGCGAACTCCAGAGCGCACGCGAGCTTGTCGCCATGACCATCCAAGCTGCGACGCTCCGCCGCGGAACCATCGGATCACACACGAGGTCCGATGCCATCACCGAGAATCCTAACTACCGCATCGAGTTCAATCAGTCCCAGCCACCAAGGCGCGTAGAAAGGCAATCATGACACTGCTCTCGATCATTAACCTTGCCCTCGATGAGGATCTGATAGAGCCGACGTCGCCGTCTCATGATCCGGGCGGGGATCGCGCGGTCGACCTCACCGGTTCCTTGGTCGAACAACGAATCATCCAACTAGACCTGGTCGCGCGGGCGCCAGGTGTTTTTGTTGGCGAGACCGTCGCACCGTTAGTGCTCGCTCAGACGGCAGCGCGCTTTGATCGCCCGCATCCAACGTTTTCTGCGATCATCACCGATGGTGCCAGGGTCGAAGCCAATACCACCATCGCCTCCATCCGTGGTGAATTGCGCACCGTGCTCGCCGCTGAACGCACGATGTTGAATCTGATCTGTCACCTGAGTGGTGTTGCCACCATGACACGAACCTACGTCGACATGGTAGCGCACACCTCCGCGATCATTCGCGACACCCGCAAGACAACTCCTGGTCTACGGGCCCAAGAGAAGTACGCCGTACGCTGCGGCGGCGGCGAGAACCATCGCCTGGGCCTCTGGGATGCCTTTTTGATCAAAGACAATCATCTCGCCTTCTCCTCGATGCAGGACCTGGTGGCCCGTGCTCGCGGCCACCAGCCGCCGCGACCCCTGGAGGTCGAAGTGGACAATCTCGACCAGCTCGAACAGGCCCTCGAGCTCGAGGTCGACCTCATCCTCCTGGACAACATGCGGGTCGCCGCCATCAAGGAGGCGGTCGAGCGAGTCGCAGGACGTTGTCGTCTCGAAGTATCGGGTGGCGTCGGCCTTTACAACCTGCAAGCTATCGCGGAGACGGGGGTCGACTACATCTCGGTTGGAGCATTGACGCACTCCTGCCCTATCCTCGATCTCGGGCTTGATTATCCTCAGGTTTGAGTCGCTCGTGGTTTTCGTACACTCGCCGATGATTGGCTGATAGGTACCCTCTCCGCCGGGTGCTCTGTGGCAGTGAGTTGTGCTTCGAAACCTATGAGTCCACTGCTAACGGCTGCCGAGTGGCCGCGAGGAGTCTCACCCCCCCGGGCGCTCACGGATTCGAGAAGTGACAGCCTCCGGTCATTCGGCTCGTGTCACCTAGCCGATAGTGCTGTGCGCGTCCATGACCAGTGGGCAAAAAGTATTGGCGAGTGTCCTTTGAACCACGCGGCCACCTCAGTACCCGCCGAAGGTTGGTGTGCTCGAGCCCACCAGGACCGATGTGTCTGCCAAGGGGTCAACCCTTTGACAGACGGAACACGCGATCGCGGAGCGACTGAGATTCAGAGCTGCCGAGTCGCTCACAACACCCTTCGTTCATAACGTAACGTAACGAAAACAACATGTCGCGCGAGTTCGTCATCTCAACCCATCGACGTCCACTTGCGTTGTGAGACGCCCCTAACGCTAACCGTTCCCGGATCCCAACTCATCCATCACCCACACCTCCATCAACGAGTCATTCGACGCTTCATTTGGCGTCGTACCACCGTTGGCCGTATCCGAGTCCTCTGCTTGGCTCTCAAAGGACGCTTGAGAACCGTCCGGTTCTTATGTAACTGGGTCTCCAAGAGATCCGGGGTTATTCATGCGGTTGAGCTTTGCTGTGGCTGTGTGGACTCTAGATCTGCTCCCAAAAACCTAAGCATAACTGCTCATAGTCCTTAGGCTTATCCGCACATGGTTGATAAGAGATTTTGGTCTCTTGCAACTCATGCCCCTTGACGCTCAGTTGCGCCGGATGAACGAGCTAGCAGGATACGCCGGACTTCCCTGTAAGGGGTGTAGAGAGTGATCTCATGATCGAAGTATCTATGTAGCAGGTT
>JAJZXI010000005.1:6407-40713 GCA_021806545.1 Actinomycetes bacterium | reverse complement strand
ACCCTGCCTCTACGAGTAGGTGTTGTTCTCAGTGTGTTCCCACGGACAACGCAGACCCAAATGCACCCAAGAACAGGCTTGGGGTCTCTGGGCGTCAAGCACATCGCACGCTGAGCCTAATCAGGTACAGCACAGCGCCCCAGTGAAGCGTCAACCAGCCCAAGGTGCGCAAGTGGCCCGGGAAGCTCCGTCCATAAGGGCGGGGAGGATGTCATGGACAGCTATAGCGGGCGACTGCGGTAAGTAGACGCTTCTTGAGACGGAATGTCCCGTTGCGATAGGCGAACTCGAGTGACTCCATTGCGGCTGGCGGTTGATCGGGAACGGCGTAGTCGACGCCGGTCAATCCAACGACCGTGAAGGACGACCCGTGAACGAATTGCGGGCCCTGTGTGTAGCAGTCGATGATCGAAAGGATCGGTCCTTGGGCTCGGTCGGCAGCGTGTGTGGTGGTGCCCGGTGGGCTGGGGATCGCTCGGGCTTGTTGGTCGCCGGCAAGTAGGTTAGTGAAATAGAGAACGCTAGTTGGGGAGTCGTGTTGCAAGGGACTGGGAGGGAGCCTGACCAGGGTGTCAAGGAGGATCGGGTGGGGGTTCGTGGAGCTGGCGGGCGGAGCGAAGGCCCACAGTCCATTGGGAAGAGCAGATCGGTTGATGCCGCAAGTGGCGGTTACGAGCGCTATCGGTCTGGCAGCGGTGAGTACATAACCCACAACCGTGCCGTGCTCCACTACCTTGGTGCCAGAAGTAACGTGGCAGTGGGGTAAAAGGCTCGGATAGCGCACGTTTGACCAGTTGACTTCGTAGAACTCGTGTGCGGCTTTGCGATCCGCCGTGGTAGTCGGGGTGGGTTTGAGCCCCCCGGCCGACCTGGCAGGCACCGGCTGAGCGTTGGCGGATCCGCAACTCGCAAGGAGGACGGCAGATCCTGCGAGCAAGGCCGAGATTCGTCGTGGAAACACAAGACCCAGGCTAACCTGTCCGTGCCTTGCGCGTTGCAAGGTTGACCGGCCTGCGAGCCGATCCACTTGCACCTGGAACGGTCTATCGATGCTTACCGGCCGCTGGCCAGGGTGGACTTGGTTTAGCGGCTAGCGCCCCAGGGTTGGTGCGTTGCTGGTATGGTGAACATCGTGGGGACAACTGAGGCCTGGCGTTTGGAGGAGTACTCGACGTCGATTTCCCACTTGGCGCCAACAACGATCCACCGATATCGGACGAGTCTGGACTGGTTCATTCGAGAGGCGGCTGGACTTGGGGTCCATGATCCCGCACAGTTCGATATTCAGCTCGTGCGACGCTTGCTCTCCATACGGCAAGCTGGCGGAGCTGCTCGCTCGACCATACGAACCGATCTCGCGGCCCTCTCGTCCTATCTTCGGTTCCGTGAGGACCTTCAGCTCTCGTACCTGCGACTCGCATTGACTCAACCGGCAGCGGCACCCCGGCGGCTACCACGCACCCTTGATGTTGCGCAGGTCGTCGACACGCTCGAGCGACTTGCCAACGATCCCAACGCGAGCCGGCTCCACTATGCGGTACTCGAGACGCTCTACGACACCGGACTGAGGGTCGGGGAGTTGGTACAACTCGACGTTGGTGATATCGACTTCACGGGCCAGCGTGTTCTCGTGCGGCATGGCAAGGGAGATAAGCCACGGGTCGTTCCCGTTGCTGAGCGCTGTCTTGTGGCATTACGCCAGTACTTACGGACCCGCTCCGACACGAACGAGGCTTTGTTTCTTGGCGTGCGTGGCACAAGATTGGGCACTCGAGCGGTCTATCGCATCGTCAATGTCTACTTTCCGGGATCTCATCCGCACCTGCTCCGACACAGCTACGCGACGCACCTGCTCGAGAACGGTGCTGATCTGAGGAGCCTTCAGGAGCTCCTCGGGCACGCTAGACTGTCAACGACGGAGATTTATACCCATGTGAGTCACGAGCGGTTGGCGCAGGTCTATCGGGAGTTGCACCCACGGGGTCAGTAGGGGCTGCGATGCAAGGTGATGCCGACTTAGACAAGCTCTGGCGTACGTACAAGGAGACAGGTGATCAAGGGCTGCGTGATCGGTTGCTCGTTGCCTACTCGCCATTGGTGCGCTTTGTAGCTTCGAGGGTCGCCATTGGCCTCCCCAACTCTGTCGACCAAGGTGATCTCGCGAGCTATGGTACGTTCGGATTGATCGACGCCATTGAGAAGTTCGACCTCGAGCGTAACATCAAGTTCGAGACCTACGCCATTACCCGTATCAAGGGGGCGATCATCGATGAGCTGCGGGCGATCGATTGGGTTCCTCGATCCGTGCGGGCGAAGGCGAAGGCGGTCGAGCAGGCGTACTCCAAACTCGAGGGCAAGCTGCATCGAAGCCCTACCGATCAGGAGGTTGCCGGGGAACTCGGTATCGACGATGGCGAGCTCCAGACGATCTTTTCGAAGATATCCTTTCTCGGAATTGCCGCATTGGATGAGGTGGTTCTTGGTGGCGAACGCGGAGAGGGAATGACGCTCGGTGATACCATCGCTGACCGCAAAGAGAGTGCCAATGGCTCCTTCGAACAGGAGGAGACTCGCCGGATGCTCGTCGATGCCATCAACCGGCTCGGCGACCGGGAGAAGATGGTCCTAACGCTGTACTACTACGAGGGCTTCACCTTGGCCGAGATTGGTGACATTCTGGGTGTCACTGAGAGTCGCGTGTGTCAGATTCACTCCAAGGCGGTGTTACAGCTGCGTGGTAAGCTCGGTGACGTCGGCTGACTCGCAGGTAGACATACGGCTCATGCCCAGTAGGGTGCGTGGCGGCGGCGCCGATCTCTGGGACGACTAGGCTAGCCAAGGCTCAAATTTGAGTGCAATATACGGGAGTGTTCGACCCACGGTCGACGTTTGTCGCGAGAGCGCTCCTCAGTACAACCGATGGGAGGATCATGCCTGATAAACCGCTCGTTACCATGTCCCAGCTTCTTGAGGCTGGGGTTCATTTTGGCCACCAGGCCAAGCGTTGGAATCCGAAGATGAAGCCGTTCATTTTCGAGAAGCGCAATGGGATTTACCTGCTGGATCTACGCCAGACCTTACAAGGGATCGACGAGTCGTATCGGTTCGTGCGTTCGCTGTCGGCTCGTGGTGGCAGCGTACTGTTCGTGGGGACCAAGAAGCAGGCACAGGATGCCATCGCACAGTACGCCAAGATGGCGGGTATGCCCTACGTGAGTCATCGTTGGCTTGGTGGAATGTTGACCAACTTTCCTACTATCGCCTCCAGGGTGCGAAAACTCCAAGAGTACGAGCAGATGAAAGCGCAGGGCGACTTCGAAGCAATGCCGAAGAAGGAGGCGCTCCTCCTGCAGCGAGAGCTTACGAAGCTCGACCTCAACCTCGGCGGCGTCCGCAATATGACTCGACTTCCCGAAGCGATTTTTGTAATCGACACCGTTAAGGAACACCTTGCTCTGACTGAGGCGGCGCGCCTTGGCATTCCGGTGATCGCAGTGGTGGACACCAATTGTGATCCGGAGCTCGTCGATCACATTATGCCTGGCAACGATGACGCTATCAGGTCATGTGAACTCTTTACTCGCTTGATCGCTACCGCGATCATCGAGGGCAAGTCAAAGAGCAGCGCGGCTGAGCCGGCCCCGGTTGCCCCGGTTGCCCCGGTCACTACCGCTGCGCTTTCGTAGCAACTATTCACACGAGACAAGGAAAGGAAGGCCAGACAGTGGCTGAGATCAAAGCTGCGGACGTACAGGCGCTGCGCAAGCTCACCGGTGCCGGTATCCTCGATGCGAAGAAGACCCTCGAGGAGACGGGTGGAGATGCTGAACGGGCAGCTCAGCTCCTTCGTGAGCGAGGGGTGGTGTCGGCTGCCAAGCGGGCTGACCGTGAAAGCAGCGAGGGTGCGATCGCACTCTCCATGGTTGACAACCGAGTTGGTGCACTGGTCGAGCTCAAGTGTGAGACGGACTTTGTGGCCAAGTCGACCGACTTCGTCAACACGGTAAATGAGATTGCAGCAGCGGTAGCCGAGCGTGGAACCTCTGCGGCCGATGAGTTTCAGGAGATGATCGCCTCGCTCACCATCACGTTGAAGGAGAATATCTCACTCGGCCGCGTGATCCGACTCGAGGCGGCTGATGGCGAAGAGGTGTCGGGCTATCTTCATGTTCAAGCCGATCGGGGTGTGAATGGAGTCCTCGTTCAGTTGAAGAACGGCTCTGATGAACTCGCGCATGACCTAGCGCTACACATCGCTTTCGCGCGTCCAAGCTACCTCGCCATCGAAGATGTTCCGAGTTCGGTCGTCGCCAAAGAGCGCGAGACGCTCGAGACGATGACCCGCAACGAGGGCAAGCCAGAGGCGGCGTTGGAGAAGATCGTCGCTGGACGTCTCGATGGCTTCTTCAAGTCGATCTGTCTCTTGGAGCAGCCGTTTGTCAAGGACGAGAAACATCGAATTCGAGAGGTGCTCGGACAGGCTACGCTGATTGCGTTCGCGCAGCTGGTCGTTGGCGAGTAGTTCGATGTCTTCGACGCAGGTAGCCAGCGACCGGTGTCGGATTCTCCTCAAGATCTCAGGTGAGGCTCTGGGGGATGCGTCCAAGGGTCCCCTTGATGCCGCAGTGCTGGGGCAGCTGGCTCGCGAACTTGTCGGGCTTCGCGCGGAGCTTGATGTCGAGGTTGCGCTCGTGGTCGGCGGTGGAAACATCTGGCGTGGAACCTATGGCATTGACATGGGGATTGACGCTCCGACATCGGACAACATCGGAATGCTGGCAACGGTGATGAATGCGTTGGCTCTGCAGAGTGCGATCGAAGGCCTCGGACAGCCAGTGCGTCTGCAGAGTGCGATCAACATGGCCGAGCTCGCAGAGCCCTATATTCGTCGTCGCGCTATCCGACACCTGGAGAAGGGTCGAATCGTTATCTTCGCAGCAGGAACCGGGAACCCGTTCTTCACCACCGATACTGCCGCTGCGCTTCGCGCTGCGGAGATTGGTGCGCAGACGATGATGAAGGGTACGCATTCGGGGGTGAACGGAATCTATTCCGCGGACCCGCGTCTTGACCCGAGTGCTACGAAGTATGATCATGTTGGGTATATGGATGTCATCGCACGAGACCTGAATGTCATGGACATGACGGCGGTCACGTTCTGCAAGGACCATGACATTCGAGTCATTGTCTTTGACGTGACGAGCCCTGGCAACATAGCCAAGGCATGGCGAGGCGAAATTGGAACGGTGGTGGATTGATGGCTGAAGAGGTCGACACTGATGCGGTGATTGCCGAGACGACGATCAAAATGGCCAAGGCACTTGAACATACCGAAGAGGAGTTCGCTGCGATCCGAACTGGCAGGGCGGCTCCTGCGCTGGTTGAGCACCTTCTGGTCGATTATTATGGGTCGCCGACCCCGCTCATGACGATCGCTGGGGTGAGTGTCTCGGATGCGCGGACGTTGGTCATCAACCCCTATGACCGTTCGAGCCTCGGTGCGATCGAGACTGCGTTGCGCAACTCCGATCTCGGCGCGAACCCGACGAACGACGGGTCAACGATTCGCATCACGTTGCAGCCTCCAACCGAGGAGCGACGTAAAGAGTTAATCAAGGTGGTTCGCTCCCGTTCGGAGGAGGGCAAGGTGGCGATGCGGGCGATACGTCGTAGCGCCCGACACCAGTTCGAGGCATGGCAGAAGCAGGGCTCGCTGACGACCGATGATCTCGCCGATCTGGAGAAGCAGCTCGAGCAGCTAACATCGCGCTATATTGCAGAACTTGATAAGGCGTTGGAGACCAAAGAGCGCGATCTTCTTGAGGTCTGAGAGGGGCCAAGACCATGGGTGAGGAGGAGGAACGTCACCGTCGGGGTCCGAGTGCTGAGCCCGGGGGTTCTTTGTTCGACGATCCCGCCAGTACCCAAGACAACAAGGGCGATGATGACGTGACGTTGATGGGTGTGGGCGACGACCGGCCCAACCACGCTCGTGCCGATGAGGATGTGACGATATCGTTCGACGCTAGCGACATCACGCAGTCATTCGCTAACGGCGATTGGCGTGGTATGGGATCGGAGGATCGGACGGTAGAGCTGCCGAGCTGGCGTGAGCCGGCGACTGGTGAGATCCCACGTATTCTCGAAGAGTTGGCGGGCGAGCCCTTGCCTCGGATTCATGAGAGGTCACCGGACAATTTTGACGCGCTCGAAGATCGTGAGCCACTCGAACGACCTGGTAGCGCTTCCACTAGCCCCGGCTCCTCGGCTCAAGGATTGCCAGGTGACGACACATTAGCTGAGGTCGATGACTTCATCGTGCCGGTCGAGCGTGTGCGTCTAGACGACGCCGACCGGCGGGCTAGCCCCCACCGAGCCAGAGAGCCTGAGGTGCAGATGGCACAACCAGAGACCTCGGGTGGTGAGGCCGCGCGGTCCAGGAATACCGGTGAAGACCCAATTTCGAAGCGCAAGGTAGCGGAGCCAAATGGCGGAGATCGGATTGTTAACGCTGCGGATGCGGCGTCGCCGGGCGTTTCCTCCTCTCGTGATGGGGTAGATGCCCGAGAACCTGAGGTTTTCGAGCCTCGAACACGCCATGAGGTCGTGTCTTCGAGGCGGCGAGTGACGCGTGATCGGACATCACGTGGCGCTAACCGGATGAGGGAACACCATAGCAATCAGGATCAAGACCATACCAATCAGGATCAGACGATGACCCCAGACGTTGACGAGCATCTCGCAGGTGTGGAGGCTGAGACTCCGGCTCAGCCCCTCGGGGCGGCCCGTGCGAAGGCGGTACGCTCGATCACTGGTATCGTGCTAGCGGCGATCTTCCTGGGCGCGCTCAAGCTTGGAGTCGCCACTACGCTGGTGGCGGTGACCATCGCGGTGGTGACCGCGGCAGCTGAGGGGTATAACCTCCTTCGCAAGGGTGGCTATCGCCCAGCGGCCTTTGTTGGCTTGCTCGCGGTCATCGGACTCGTCGTGGGTGCCTACCTTGCTGGTGAGGATGCAATCGTGATCGTGATGGTCGCGTCAATCGTGGTGTCGCTGGTATGGTTCATGGTTCAGCATCGGGGTGCCAACTTTGTTGTGGGTGTGACGACTACCATGGTCATGGTGGTGTGGGTCGGGCTGTTTGGTGCCTTCGCGGGTCTATTGCTGCGGTCCTCGCTGTTCGGGTCGGGTGGACTCGGCCTTCTCGTTGGAACGCTCCTATGTGCGACGAGCGCTGATGTCTTTGCCTTCTTCGGTGGTTCGTTGTTCGGTAAGCACAAGCTTGCGCCCGCGATCTCCCCCGGAAAAACTATAGAAGGGGCCCTAATCGGAGGCCTAGGCGCAATTGCGATGGGAGGGCTCTTCGTGCCGTTGATACACCCCTTCACCTTGACGGCGGGATTGGCGCTCGGGGTCGCTGCCGCTATCATCGCTCCTATCGGTGACCTTGCGGAGTCGGCGCTCAAGCGTTCGGTTTCCGTGAAGGACTCTTCACGCCTGCTTCCGGGCCATGGCGGTATGCTGGATCGCATCGATGGCATACTCATCGTCTTGCCAGTCGCCTTTTATCTGTTTCTGAGCCTGCATTTAAGGTGATGCATTAGAGGATTAGCATGAAGTCACTTGCGGTTATGGGTTCGACTGGTTCCATCGGGCGCCAAACGCTCGATCTGGTTCGCCAGGATCCTGCGTCGTTCGAGGTCGTCGTGCTCGCAGCACACTCCAACGTCGAACTCCTTGTCGCGCAGGCGCTCGAGTTTCATCCCCAGGTCGTGGGGCTTTATGACGAGGTAGCAGCCAAGGAGCTACGCGACCTGCTCGGACCAGAGCTTGAGGTCGTCACGGGTGATGAGTTGATTGCCTCGGTTGCACTCGCGGATATTGTCGTCAACGGTGTAATGGGGTTTGCTGGTCTGCGCATCACGGAACGCACCTTGCGAGCGGGACTACGGCTTGCACTCGCCAACAAGGAGTCCCTGATCGGGGGCGGCGAGGTCGTGATGGCACTCCTGGACAAGGGTGGTGAGTTGATTCCCGTGGACTCCGAACACTCGGCGATCTTCCAACTGCTGGGACAGTCGCGCGAGGTGCCACCGAGCCTTGCTCGGCTGGTCATCACCGCCTCGGGTGGCCCGTTCCGCACTACCGAGGCTGCGAAGCTTGAACTGGTGACGGTGGACGATGCCTTGGCACACCCGACGTGGTCGATGGGCCCGAAGATCAGCGTGGATTCCTCGACGCTGTTCAACAAGGGTCTCGAGGTCATCGAGGCTCACTATCTCTTCGGCGTACCCTATGAGCAGATCTCCGTTGTGGTGCACCCGGAATCTTTGATCCATTCGATGGTTGAGTTCGTCGATGGGTCAACACTTGCGCAGCTTTCGATGCCCGATATGAGACTTCCGATCTCGCTGGCGCTCTATCATCCTGGTCGCAGCCCGGTTCCGCACGGCACGATGGGATGGCCCACGGCCGCAACGCTGACGTTCGAGGAGGTCGACAGCGGTCGCTTCCCGTCACTCGCATTGGCGTTTGCAGTTGGCAAGGCTGGTGGTGGTGCCCCATGCTGGATGAATGCGGCCAATGAGGTTGCCGTCGGCGCCTTCCTCGAAGGTAGGATTGGCTGGAGGCAGATCTTTGCCACGGTGTCGAGCGCAATGGAGCGTTACGAGACGGGCAGTCCCTTGGACATCGATGAGGTCATCGAGTTGGATCGCCGAGCTCGCGTGGTGACATCTAGAATCGTGCAGGAGTTCGCGCATGCCTGAGGCGATGGCCCCCGAGAATACCGACTCCTCCGATAACCAGGGTCCGACCCTAGCCGACGCGCGATCGTTCTCAGGACGACGGCTGATCGAGTTCCTCATTGTGCTCGTTGCTATCATCGCATTCGCCGCGCACCTGCACGCGTTAGCGACCTTAGCGGTCGTGGTTGCTATCGCACTCATGATCGTCTTGCACGAGTTTGGCCACTACGTTACCGCTCGCCTCTCCGGCATGAAGGTCTCTGAGTTCTTCATCGGCTTTGGGCCTCGGATCTGGTCCGTGCGTGTGGGCGGTATCGAATACGGCATTAAGGCATTCCTCGTTGGCGGCTACGTCCGTATCGCCGGCATGACCAACGTCGACGAGGTCCCACCCGAGGATGAAATGCGCACGTACCGACAGGCGAGTTTCCCGCGACGTGTGCTGGTCAGCTCCGCCGGTTCTCTCACCCACTTCATCATTGCGATCGCGCTCTTGTGGGTCATCTTCTCCGGTGTGGGCGTTGCGACCGCGGGCAACGGTACCGTGATCGCCGGGGTTCCTTCGATACCTCACGTCGAGTCGCCTGCTCGTAAAGCGCATCTGCCGGTGGGAGCAACGGTGCTCGCGGTGAATGGGCTCCGCAACCCGAGTGAGACCACGTTCGGCAAGATCGTTGAGCGAAGTGCCGGAGTGCCGGTGCATTTGACGTTGAAGGTGGGTAAGAGAGTCGAGTACCGCACGGTCGTGCCCGTCAGCGCCACCGAACTGGCGAAGTCGGACCCTGCGTATCGGTCGTTGCATGGAGCTGGTGTCATCGGGGTTACGATCGAGCCAACTACCACGACGCTGACCGACTCGTTCTTCGGTGGCGCATACCACGCCATCACCACCTTTGGAACGGTGGCCTGGTCTTCGGTGACCGGTATCGTGGACCACTTCTCACCACACGGGATCGCTACCTACGCCCACGAAGTAGTGCACCCGTCCTCCAATCCGACCTCAGCCAGGGCTCAGTCACGCTTCGAGTCACCGATCGGTATCGTCTACCTCGCGAACTACGCCGTTGGAACCGGTCTTGGCGCGGTCTTGGAGCTGTTGTTCCTGATCAACGTCTTCGTAGGAGTCTTCAATCTTTTTCCGTTCCTCCCCCTCGATGGTGGACACGTGGTGATCGCCATCTACGAGCGAATTCGCTCCCGGAAGAACCGGCCCTACCATGCTGATGTGATGAAGTTGATGCCCCTGACCTACGCCGTATTGACCATCATTTTGGTGATCGGCGTCACTGCGTTGTATCTCGATATCGTTCATCCAATTGCTAATCCATTTCGCTAGAATGCAACGGAGGAGAGTGAATTGCCATGGCACGTGAACAGGTGACGCTTGCAAAGCGCCGAGTCGCAAGGGCAGTACGGGTCGGTAAAGTTACCGTTGGCGGTGACAGCCCGATATCGGTCCAGTCGATGACGACCACCAAAACTGCAGATGTTGAAGGCACACTGGTCCAGATCTACTCGTTGGCTGCAGCGGGTGCCGAGATCGTCCGCTGCACCTGCAACTCTCAAGATGCCGCCGACGGTCTGCGACAGATCATCCCTCGTTCGCCTGTTCCCATCGTCGCTGATATCCACTTTCATGTCGAGATGGCACTCGCTGCACTTGAGGCGGGCGTCGCAGCCCTCAGACTGAATCCTGGCAACCTGCGAAAGCCGGAGGAGATCAAGCTGGTTGCCCGCGAAGCGGGTGCGCGAGGGGTACCGATTCGCATTGGCGTCAATGCTGGCTCATTGCATCCGGACTTCGCCAAGCGCTATGGAGGCATCACAGCTGAGGCTATGGTAGCTTCGGCGCTCCATGAGCTCGAACTATTTCATGAGGTGGGCTTCGACGACGTTGCGTTTTCGGTCAAGGCCTCTAACGTAGCGCTCATGATCGCCGCCTACCGTCTGCTGGCTGAGAGGGTCGATCACCCGCTCCACCTCGGGGTCACCGAGGCCGGCCCGCTACCCGGTGGGCTGATCAAGGCGACCGCAGGTATCGCCACGCTGCTCGCTGAGGGGATCGGCGACACAATCCGGTATTCACTCACGGCAGACCCGGTTGAGGAGGCGCGTGCCGGACGGCAGCTTCTCGAGTCGCTCGGGCTGCGAGAGCGTAAGGGGCTCGACTTCATTGCCTGTCCGAGCTGTGGTCGAGCGGAGATCGACGTCGTGGCGGTCGCCACCGAGGCGCAGCGGGAGCTCGAGAAGCTCGGTCTGCCGCTCCAGGTGGCCGTCATGGGCTGCAACGTCAATGGACCGGGAGAGGCGCGCGAGGCCGACATTGGGATCGCCGCAGGCAAGGGTAAGGGCCACCTCTTCATCAAGGGTAAGATCGTCGAGGTAGTGCCGGAGGCGCGCATGGTCGAGGCGCTCGTCGAAGAGGCGCAGGCAATAATGAGCGAGGGAATCGAGGCTCGGCTCAGCAAGAAGCGTCGTTAACCGGTCGTTTGAGCGTGGGCTGGTCTGCTAGCCTTGAGACCCATGCGCACATCTGAACTCATCTTCAAGAGTCGTCGCGAGGTTCCACAGGACGCTGAGGCGTCGTCGCACCAGCTCTTGTTGCGGGGTAACTACATTCGTCGGCTTACAAGCGGGGTCTATAGCTTCCTGCCACTTGGTTACCAGGTTCTGCGCCGCGTGGAGCGTATCGTCGAGGAGGAGCTTGACCGGGTCGGTGCCAGCGAACTCCTCTTACCAGCGCTGCACCCGGTAGAGATCTGGAGGGCGACGGGACGGGATGCAAAGATGGCCGATGTGCTCTTTGGAGTCGAGGGCAAGTCCGGCTCGTTCGTGCTTGGACCGACCCACGAGGAGGCGGTCATCGAGGCGATGAGTCCGGACATTGAGAGCTATCGCGACCTGCCCAAACTCGTCTATCAAATTCAAACGAAGTTCAGGGATGAGCCTCGCGCCCGGTTTGGATTGATGAGAACCCGGGAGTTCATCATGGCTGATGGATACTCCTTCGATGTTGATCGAGACACGATGCGTGCCTCCTATCAGCGATTTTATGAGGCATATCAGGCGATATTTCGCCGAGTCGGACTCAAGGCTGAGCCGGTCGAAGCTGACGCGGGCTCCATTGGTGGTGATGTCAATCACGAGTTCATGGTCGCCTCCTCGATCGGGGAGGATCACTTTGCTCGCTGCCGGGAGTGCGGCTATCAGGCCAACATCGAGGCGGCGAGGGCTGGGGAGCGAGCTGGTGTGCCGGTAGCTCGTGACATCGAGCCGGTCACCTATTCGACACCGAACGCTCCCGGGGTAGAGATTGCCGTCAAGGCGCTTCAGGACGCCGGGGCCGAGGTCGAGGTGGCGAGCATGCTCAAGTCAATGCTCCTTGTCGGCGAGGCCGGTCAGCTCGTGCTTGCGCTGCTGCCTGGTGATCGAACCCTCAACGTTCCCCGTGGTATGCGCCTAGCTGAGGACGTTGAGATGGGAGATTTTGTCAAAGGCTACATCGGACCCCAGGGTCAGTCCTCGCGAGTGACGATACTTGCCGATCCTTTGGTCCGAACGAGGCCTAGCTGGGCGAGTGGCGCCAACCAAGAGGGGTCTCATACGGTGGGCCTTCGGTTGGGGATTGATTTCAACGTTGACCGATTCGAGAACCTAGTCGTTGTCCAGGACCAAGATCCCTGCCCTCACTGCGGCGCACCACTCGAACTGGTTCGATCCGTCGAGGTTGGTCACACCTTCCAGCTCGGGCTGACCTACTCGGGCATGCTTGCCCACGCCCGCTTCAGCACCGTCGATGGCCAGGAGTTGCCCTATTGGATGGGATGTTACGGCATCGGCGTGACGAGGGTGCCTGCGGTGATCGCTCAACAGTACGGATCACCGGAGGGCGACGCGGTCGCATGGCCGGTCGAGGTAGCCCCCTACGTGGTGAGCGTAGTCGGCGTCGGTGCCACTAAGGATAACGACGTCGTTGCGGTGGCCCGACGACTGCACGATCTGATCAATGCGGGTGGGGTCTCGGCGTTGCTTGAGGATCGTGACGTCTCCACCGGCGTGGCGATGCGTGATCTCGAACTGATTGGATCGCCAATCTTTTGTGTCGTGGGTGCACGGTCGTTGGCGAACAAGATGGTGGAGATCCGGGATCGCATGCACGATCGAACGACGCTCGTTCCGATCGAGGAGGCGCCAGCAGCCGTCATCGCGCTCAGCCGGGAACTTACATCAGAATGCCGATGATAATTGGCTATACTGGTGAGGGATTGTTCGTAGTAGCGGGACTGCGTGGGCGTGAGCCCACGTTTTTTGTTCAGTCGATGAGAGAAAGGAGGAGACATGTTGACCAATCAGGCACTCGTCGACCTCCTGGATCCGGTGCTCACCCCCATGGGACTTCGAGTGCTCTCTGCGACGTGGAGGGCCAGCGTCTTGGACCTGCGGCTCGAACACCTCGATGCCTCGGCACCGTCTCTTGATGAGATCGCGGGCGCATCCAAGTCCATCTCTGGCGTGCTCGATGATGCCGAGGGCCTCCATGACAGTGCGTTTACCCTCGAGGTGTCGAGCCCAGGTGTCGAACGGCCACTGATCCGGCTCGCTCACTTCGTATGGGCGATCGGGCGTGATATACGTTTTACGTCCCCAGAGGGCGTCGTTGAGGGCCGGTTGGCCCGAGTGATCGATGATGCCGATCCGCTGATCGAGGTTTTCGTGAACTCTGAGGTTCGAACCTACTCCCTGCGCGATGTTGGTGATGCAAAGACGATATTTGAGTGGGGTACGAAGAGCTCACGAAACGATGGAAGGAGGCAGATCGATGGCGCGTGACAATCAGGACTTTATGGATGCTCTCGAGGTCATTGCACGAGAGAAGGGCCTCACGGTTGAGACGTTGTTGGAGTCGCTGGCGAATGCCTTGGTTGCTGCGTACAAGCGCATGCCAGGTGCGGCTGACGAAGCCTATGTCGAGATCGACCCTGACAACGGTGAGATCCGGGTTTTCGGCCAGGAGCTCGACGACGATGGGAATGTCGTGCGCGAGTGGGAGGATACGCCAAAGGACTTTGGACGTATCGCAGCCCAGACTGCCAAGCAGGTGATGTTCCAGAAGATACGCGATGCTGAGCGCGACCTGAAGTACGAGGAGTATGCGGGCCGCGAGGGTGATGTGGTTACCGGTGTCGTCTCGCAGATGGATAGCCGCTTCACGCTGCTGGATCTCGGAAAGATCGAGGCGATCATGCCCCATACTGAGTGCCCTCCGAACGAGCGGTACTCGATCGGCCAGCGCATCAAGGCGTATATCGTTGAGGTGCGCAAGACGGCCAAGGGTCCCCAGATCGTCGTCTCACGTACGCACCCGGGGTTGGTGAAGCGGCTCTTCGAACTCGAGGTACCGGAGATAGCCTCAGGCGTGGTGGAGATCAAGGCGATTGCTCGCGAACCAGGTCATCGCTCCAAGGTTGCGGTCTGGTCTAATGACGACGGCGTCGACCCGGTGGGTGCGTGTGTTGGATCCCGTGGATCGCGGGTGCGAATGGTAACCAATGAGCTCATGGGCGAAAAACTCGATATCGTGCCGTTCTCTGAGGATGTCGTCGAATACCTCGAGCGAGCAATCCAGCCGGCGTATGCCCTCGAGGTTCGTATCGACGAGGAGGCCGGCTCGGCGCTCATCGTCGTCGGCGATGACCAGCTGAGCCTCGCGATCGGTCGCGAGGGCCAAAACGCGCGACTTGCTGCACGACTCAGCGGGCTCCACATCGATGTGCGTGCCGAGAGCGAGGTCGCAGCCCTTGATCAAGAGGCGGCGCTCGGGGATGGCTACCTTGACGAGGCCACGATCTCTGGTGCCGATGACGTGGCGGACGCGGACCAAGGAGCCGAAGACCTAATTTCCGAGTTCGATGACGTGGTAGAGCCCCGCAAGGAGGATTTGAGTGCTGATGGCTCGGAGCCGACGCCGTCGTGAGTCCGGCTCGCTCGAGGCGAGTCGTCATGCGAATGTGTGTGGGGTGCCGCAAGCGGCGAGCGACCTGTGAGCTGATCCGGCTCGCTCGACATGATGGCGATGTCCAGGTGGGCGCCAGGGTAGGCAGGGGGGCGTGGATCTGTGCGGATTCGCCGTTGTGTGCTGAGGAGGCGTTGCGCGGTGCGCGTTTGTCCAAGGCATTAAGGATCCCCATCTCACCGGCTAGACTGGCAGGGTTGCAGGACTCCCTCGGTGTCCGCAAGGGGACGCGATAGGGAGTACAGAGGACTCAGACGACGTGGGTGTCGAGTCGATATAGTGGAGGTCAGGTTTCGTCGTTGGCTAAGAAGTTACGAGTTTATGAGATTGCGAAGGAGTTGAACCTCTCGAACAAGGAGGCTCTCGACCTGTGCCTCGCGCTCGGTATTGATGTC
The DNA here is from genome assembly GCA_021806545.1 of Actinomycetes bacterium. Lineage (GTDB taxonomy): Bacteria > Actinomycetota > Acidimicrobiia > Acidimicrobiales > Acidimicrobiaceae > Ferrimicrobium. The sequence continues at coordinate 25,558 of JAJZXI010000005.1, read as the reverse complement.
AAGTCGCATTCATCGAGTGTCGAGGAGGCTCACGCGGATCGCGTGCGCCGACGGGCACAGCGCGAGGGCATCGGCATTTACGGCTCCGGTGGAGCTCAAGATGACATGTCAGAGGTTTCTCAGACTCCTGAGCCGGCTCCACAGCGACCGGTCGAAACCAAGCAAGCGGACGTGGTGGTTGAGCCCGCCACCAATGAGGGGGCTGTGCTCGATCATCGAGAGGATGTCCCCACGGCGACTCATGATGCTCCAGCCGTGAGCGAAGCGGCTCCAAGACATGAGCCAGAAGAGGTCAAGCGGGACCTGGCAGCCGTGATCGCAGAGGAGTCGGCCAAGCGCGAGGAGGCGGAGCGTGCCGCGATCGCCAATGCGGGTAAGCTCGCTCGTGAGACCACCGATCAGCCGGCGCCAGCACGTGCCAAGTCGGCTCCGGTTTCGCCATCGGGCCAGTCAATTCCGCCGCCCCCACCACGAAAGACTCAGCCACTAACCTCATTTTCAGGACGCCCGATCCCACCCCCTCCACGGCCATCGGCTACGCCGGACCCCCGGGGTCGGCGCCCAGCTCGTCCGCCACGAGAGGGTCAGCGCCCAGGTGTTGCGAGAACGGGACGGCCGGACGATCGACCGCCGCGTCCTGCAGGCCCCGGCGATCGACCGCCACGTAGTGACCAGGCTGGGACTCGACCCGGCGTGGGTGCTGGTGGACCGTCGACGGGTGGTTTCCGAGGATCCCCACCGCCTCGCGGTGGTGCTCGGGGTGCTCCGTCACGCGGGCCGATGCCGGCGCCCCGTGGCCGAGGACGCGGAGGTCCAAAGTCGAAGAAGCGCGTATCGCGCAAGGAATACGAGGAGCTCGAGCCGACGACGGTGTCGAGCTATGTGCCCTCGAATGCACCGGTACCCGATCATGAGGTGATCATCGAGCGCGGTTCGACCGCTCAAGAGGTTGGTCCGAAACTGAACCGCTCTGCCGGTGATCTCATTCGGTTCCTGCTACTCCAAGGGGAGATGGTAACGGCAACGCAATCGTTGTCTGATGAGATGATCGAGCTCTACGCCGCAGAGCTCGGCGCCGATATCCGGCTGGTTGATGCCGGTCAGGAGCAGGAGGCGATGCTCGCCGCCCGCTATCTCGATGTTGATGACACCGAGGACGAGGATGCGGTAGCACCCCGACCTCCGGTCGTGACCGTGATGGGCCATGTCGATCATGGAAAGACGCTCTTGCTCGATCGCATTCGAAATTCGAATGTCGTCGCCGGTGAGGCTGGCGGCATCACGCAGCATATCGGCGCCTATCAGGTTGAGCTCCCTGGTGGGCGGGTCACCTTTATCGACACACCGGGCCACGAGGCTTTTACGGCCATGCGGGCTCGAGGTGCCGGCGTGACCGACATCGTGATCCTAGTAGTAGCCGCGGATGACGGGGTAATGCCCCAGACGATTGAGGCCATCAATCATGCCAAGGCCGCCGGCGTTCCGATCATCGTCGCACTCAACAAGATCGATCGGGCTGACGCCGACCCAAACCGAGTCCTGCAACAGCTCTCGGAGTACAACCTGGTTCCGGAGAAGTGGGGCGGAGACACCATCGTCGTAGAGATCTCTGCACTGCAGAATCTCGGCATCGACGAGCTTCTCGAACAGGTCTTAGTGCTCGCTGAAGTTCTCGAACTCAAGGCAAATCCGACCGGGCACGCGAGAGGTACCGTGCTCGAGGGCCATCTTGATGTTGGGCGTGGTCCCGTGGCGACCATTCTGGTGCAATCGGGTACGCTGCGAGTTGGCGACTCGATGGTGGCCGGACAGGCATGGGGTAAGGCCAAGGCGCTCGTCGATGATCGCGGAAACAAGGTTGACGTAGCGGCGCCCTCGGTGCCGGTACAGGTGTTGGGCTTCTCCGAGGTGCCTAGCGCCGGTGATCTGTTCCGAGTGACCAACGAGATCGCGAGTGCACGTGAGGTTGCGGAGTCGCGCGAGCAGCGTCTGCGATTGGCTGCCAATGCCAATCGATCCATCGGTAGCTCCGGGATCAAGCTCGAGGACCTGTTCGAGCAGATCCAGAAGGGGGACGTACCGGTCCTCAACATTATCTTGAAGGCTGATGTGCAGGGTAGTCTCGAAGCACTGGCGGATGCGTTGTTGAAGCTCGGCCGTGATGAGGTTGGTCTCGGTATCATCCACAAGGCCGTCGGTGGGGTCACGGAGAACGATGTCGCGCTTGCTGCTGCCTCGGATGCGCTCATCATCGGGTTCAACGTGCGACCCGACCGTCGGGCTCGTGAGGCTGCCGAGCTTGCCCACGTCGAGGTGCGCACCTACGAGATCATCTACAAGGTCATCGAGGATATCGAGGCGGCGGTCGTCGGCATGCTCAAGCCGGAGTTCGAAGAGGTGGTCACCGGTGAGGCGGAGGTTCGAGAGGTCTTTAGAATCCCGCGCGTCGGTGCGATTGCAGGCTGCTATGTCCGCTCTGGGGTGATTACCCGGGGCTCGCATGTACGCTTCCTTCGCGATGGCGTGATCCTCTGGAAGGGCACCGTTGTGTCGCTGCGCAGATTCAAGGATGACGTACGCGAGGTGAGCGCGGGATTCGAGTGTGGAGTGGGACTCTCCGACTTCCAGGATCTCCACGCTGGCGACCTGATCGAGACCTTCGAGCTTCGCGAGATCGCAAGGGAGTAATACCAGTGGCCAGCAGGGGTTCGCACGGATATGAGCGGGTCGATCGCGTCTCTCGACTCGTGCAGGAGGTCGTAGCCTGGGAGCTCGAGCGTATCGGAGACATCGATGATCGTGTTGCGCTGTTGACCGTCACCGATGTGCGCGTTCGCCCAGACCTTCGCTCAGGCCTTGTCTTCTTCGCTTCCTTGAACGAGGAGACCCAGGCGGCGCTTGAGGAGCACAGGGTCGAACTCCAGGCGGCGATTGGCCGCCAGGTGCGTATGAAGCGAACGCCCCAACTGCACTTTGTCCTCGACGAGGTCCTGGCGACATCCGAGGAGATCGAAGCTGTTCTTCGCCGCCACGATCAGCGACTTGGCTAGGAGACCGTCTGAGGTTGGGGGCCTCTACGCGCTCGACAAACCCTCTGGCATTACTTCGCAGACGGCCCTCACGATTGCGAAGCGGCACCTGGGCGTGCGCAAGGCGGGCCATAGTGGCACCTTGGATCCGCTCGCGTCTGGCCTTTTGATCGTTGGTGTCGGCACCTGGTCAAGGCTCCTTGCCTTCATCGTCGGTGCTGACAAGACGTATCATGCGGTGATCCGCTGTGGCCTTCGCACCGACAGTCTCGATATCACCGGTGCGATCCAGGGCGTTGGCTGGGTACCCCCTACGGTCGATGTGCAGGTCGTGGAGGAGTGCTTAGCGCGTTTACGCGGCGCTATCTGGCAGACGCCGCCTGCTTTTAGCGCGCTGAAGGTGCACGGTGCACGCGCCTATGAACTCGCTCGGGCTGGACAGGACGTGGCGTTGGCCTCGCGGCAGGTGACCATCTCCTCGCTCGCGCTACTTGGACTGCGACGCACCGGTCCGTTCCTCGATATCGAGCTTCGAGTCCGCTGCTCTTCGGGTACCTATATTCGCTCGCTGGCCAGCGATCTGGGTGACCTCCTTGGTACAGGAGCGACGTTGTTTGCGCTTCGACGCGAGGCGATCGGATTGGTGACGCTGGCCTCGGCCAGTGAGCCGGATGTGATCGGCCGGGAGCAGCGGTTGCCCCTTTCGCTCATCTTTCCGGAATTTGGGCGCTTCGAGGTCGACGAGACGGAGCTCGTGGCGGCGCGCAATGGACGTTGGCTCGCCTGTCCCGACTCTCTCGCCTCTTACCGTGAGGTCATCGTGCTGGCCGCGGGTGACGCGCCGGAGTTCAGGCGGCTGGTGGGAATCTACCGTGTCGTTGGGGATAGGCTGGTCCCGTCACGGATCGTGCCGACGGAGGGAACTACATGATCGAGGTTGTGAGTTCGAGTTCGCCAGCATTCTCGTTGGCCGGCTCTGTCGTTACCATCGGGGCCTTTGATGGCTTTCACCGTGGTCACCTGCGGCTGATCGAGGAGGCAAGAGCGGATGCTATGCAGCGTTCGTTGCCGCTGGTCGTCGTTACGTTCGACCTGCATCCGTTGCGCATCCTGGCGCCGGAGCGGGCCCCGCGACTCCTCATGGGTCCGTTGATGCGACGTACACTACTGGAGTCATTGGGTGTTGACACCCTCTATCTGCTTCACTTTGATCGAGAGCGCGCTTCGCAGAGCCCGACGGACTTTGTCGAACAGGTACTCGTCGCTACCCTGGGGGCAGCAGCGGTCTACGTCGGGGAGAACTTTACCTATGGTGCCAAGGGTGCGGGCAACGTTGCGACCTTGGTCGAACACGGCAAGCGGCGCGGATTCGCTGTGCGTCATCTGCCGCTACTCACCGTCGCACAGGCCAACGTTACCACCTCCCTAGACCCGGAGATGCCAGTCTCTGCGACCCTGATTCGCGCGCTGATCCAGGAGGGACATCTCGAAGAGGCCAATGCTTTGCTGGGCCATCCCTTTGGGCTCGAGGGTGGGGTAGTGCCGGGTGATCGACGGGGGCGCACGCTCGGCTTCCCAACTGCGAATGTCGCGGTGCTCGACGAGTACGTGAAGCCTCCGGACGGGGTGTACGCGGGCTTTACGTTGCTCGACGGGGGTCGATACCCGCTGGCTATCTCGTTGGGGACGAGGCCGATGTACTACCCTGGTGGCGGAGCACGGCTGCTCGAGGTCTTCATCATCGGGTATACCGGCGATCTCTATGGACGTGAACTGCTGGTGTATTTCCTCGCCAAGCTGCGAGAACAGCAGGTCTTTGATTCTGAGGAGATGTTTCGTCATCAGATGACCCTCGATGTCGACGCAGCAAGAGCCCTCAGCGAGCGTTGGCCGTCTCAGGAGCAATGAGCTGCTATGATGGTCGCCGTACTCGTAAGTGAAACGTCAATCTGGTGGGTCCAGATCTAGAAGAGGAATGACTATTTATGTCGACGAAGCAAGAGGTCATTACCAGCTATCAGACCCGTGAGGGCGATACCGGTTCCCCAGAGGTTCAGGTAGCCATTCTCACTGATCGGATAGCTCAGCTCACCGAGCACCTCAAGGTGCACAAGGGCGATCATCATTCGCGCCGTGGGCTGATGATGATGATCGGCCGTCGCCGGCGGCTTCTTGACTACCTCCGTGACCAAGACGTAGAGCGCTACCGTACTTTGATATCCCGTCTCGGTTTGCGGCGCTAGTCGCGTTTGCTCAAAAACCAGCAATCGTAAATAAGGAGTAATATGTCGGCAATCAGTGTCGAACGTCAGTTCACGGGTATGGATACCCTGATTCGTTTTGAAACCGGACTTCTCGCCCCGCAGGCGCATGGCGCCGTCGTTGCTCGCCTCGGTGAGACGATGGTGCTTGCCACCGCGACGACCAGCAAGCAGCCCAAGGATGGTGTGGACTTCTTCCCCCTCACGGTGGATGTTGAGGAGCGTATGTACGCCGCGGGCAAGATCCCCGGTTCGTTCTTCCGCCGAGAGGGTCGAGCTAGCGATCAGGCGATCTTGACCTGTCGGCTCATCGACCGGCCTCTTCGTCCGTGTTTCCCCGATGGTTTTCGTAACGATGTCCATGTGGTGGTCACGATCCTCGGCGCGGACCTCGTGAATCCCCATGACGTCCTCTCGATCAACGCGGCTTCTGCGGCGCTCATGATGTCGGGTATTCCCTTCGAGGGGCCGATCGGCGCGGTGCGCATCGCACTGGCAGCGGACGGGCATTGGATTCCGTTCCCGACCTATCAGGAGGGTGACGAGAGTTCGTTCGAGCTCGTGGTGGCCGGGCGTATGACCAGCGATGGATCCGATGTCGCCGTGATGATGGTTGAGGCCGGCGGCACCGAGGCAACCTGGCAAGCCTACGAGACCAAGGGTGCGATACCGACCGAGGAGGTCGTGGCTGCGGGCCTCGTCGAGGCGAAGCGATGGATTCGAGAGTCGATCGAGCTCCAGAAGGAGATGATTGCGAAGGCCACACCGCGAGAGCCTATGGTGTGGTCACCGGTGCGTGACTATAGTGACGAGATCGCCGAGGCAGTGGCGTCGAGCGCTCGGGACGGGCTTGTCCAGGCCAACGCGATTGCCGATAAGGTCGAGCGCGCTAACGCTATCGAGGCCGTCAACACCCAGGTGCAAGAGGAGCTCGCCTCTCGCTTCGAGGGTGAGGCTGGTGCCATCAAGGCCGCTTTGCGTTCACTGCTCAAGCAGGTGGTGCGCGAGCGGATCGTCAACGACGGTGTGCGCATCGACGGACGTGACACCGTCACCATTCGGCCGCTGTCCGCTGCGGTCGGCCTCATTCCTACCGCACATGGGTCAGGACTCTTTCAGCGCGGCGAGACCCAGGTCCTCAATATCTGCACGCTTGGCATGCCTCGCATGAACCAGCTCCTCGACACGTTGGGCGTCGATGAGTCCAAGCGGTATATGCATCACTACAACATGCCACCGTTCGCCTCGGGCGAGCCTGGCTTCATGCGGGGTCCGAAGCGCCGCGAGATCGGCCATGGGCTGTTGGCTGAGCGTGCTCTGCTGCCGGTGGTTCCGAGCGAAGACGAGTTCAGCTATGCACTGCGACTCGTCTCCGAGGTGCTCAGCTCGAACGGCTCTACCTCGATGGCTTCGGTCTGTGGATCTACCTTGTCGCTCATGGACGCCGGAGTGCCGATCAAGGCCCCCGTTGGCGGTATTGCGATGGGCCTGATCTACGAGGGTGGCAAATACATCACGCTGACCGACATTCTTGGAGCCGAGGATGCCTTTGGCGACATGGATTTCAAGGTGGCAGGGACTCGTGAGTTTGTCACGGCGCTGCAGCTCGATACGAAGATCGATGGCATTCCGGCTGAGGTGCTTGCCTCGGCACTCAAGCAGGCGCACACCGCGCGAATGCAGATCATCGATGTCATCGAGGCGACTTTACCTGCGCCGCGATCCGAGGTAGCCGCAACGGCACCGCGCATCGTGACTATGCAGATTCCAATGGACAAGATTGGCGAGATCATTGGGCCCAAGGGCAAGAACATCAATGCCTTGCAGCTCGAGACCGGCTGCGATATCTCGGTCGACGACGACGGCACGGTTGGAAGAGTCGTCATCGGGAGCCGCGATGGTGCAATGGTCAAGGAGGTGCAGCGCCGCATCGAACTGATCCTCAATCCGCCTGAGGCGACACTGGGTGCTATTTATAACGGCAAGGTTGTCGGTATCACCAAGTTCGGCGCATTTGTCAATATTCTGCCGGGGCGGGATGGTCTCGTGCACATCTCCAAGCTTGGTCGTGGCCGACGGGTCGAACGCGTCGAGGATGTGCTCGAACTCAATCAGGAGGTCAACGTCAGGGTCGACGAGATCGACCCGTCTGGCAAGTTGGCACTCTCGCTGGTGGACGAGGGTTCGACGGTTGTCGAAGAGGTCGTGACTTCTGAACCACGAGCTGAGCGTAAGCCGTCAACGCCGTCGGTCGATCCGTCCAAGCGTGTCTCCTTTGAGGATAGCTTTGAGTCCGAGTTGGCGAGAGAGATCGGCGACCTGGGCTGACGCATCCGATAGGGACTAAAGCCTGAGGAGCGAGGTTTGCGGACGTTTAGTGTCCAAGGGCCTCGCTTTGGTCTATCGAGATTCGGTTGCAGTGGCGTTGGTGTCCGGGTCGATGAACCACACGAGAGCCCTTGTCCCGCTAGCATGACTGGCATGCGAATTGGGGTGCTAGGAGCTGGTGGTAAGGTCGGTTCGGCGGTGTGTCGGGCGATTCTCGAGGATCCTGAACTGGAGCTCGTGGCGGCGGTCGATCCCAAACTTGCGGGTATCGACCTGGGACAGACTCTCGGCAAGAGCGCAGTTGGCTTGATTGCGCGGCGCGATGTCGAGGGGCTCATCGGAGAGCGTCCCGAGGTCGTGATCGATTTCACGGAGGCACGCGCCTCATATCAGAATCTGCTCAAGCTTGCAGCGGCAGGCATACCGGCGGTCGTCGGCACCACGGGGTTCACCGATAGCGAACTTGCCAAGTTGCGCGATGCCTTTGTTGGGGTTGGCTGTGTGATCGCCTCGAACTTTTCGATCGGAGCCATTTTGATGATGCGATGTGCCGCAATGTGTGCACCCTATTTTGACAGTGTCGAGATTGTCGAGTCACATCATGACCAAAAAGTTGATGCACCGTCTGGTACCGCTATCGAGACGGCAAGGCGGCTCATCGTGGCGAGGCAGGAGGCGGTTGATACGCCGTTTCTCGCCGACAATACGAGCAATCTCAAGCTCGATGGTGCTCGGGGTGCTGAAGTGGAGGGTGAGGTTCGGATCCACTCGTTGCGCCTACGTGGGGCGGTTGCACATCATGAGGTTGTCTTTGGGGCTGTTGGTCAGACGTTGACGATCCGCCATGACTCCCATGATCGGGGGTCCTTCGTTCCCGGCGTCCTGCTTGCGGTAGCGAGGGTCGTTGGACTCGATGAGCTCGTGATCGGGATCGATGGGTTCCTCGCCGACCGGTGAGGACAGTTAGCTAGATTAGGTGGTACGCAGGTCACCGTGGTGGCTGCGAGGTAGAGAGGGGAGGTGTCCGCCAATGACACCGAGATTTGGTTCAGTGCTGACGGCGATCGGTACGCCGTTTTTGGCAGATGGTAGTATTGATGAGCAGGGGGTCGGCAGGCTCGCACAGTGGCTGGTGGCGAACGGATCCGATGGCCTGGTGGTCACCGGGTCAACTGGAGAGTCGGGGACTCTGGTCGATGGAGAGCGACGTCGGCTGTGGCAGCTGGTGCGTGAGGCGGTGGATTGTCCGGTGCTTGCAGGTGCGACGACGAACGACACTGCGCACTCACTGCGCCTCATCAAGGATGCCGAGGAGGTAGGAGCCGACGGGATTCTGGCGGTGACACCGTACTATAACCGGCCACCACAGGCCGGGTTGGTGGCGCATTTTTCTGCGATAGCCGAGGCGACCGCTCTTCCGGTCATGCTTTACGATATCCCGGCTCGTACTGGACGTCGGATCGAGCTGCCAACGTTTGTGACCCTCATGGAGCGTCATGAGAACATCGTCGCCATCAAGGATGCATCCGGCGATGTTGCGCGTGCTGCCAAGCTCATCGAGACGCTGAGGGGGAGGGCGGAGATCTACTGTGGGGATGACTCGCTGTTGTTGGCGTTCCTGAGTCTGGGGGCGGTGGGTGTCGTCTCCGTGGCATCACACTGGGCCGGTTTTGCCTTCGGTGCCCTGGTCTCGGCGGCCCTCTCAGGAGACCTCGAACGGGCCCGGCGCATCAACCGCAACCTGCTTGCGAGCTATGAGTTCGAGAGCTCCGAGCTCTACCCAAACCCTATCCCCACCAAGGCGATGATGGGAGTCCTCGGGGTCTGCTCTGACTACACACGCTCGCCACTCATCGACCCGCCACCAGAGCTGCGAGAGCAGGCGCGCAAGCTCTATGCCGAACTCGAGCACAATCTCGCGGCTGAAGGAATTGGTATGGCACATGCCTAACGGGATTTCGATGCCGAGGGCAGTCTCGGTTCGGTTTCTCGGTGGCCTGGGTGAGATCGGGCGCAACTCGCTCGTGATCAGCCAAGGGCGAGACGCGGTGGTCATCGACTGCGGCGTGATGTTCCCCAAGGCCGATATGCCCGGTGTGGACGTGGTGCTCCCTGACTACCGGTACCTCGTGGAGGCAGACCTGGATCTGCATGGTGTTCTAGTGACCCATGGTCATGAGGACCACATTGGTGCCCTACCACATCTTCTGCGAGAGGTGCCTATGCCGGTCTACGGCTCGGCAGTGACGATGGCGTTTGCTCGCTCCCGGATCGAACAGTCAGGTGTCTCAGGCATCAGCTACCGCGAGGTAGGAGACTATCAGTCGGTGAAGGTTGGACCCTTTGACGTCGAGTTCATACCGGTGACCCATTCGATTCCCGGGGCAACAGCGGTTGCGGTCTCGACCCACCAGGGCCTCATCCTCCATACAGGGGACTTCAAGGTCGACCGGACGCCAGTCGATTCCCGTGCCTTTGGCCTCGACCGCATGGCCGCGCTCGGTGCCCAGGGTGTTCGTCTGCTCCTCTCGGACTCGACCAATGCCGACGAGCCCGGCTCGTCGAACTCGGAGAGCTCGGTTGGTGTCGTTCTTGAGGAGGTCTTTGCCGAGAATCAGGATCGACGCCTCACCGTCGTGTGCTTTGCGTCGCACCTACATCGTATCCAGCAGATTCTGGCGGCGGCTGCGGGGTCGGGCCGTAAGGTCTGTCTCGTGGGGCGATCGCTGCAGCGCAACGTCAAGCTGGCCGAACAGCTTGGACTGTTCCCCGGAGGACCGCTGACCGGTCTCATCGATGTCGAGGCAATCGATGACTATGATCCCACATCGGTCTGTGTGATTGCGACGGGTAGCCAGGGTGAACACTCCTCGGCACTGCACCGTCTCGCCTTCGCCAAGGACCCCTGGTTCACGATTGGAGAACGCGATACGGTTATCTTCTCCTCGGATACCATACCTGGCAACGAATCGGCGGTCTATCGAGTGATCAACCAGCTTGCGCGTCTTGGAGCACGGGCGATCTATCCATCGGTGCGTCGGGTGCACTCCTCAGGTCACGCTCGGCGAGACGAGCTAGCACTACTACTCACTCTGGTGCGCCCCGAGTTCTTCGTTCCAGTGCATGGCGAGTACCGCCACCTTGCCGCCCATCACCAGCTGGCGCTCGAAACGGGTGTGGTGCGTGGACAGGCGCGTATCTGCGGTGACGGAGATGAGGTCCTGTTGAGTGAGCGAGGGCTCGCGAGTGGGGTGTCCCGCTCGGGTGACTACCTGTACGTCGACGGTGAGGTGGGCGATATCAACGCGAGCGTGTTGCGTGACCGCAGAAGCCTGTCTGCTGACGGCATCGTCGTCACTGCGTTGACGATGGCCGAGGGTCGAAAGCTCGTCGGTGAGCCGGAGATTTTCTCGTTCGGCTGGGTACACGACGAGCGTGAAGAGGGTCTGCTCCTTGCGATTCGTGACGTAGTGTCAGCGACAGTGAATGGTCTCCATGACGACCAGGGCGTGACGCACCTCAAGGAGCAGCTCAAGCGTAGAGTGGGACGCTACATCCGGGAGCAAACCAAGCGCAGGCCGCTGGTGGTCCCTCTCGTCATCGAGGTGTAAGTGGCGACGCCATCACCGCGCAAGTCGGCGCCGGCGCGCAAGGCAGCCAAGGCCACGACGACCAGGCGTCGTACCTCGCCATCGTCGGCGCGCAGCAACCCTCAGGTTCACTGGTCACGCGAGGCGACGGGACTTGTGTGGGCCGTTGGAGCAGTTCTTCTGGGAGCCGTCGCCTACAGCGGACTCTTCGGTGGGCTGGGACGGGCCGTCCTCGACCTCAGTCACGACGTTTTTGGCGAGCTGGTGTGGGTGCTCTATGTCGTTGCGACACTGGTAGGTGTCGCGGTGATGATGAGGTATGCCCGTCTGCCGCGCCACGCACTCGTCGTGGCCGGCGTTCTCGTCGCCTCGATCGCCTCGATCGACGGGGCAGTTGCGCTGGGTGGCAGGTCGCAGCTCGTGGTGCCAGGACCTCAGTTCGGCGGAATCGTGGGTGATCTTGTCGGCTTTGGCGTTACCAGGGTGGCCGGCTCGGTAGGTGGCATCATCGTGATGTCGGTCATTGCGCTCATCGCGTTGCTCGGTCTGGTCGGGTTGCGTCCACGGGAGTCGATGAACTGGATCGTTGAACATCTGGCCTCGAGACCACCGAGACAGCAGGCGCAACCGGCTGGTGAGTCAGGCGTTGACCCCGGCGACACCAAGGCGAGTCAGCCCAAACGGGCCAAGCGTGCGCGACGCAAGGGCACGACGCCCGCGCAAGAGGTGCCCCGTGTCGATGAGGAGAGACTGACAGAGCCTGGCGAAGTCTTAGCCGGTGATGAGCCGTCGTTGCTCGAGGAGCCGGTGGCACCGACCACCCAGCACTCTCGCACGGACGGAGAGTGGCGATTGCCACCCGCGTCGCTCCTCAGGCGCGGAAGTCGGGCCAAAATCGATCGGGCAGACCTCGAGCGACGAGGCCGTATCCTCGAGACGGCGCTCGGCTCACATGGTGTTGCCGTGAGCGTCGCGAACATGACGGTGGGCCCGACCGTCACTCGGTACGAACTCGAGCTTGCAGAGGGTGTCAAGGTCGCTCGAGTGCTCGCGCTGCAGCGGGATATCGCCTACGCGATGGCGGCGACCGACGTTCGTATCTTGGCGCCGATCCCAGGCAAGAGCGCTATCGGTGTCGAGGTGCCCAATCGCGTGCGTGAGGTTGTCACCCTCGGGGATGTGCTGGCGAGTCCGCAGATGGAGCGGGCCACGAAGGTCCTCGATGTGCCTCTTGGTCGGGATATCTCCGGCACCGCTGCGGTCTTTGACATCGCGACGATGCCCCATGTATTGGTAGCGGGCTCAACTGGCTCGGGAAAGTCGTCGCTGATCAACTCGCTGTTGACGAGCCTCCTGGTCCGCAATACCCCAAGGGAGCTGCGCCTGATCCTTGTCGATCCCAAGCGAGTCGAGCTCTCGCAGTACAACGCGCTCCCACATCTGCTTACCAGTGTCGTTGTGGACCCGAAGAAGGCGGCACACGCACTCAACTGGGCAGTTGAAGAGATGGAGCGTCGCTATGACATTCTCGCGCACTGGGGGGTACGTGACATCGTCGGCTATCGGGAGCTGATTGCTCTCTCAGCGGGAGCGGCCGATCCCGACGAGGGGCCGCCTGAGGAGTTACCCTACATCCTCGTGGTCATCGATGAGTTGAATGATCTCATGATGGCTGCGCCACGAGACGTCGAGGACTCGATCTGCCGAATTGCGCAGAAGGCCCGCGCGGTCGGGGTACATCTGGTGATCGCGACGCAACGACCGTCGGTGGACGTGATCACCGGCGTCATCAAGACGAATGTGCCTTCGCGAATCGCCTTCGCGGTGGCATCGCAGACCGATTCGAGGGTCATCCTCGATCAGCTGGGAGCGGAGAAGCTGGTCGGCAAGGGCGATCTCTTGATGGTGACGGCGACGTCCTCTCAGCCACGCCGACTGCAGGCCCCTTGGGTTTCGGAGCAGGAGGTAGCTGCCGTGGTCGGTCATTGGCGACGACAGGGCACGCCGAGCTACCTCGAGGAGCTCGACAAGGTTGAGGATCCTGGTCGGCCAAAGGGTGACCTTGCAGCAGAGGTCGATCCACTCTTTGGTACTGCAGCCAGGCTGATTGTCGAGACCGGTGCTGGCTCTACGTCGATGCTGCAGCGACGCTTAAAGGTTGGGTTTGCGCGTGCCGGGCGACTCATGGACCTGCTGGAGGATCGGGGGATCGTCGGCCCGGCCGATGGCTCCAAGCAGCGCCAGGTTCTGATCACCCCGGAGGAGCTCGAGGAGCTGGACATCTGAGCGTCGATCGGGCGACCTATGGAGCCCGCATTACCCCGGGGTGTAGCGCGAACAAATGCCCGATACTACGTCGTGATCATCTTCGTGGTGATTCATGGAACTCTCACGAAAACGGCGGCCCAGGCGGTTATGATGTGTGCCTTGACGGGTACGGACAACTCACGTACTGACACAGCACAAGATGGAGGAAGTGAATGGCGCGCGGAGATCAATGGGTATCGACGAGGGGTGGTCGTCGGAGCTATTCGGGACGCAACTCAACGATGCTGGCACGACGTCTTATCGTCGGCGTATTGATCCTGATCCTTATCGCTGGTTTGGTCTCAATCGTGCAGCTGGTCCGTGGCGTGCCGAGTCCGAAATACACGGCGTCGTTGGCGTCGTCTTCGAAGATCCCTGGAACACCGCCGACGGTCGCATGGCCGGCACATGCCGAGGCCGCCGCTGAGATTCTCGGCGTCGGGCTTTTGGGTCAGCATGGCTACCTCCACGAAACTGAGATCGCCTCGGTCGCCAAGATGACCACGGCGTTGCTCACGCTCAAGGCCCACCCCTTGTCGCTCGGACAGAGTGGCCCGAGCCTGACGATGACCCCGCAGGACTACCAGATCTACGTCAATGACAAGAACGCCAACGATTCAGTCGGCGCGATCAAGGTCGGCGAAGTCCTCTCAGAGGAGCAGCTACTCGAGATGTTGTTGATTCCTTCTGCGGATAACATCGCAACGGTCCTCGCGAATTGGGACGCTGGCTCAGTCAGTCGTTTTGTCACGCAGATGAACAACTATGCCGCGAGCCTTGGACTGCATCATACGCACTATGGCGACCCGAGCGGCGTGACGCCGTCGACTCTCTCGATCCCACGCGACCAGCTCAAGATCGAGGCGCTTTTCATGTCCAACCCGGTCCTCGCGAACATCGCGGCGATGCCCCAGGCAACGCTGCCGGTCGCCGGAACGGTCTACAACGTCAACTATGCACTAGGCCATGACAACATCGTTGGGGCCAAGACGGGGTCGATCCTTACCGGCAGCTTCGCGATGGCGACGCAGATCAAGTTGGGTCAGACGAATCTGCTTGGGTTGGGGACGATTCTCGATGTTGGAGGCGTCCAGCCCCTGATCGGTGCCCTCCATGATGGCGAACGGATGGCGCAGTCCCTCCAGACGATTCCACGACAGCTCACGGTGTTGCGAAAGGGTCAGATCGTCGGCTATTTGGATGTGCCTGGGGCGAGTCCGGACCCGGTGGTGGCTGGCGAGACCGTTACCGAGATCGGCTGGCCAGGGCTCTCGGAGTCCTTTACTCCCACGCTTGCCAAGTCGGTGTATGGCTTACCTGCCGGTGCCAAAGTGGGTACCGCGACCTTGACCGTCGGAGAGCAGCTTAAGATAGTCCCATTGAAGGTAACCAACGCGGTCGCACATCCGTCGATCGTGTGGAGGTTAACCCACTTCTAGTACAGGGGAGCTGATCTATGGGTTTCAAGAGCGTGCGCGTTCCAGGCTCCTCGGCGAATCTGGGGCCTGGCTTCGATACGCTTGCGCTCGCAGTCCCGCTCTTTCTCACGGCGCGAGCCTTTGAATCGGCGTCTTTTCGAGTAGAGCTGCGCGGTCAAGGATGCGGCGAGATCGTGGATGGGAATCACCTGATTCACCAGCTAGTCGTCGACGTGCTCGGACACGACCGTGTTGGCCTGGTGATCGACTCTGAGATCCCGCTGGCGCGCGGACTTGGCTCATCGGCAGCCGTCACCCTCGGGGTCGCAGCGGCGTTGGGACACTCAGATCCGCTGGGGGTAGCACTGGACTTCGAGAGTCATCCGGAGAATGTTGCCGCCTCCTACTACGGTGGCGGTGTCGCTGCGTTGATGGGGCCAACCGGCCCGATCATCCGCCGTCTGGCGGTGGATCCGCTGCTTCGACTGGTGGTGATCATTCCCCCGGAGCAGCTTGCAACCGAGGCTGCCCGCCGGCTGTTGCCCGCGATGGTGTCGTTCGATGACGCAGTGTTCAACCTCTCTCATGGGGTAGTCTTGGCCGCCTCTCTGGCGCACGTCGAGGATCTCGTACCCGCTCTGTTCGAAGATCACCTGCATCAAGAGGCGAGAGCCAAGGCGTTTCCTGAGTCCAAACGGCTGCTCACGATGCTGCTCGAGGCGGGGTGTCGAGGGGCATCATGGTCGGGCGCTGGAACTATCTGTGTTGGCTTCACCGATGTCGACGGTGTCGATGCGGTCTACCATCGAGTGTTAGATGCGATGGTGACGAGTGGACTTGGCTACGAGGTGCGCATGCTCTCGGTCGATCTCGACGGGCTCACCACCGTTG
Source organism: Actinomycetes bacterium (assembly GCA_021806545.1). GTDB lineage: Bacteria > Actinomycetota > Acidimicrobiia > Acidimicrobiales > Acidimicrobiaceae > Ferrimicrobium. Next base: position 9,734 of record JAJZXI010000005.1, on the reverse strand, counting down.
CCGATACCCGCGATGAGTAAAGCCCTCCTGCACCATTGGCTCCGCTCTGTGGGGTAGACTGGAGCGAGATGTCTACTCCTCAGCGCGTCATCTATGGCCCATCCGCCATAGCCACTCCCGCCAATGCCATTACGGTGTTGCGCATCTGCTTTGCGCCGGTGCTCGTGGTGATGGTCCTCTCGTCTCCGACGTCAATCGTCCCGTTCTGGCTCTGGTCAGGGCTGGCGATCTCCGACAGCGCTGACGGCTACATCGCGCGGCGCCAGGGCGTGACGCGCTCCGGTGCATTCCTCGACCCGCTGGCTGATAAGATTCTGGTCTTCGCCGCGTTCGGAGCGCTTTTTATCATGCATCGAATCGATGGCCTACCGGTCTTGATTATGGGCCTGCGCGAGGTGGCGGTTTCGGTCTATCGCACCCAGGTGCTCGCTGCAGGTAGGAGCCTCCCTGCCCGCATCCCCGGGAAGCTCAAGATGTTGGTGCAGATTCTCGTCATTGGCTTCGCGTTGATCCCTTCGGTAGGTCGCCACGATCGCTCCCTCGTCGACCTGGGTGCATGGATCGGAGTAGTGCTTGCGTTGGCCAGCGCGGTGCAATACTTCCTCGATTCCAAAAGTATCAAGGCATAGCGCGCGTTGGAGGTCGCGGTAGTAGCAATCGGCACAGAGTTGCTGCTCGGGCAGATCGTAGACTCCAACTCAGCACGGATAGGTCAGGTTCTCGCGGCGAATGGCTTCTCATCGCATCTGCAGCTCAAGGTCGGCGACAACCATGAACGCATCGTCGCCGCTCTTGAACTGGCGCTGAGCGAGGCCGATGCCGTCATCACCAGCGGTGGTTTGGGTCCGACTCAAGATGATATCACCCGAGAGGCGATTGCACAGGTGAGTGGGCGACCGCTCAAGGAGGATGCCAGGGTTCGCAGCGTCATCGAGGGGCTGTTTGCAGCCCGGGGTCGGACGATGTCGGTAAATAATTATCGCCAAGCGATGGTGCCCGAGGGCGCGACCGTCATCGAGCAGCGCAAGGGTACCGCACCGGGGTTGATCGTCCCTGTAGGCGAGAAGGTTATCGTTGCGCTTCCGGGGGTTCCCTACGAGCTCGACGACATGCTTGCCAACGAGGTCTTGGCCGAGTTGCGCGCGCGACGTAGCGACACCACGGTGATCCAGTCTCGAGTGATTCGGACCTGGGGTCTGGGTGAGTCGACTCTTGCCGAGCTGATGGCGCCACGCTTTGAGGCGCTCGAGGGATCCGCAGTCACGATCGCATTTCTCGCCTCGGGTATTGAAGGGGTCAAGGTGCGCTTTACCGCGGCTGCTACCGACGCGGCGGTGGTGCTCGGGCTGCTCGACGAGGAGGAGCTGCGGGCGCGAGAGGTGCTCAGGGACTACGTTTTCGGTGTCGACGATGAGACGCTCGAGGGGGTCGTGGCGCGTGCCGCTTTGGACAAATCCTTGACAATCGCGACAGCCGAGTCCCTGACTGGCGGGATGCTCGCCTCGCAGCTGGTTCGCGTTCCGGGTGCCTCGACGTGGTTTCGCGGCGGAGTGGTGAGTTATGCCCGTTCGGTCAAGGAGGATTTACTCGGAGTCGTCGCGCCTTCGGTGGTTTCACCTGAGGCGGCCCGTGCGATGGCCGAGGGTGTCGCTCGGCTGGTTGGTGCTGATATTGGTCTTTCGACAACGGGTGTGGCTGGGCCGGACGAGCTTGAGGGACAGCCGACTGGTGTTGTTTGGATCGGCATGAGTGCAAATGGCCGCTCGGCGGCACGCCGTGTCCAGCTTCTTGGGGATCGTGAGCGAATTCGCACCTATGCGACTGCGACGGCGCTGGACCTGGCTCGCCTCACGCTCAGCGGCTCTTCACGTGGGTTCGAGCTGGGGTAAGGGATTGCGCGGAGCCAGGCGTTGCGACCGGATGGTGATGAGGGCGGATGCGATGTGGCTAGCCTGTGCTCTCGAGTTTTGCGATGGATGAGGGGCGCTGAGCTATGCCGCGTTCTACGGGCGGATCGACGCACGAATATCGTGGCGTTCGTGCTCTGCACCACGCTGGCCCAACTGTCGCTGCGAACGATCATCGTTATATACGATCAAATGTACTAATTGTCAGAGGTTCGATCTAGTCTATGAAGATGAGTTGACGAGGAGGAACTATGGAACGAGATAAGGCACTGGATATAGCGATCGCCCAGATCGAGAAGCAGTTCGGCAAGGGTTCGATTATGCGTATGGGCGAGGCCCCGCAGATGGCGATCGAATCGGTCTCCACGGGAGCTATGGCGCTCGACCTGGCACTGGGCGTCGGTGGTCTGCCGCGTGGTCGTGTCGTTGAGGTCTTTGGACCTGAGAGCTCGGGCAAGTCCACGCTTGCGTTGCACGTGGTGGCTGAGGCACAGCGCATTGGAGGCAACTGCGCTTACATCGACGCCGAGCACGCTCTTGATCCGGTTTACGCGCAGGCGATCGGCGTGGATATCGATGCCCTACTGATCTCACAGCCAGACTATGGCGAGCAGGCGCTTGAGATCTGTGATGTCCTTATCAGGTCGGGATCCATCGATGTCGTCGTGATCGACTCGGTCGCGGCGCTGACACCGCGTGCGGAGATCGAGGGCGACATCGGAGATGCTCATGTGGGGCTCCAGGCTCGCTTGATGTCGCAGGCGATGCGTCGGTTGACGGCGAATTTGAATCATACCAACACGCTTGCCATTTTCATCAACCAGCTACGGGAGAAGATTGGCGTGATGTATGGCTCTCCGGAGGTGACCCCAGGTGGGCGTGCTCTCAAGTTCTACTCCTCCGTTCGTCTCGATATTCGCAAGGTCGAAGTCATCAAGGATGGCACCGAGATGGTGGGATCGCGCACCAGGGTCAAGGTAGTGAAGAACAAGTGCGCACCACCTTTCCGCCAGGCGGAGTTCGATATCATGTACGGACAAGGAATCTCTCGCGAGGGGTCCATCCTTGACGTGGGAGTGGAGCTTGCCCTGATCAAGAAGTCGGGGTCATGGTATACCTACGAGGGTGAGCAGCTCGGCCAGGGGCGGGAGAACGTCAAGACATTTCTCGCTGCGAATCCGCAGTTGATGGCCGAGCTTGATCAGAAGATTCGAGACAAGGTAAGCGGCGCGGTGGTGGATGGTTTGACACACGGGATGCTGCCGGCTGAAGATGAGGAGACATTCTCCGAGACATCGAACTAGCGGCGCGATCGAGCAGGGGTGTTTGGATCGTCGGCGCCGATCGGCGACCAGCCCCTTTCCGGCCTGTGGATGAGGACTCCTGGTTCCCCGAGGACAGAGTGGTTCCCCGAGGACAG
>JAJZXI010000005.1:0-6307 GCA_021806545.1 Actinomycetes bacterium | reverse complement strand
TGGTTCCCCGAGGACAGAGTGGTTCCCCGAGGACAGGCCGGCGCTCGTGGTGACCCGGGTCAGGCCACTAGACTCCTTGCTCGAATGAAGAGTTTTTACGTCAAGACATTCGGCTGCCAGATGAACGAGAACGACTCGGAGAGAATCGTGGCGGTTCTTCGACGCCAGGGCATGACACCGGCGCTGTCTGCGGACGTGGCCGATGTGGTGGTCTTTAACACCTGCACCATTCGAGAGAATGCTGATAATCGGTTTTTTGGCCAGGTGAACATGCTGCGCGAGCGTCGGGTTCGGGAGCCGGGGATGCGCATCGTTGTGGCAGGGTGTTTGGCGCAAGGGGAGAAGGACGCGATCTTCGATCGGGCACCCCATGTCGACGTCGTAGTCGGCACGCACGCTATTGGTTCGATCGCCGATCTGCTGGAGCGCTCCGATGAGGAGCGTCATGTGATTGATGTGAGCACCGGAGATGGCTCGATTGACCCAATGGTCGATCTTGTACCTGAGCCAGCTGAGGGTCACAAGGCCTGGGTCACCATCCAGACGGGCTGTGATAATAACTGTGCGTTCTGCATCGTGCCCCAGGTACGCGGACCTGAGGTGAGCCGACCCTTTGGGGCCATCGTCGACGAGGTGCGTCGCCTCGCCGAGCAAGGGATAAGCGAGGTAACCTTGCTCGGCCAGAACGTGAACTCCTACGGGCGTGATCTCACCAAACGGCTGCGACGCACGAGCGATGGGATCCATGATCATGGATTCCTTGCCGGACCGGTCTATGTGAGCGATGGCATTCGACGCATTCGCCCGCTCTTTAGTGATCTGTTGCGCGCCGTGAGTGGTGTCGATGGCATTCGACGCGTTCGGTTCACCTCGCCGCATCCAAAGGATATGCGAGAGGAGACCTTTGCCGCGATGGCAGAGTCTCCTGCGGTGTGCGAGAGCCTGCACTTTCCGCTGCAGTCTGGCAGCGATCGAGTGCTGGCAGCTATGCATCGAGGGTACCGCGGCGAGCGGTTCTTCGAGAAGCTCGAGCTTGCTAGGTCGATCATCCCCGATCTGGCGGTGACGACGGATATCATCGTTGGCTTTCCAGGAGAGACCGAGGACGAGTTCGAAGCGACGCTCGAGCTCGTGGCTCGTTGTGAGTTTGACTCAGCATTCACCTTCATCTATTCGCCGCGACCTGGAACGGAGGCGGGAGCGTGGACGGATAAGTTCGTCGATCCCGAGGTGATTCGCGATCGTTTTGAGCGACTCAAACTCGTGACTGAGCGCTCTGGTGCCGCGAAGCATCGAGCACGGGTAGGCAAGATCGAAGAGATTCTCATCGATGGGCCCTCCAAGCGTGATGCCAACGTCGCTTCGGGGAGGACGAGGCAGAACAAGCTCGTGCACCTGGCGGGTGTGGATGGTGAGCGACTGCGGGGGAGCTATCTCAACGCCCGAATCGTGGATGCCGGGGCACATTTTCTTCATGGCGAGCTGCTGGGGCCGCCGGCCAGAGGCGCGCACGCCAGTTGCTGAGCTTGGCGCGGTTGGCTTGAGTCGAGGTGACCGGGTGCAATTACCACGGAGATAGGAGGGCACCAAGCTCGCTGCGGGCTGCGTCGTTATCGGGCTCGGGGGCTAGCGGTTGGTGGCTTGGTCTGCGCCGAGCCTTGGCTGCGTTCTCCTCATCGAGGGAGAGAGGTGCATACCCCACTCGGAGTGCACCCCAATGCAGGCCCCCGACGTAGATAGGCGCAGAGGCATCTTTCATGAGCCGGAATACCCCACCTCCCATGTCGCGCCTGTAGGTCTGGAGTAGGAATTCATCGCGGCTGCGCGCGGCGTTGATGCCAGTGGTATCGTCGAAGAAGCGATGGTTCCTACAGTGGGCGGTATCCCAGTCGGGATCACCCGATGGCGGCAGAGAATACTTGAGGTTATGGGTAGAGAGATAGCCATTGCGATCGACGACGGCAGCAAAGACAACACTGGGAGAGAAGTCCAAGAAGTCTTCGAGGAGATCCTGGACTGTCCTGTCGACGAAGGTAGTGAACTGCGTGAGATGCTGTGTGGGGTTCGTGTGAGGGATCTCTTGGTAGTGCTCGTCGAAGAGCTCGTCGATGCTGATCTCACCCGCGTTGAGCGCCGCCTCGAAGAGATTTGCGATGACACTGGCCTTCTTGACGACCTCATCGACGATGGGGGTGTCTGCGGTGGTAACACCGATCTTGGCACTGAGCTGTACGAGTGAGTTCGTACGACTCATGAGATCGTCAAGGCTCTGCGTCGCGGCAGTGAGCTCGTTTTCGGAGTGTTCTACACCCTCGAACAGCGAGAGGAGGGAGCTGGAGAAGAGATCGACCTTGTCGTTGATGGTACGAGAAAACGTCGCAATAGCCTCGACGCGCCGGTCGAGCACGGAGCCAGCATGCTGGGAGCGCTCTAAGGAGCCAGCGACCATGTCGATTGCATTGCGGGCGCGTTCAGCACCGCGTCGAGCGCTTCGCGTCGTGCCTCCCAGGTCGTTGACCGAGGCGATGAGTGGATCCAGGGTCGTCGAGATGGATGCCGCCGCGTCGATCGCTTGATCAGCGAGGTCGCGAATGGCATTGGCGATGACCGTGAATCCGGTCGCCCCGACGCCGGCGCGCGCCGCCTCGATATGCGCATTGAGTGCCAGGACATGGGTCTGTTGTGCGATCGAGTCGATGTGGTGGGCGATTCGCCCCACGTTCTCCATCTCCTGTTGGAGGGTCTCGAGCTGCGTGCTGGTGTTGCCAACCCAGGAGATCATATAGTTGACCTCGGAGAGTGAGGCGGTCATCTCTTCTCGGGACTGTGCCAGCTCCTGGTTCATGCTCTGGGTGGCTTCAGCGGCCGTTGATGCATCATCAGAGAGTGACCGATTGCCATCACGCAGGTCGCGGGCGGCAAGCGTGAGATCTTTGAACAGCTCGACCTGGGTTCCGATGTTGGAGGCGATCGCCTCGACGTTGGTTGCGGCTTCGACGACGAGGAGACCCGCTTGGCCAATACCCTCGGCCATGCGTTGGATGTGCGCCGCCTGATCCCGAGTAACCTCTCTGCCCCCCGGAGAGACAGATGCAGATGTGTGGCGGTTATGCCGAGTGCGAGCCATCTCTGTCCTCCTGATCGATGCCGTCTGTGTTCAGGTTTCGTCACTCCATCGACCACGCTTGAGATTTTCTTGCGCGAGGTGTCGAACATATCGTCAAAGAGTCGCGCTTGCCAGCTTGGTCGTCACCCGCGTCAGTGCATCCTGACAAAGCGCTATCCTGTGGGTGTGGAAAAGCTTCCCGGTGGCTGGATTCAGGAGGGCTCTCGACTAGTCCGTCGCATCGAGCTCGATGATTATTCCAAGGTCGTGGTGGCAGGGCTATGCATCTCCTCACTGGCGATGTGGCGCAACCACCACCCTCGGCTGATTGTGGAGTATCACGCGCTGACGGTAGAGCTGTCCAGTCATGATGTAGGCGCCGTGACGGATCGCGATCTCGATCTTGCGCAGTGGATCAACGCCATGATTCCACCCTTCGAATAGCTTGTCCGCTGCGCTAGTAGCGGATGCGAATCTCCCGACAGGGGACCTCGGCCAGCCAAGCGGAGTCTGGCACGACGCCCAGGCCAGTGCCGTCGGGACGGGCGATGGTGCCGTCGGGCTCGAGCGCGAAGGCAGGAGTGATGTCTTTGGCAAAGTAGTGATCTGAGGCGGCGAGATCGCCGACGCGGTCGAATGCTGCATGCGATGCCAGTGCGAGGTTGTGGGCACGACCGATGCCGGTCTCGAGCATTCCTCCAATCCTGAGATGGAGCCCTTCGCGTTGGCAGCGTTCGATGATCCTGAGGGATTCGACATAGCCGCCGACCCGACTCGGCTTCAGGTTGATCGTCGGTCGCATCCCCAGCTGCAAGGCGGTCATGACATCGTCAACCCCTGCGATCGACTCATCGAGTCCGATGGGTGTGCGCAGGTGTCTCGCCAACTCGGCGTGTCCGACGAAGTCGTGCTCGCCGAGCGGTTGTTCGAGCAAGGCAACACCGAGGTTATCGACGCTCGCGAGATCCCCGCGGTTGGTGCTGGCGTAACTCGCGTTGGCATCAAGGACAAGCGTATCCATTATCCGATGGCCGCTTGGGTCCTGATAGTCCGTGAGTGCAGCGAGGATGGTGTCGTGGTGTGGGGCAATTTTGATCTTCACATGTCGATAACCTGCTGCCCGGGAGGCAGTGAGGTCGGCGATGAGGTCAGCGACGTTCTCATTCAACGAGAGCGAGACACCGGCTGGGACATGCGTGCGTTCCGGCGCCGCTCCGAGGAGATACCAGAGACCCACCCCCGTGGTCCGAGCCGCGAGGTCAAAGAACGCCATCTCGATGCTCGCACGCGCCATCTGGTTTCCCTTGACCGCGACGAGGGCATCGTGGATCTCGTACGCCGATGCAAAGCCACGTCGGAGTTGGGCTACGAGGTGGTGCTCGATGATCTCGAGGCAGGTGGCGACCGTCTCGGGCCAGTAGCTCGGATCGGTCTGGGCACTGATCTCGGACCAGCCGGTGGCTCCGTCGCTCGCCTCGAGCTGGATCAGGTAGGTGTCCTTCTTTCGTTGTACGCTCTCGGCCGAGCGAAACGGCGTACGCAGCGCGAGCTGGACTCGGTAGAGCCGCAGCCACTCGAGTTCGATCACCCGAGGTCTGGATAGCGTTGATAGTCGGGGAAGTTGCCATAGAGCCGAGACTCACTGGGTCCCTCGGTGACCGCCTGCACGAGGTACTCTCCTCCGACGAAGGCGCCCTTCCATGATGCGCCTCGACCGCCAAAGGGCTCCTCACGGTCGCCGCGCGACTTGACCTGGTTGATGCCTACCTTGAAGGCGTGGACCTCTTGGGACAGCGTCGCGGCGAGTTCGAGGTCGTCGCAGGCGATCGATGAGACCAGTGCTCCGTTCGAGACGTTCATCTTGGCAAGCAGCTCGGCCGTGGTGTCGACGATGACCAGGGTGTCGACGGGACCGAAGGGTTCAGCATGGTAGAGCGGAGAGGCGCGGGGAGGATCCAGAATGGTCACCGGAGCGACATAAGCACTCATATCCTGACCTTCGATGAATCGACTCGGGTCGAGCTTGCCTCGATAGATCGGAATACCGCCCCGGTTAATAGCCTCGTCGATATTGCTCAACAGCTCGGTGGCCTTGGCTGCGTTGATCACCGGACCGAAGTCCACATCGGGAATCGGGTCATCAGGGTTCTCGACCGCGAGCGGGTGCCCGACTACGAGCGACGACACGACGGGAATGTACATCGCAAGAAACTCATCGAAGAGCTGCCGCTGAATCACGTAGCGAGGGTAGGCGGTGCAGCGCTGTTTGGCGTACTCGAACCCCTTTTTGATCATCGGCGCAAGGAGATCCCACTGGGAGAAGTTCCAGATTCCCCAGGCGTTGAGACCCTCCTGCTCGAGCATGTGGCGCTTGTCGGTTCGAACGAGATCAGAGGCGATCTTGCCGCCGGTGTCTCGCCCGCCAACGAACGCGAGTGCCCCGATCTCCGGCGAGCGCACGAGGACTGAGGAGAGTTTGCCACCGAGGCCCGAAACCAGCGTGACCGGCAGTCCCTCGTCGATGGCGAAGGACATAGCCAGGGTTAGTGCAGCCACCCCTCCATCGGTCGGTGCTTTGGCGATGACCGCGTTGCCCGAGAGCATCTGCACATACAGTGCGTGGGCGAGCACCGAGAGCGGATAGTTCCACGAGGCGATATTGGATACCGGGCCAGGAAGCGGTCCACGACCTTCGAGCATGCGATCGATCTCGTTGAGGTACCACTCGACACCCGAGGTAGTCCGGTCGACTGAGACGAGCGCTTGTCGGTATGGCTTGCCGATTTCCCAGGTCAACAGCAGCGCAAGGAGTTCACGATGCTCGACGATTTTCGCAATGGCTCGTTCGGTGCGCGCCTTGCGCTCTGCGAGAGGAACCTTGATCCACTGAAAATGGTCGTCGACACAGCTATCGAGCGCTGCCGCTGCCTGATGGGTTTCGAGCAGCAAGGGGCCATGGATTCGTGAGCCGTCGATCGGGGAGGTAGCGGGGTGCACCTCGCCCTCCTCCCTCCACTGTCCGCCCCAGTAGTTCGCGACGCCGGAGTTCGTGAACGCATGTGGAGCGAGTGCCATTGCTCGCGCGTAGAGTTCATTCCAACTGGTTCCAGGTTTGAGTTGCATGGGTTCCTTCCAGGGCCGACGACCTCGAGGGTACACGAGTAGCACAGAGGCGTCGTTTACAACGCGTTGGGGCTAGCT
>JAJZXI010000101.1 GCA_021806545.1 Actinomycetes bacterium | reverse complement strand
ATCCCAAACATATACCACAACAAAGACTGACCGCGCCAATCCTGTTGCATGAGGCCAGGTCAGGCAGTCATATCAGGACTTTGCCGGAACCCTGGGGTACTGCCCTTGTCGGCACACCGGCCTTGATGACCGTGATGGGTGCAGGAAGCGCTGTTCGCTTTGGAGCGCCACATCCCGTCCGCTACCAGGCGGGTGATGTGATCGCCTGGTAGCCGAGGCTGCTCCACTGTGCCGTAGTCATAGCGTCACTTTGGCTTCCTGCCCGCCGTCGCCACTATGCCAGCGTGTCTCTTTGGATCCACGCGCGAGCTGGTGCTCGCTAACTGGTTGATCGACCCACAATCAAATCGATCGACACCGGCTCGACTGATCCGGGTCCGTCTATTGCGACGCTACGACCTCCCCTAGCCACGCGGCAGCGCGCAGCAGGGAGGCATCTCCAAATCGCGGGCCAACGAGTGTGACTCCAGCATCCGGAAGAACCGCCATGGGTAGGTTCGCCAACTGTGTGAGCGACCATACCGTTCGTGCATCGCTGTGCTCTCCCACCGCGTCTGTTGGGGTCGCCACGATCACCACCTCAGCGGTATCGAAGAGCTGGTCGACCTCTGCAACCGACTTGCACCAGGCTCCAGAGTCCCCAGAGGCCAAGGATATCGCTGCGCTACCACCAAGCGCGGGACCGATGCGCATGCAACGCCGAAAATACGACAACGCAGATGCCGACAGGGCCACGGTATCCAGTGGCACGCCACGGGCCTCGAGTGTCTCGATGCATGTAGTACCAGCGCCAACGACGGTCGCCCCGCCGTCGTGCGCTGTCGTCGCCGCCAAGGACCACACTCCAATCCGAGGCGGACGCGACGGACTCGCCGCAAAGGTCGCCAGACTCTTGGGGTTGGCGTGAGGGACGAAACGCGGGTCACCGCGGACCCCAATCGCGCGCAGTCGATCGAGAAGATAGGCCTGCTCGACAAGGGTATGGGCCACCACCATGATCGTGGCCATCTTCGGGTAGTCGACCGACGGGGCAAACCCAAGCGTAGGACGATAGCTCGCGATACCCAAACGCACACGCGTAGCGATCGAATCGAGATCCTCGACGCTCACGCCCACGGCGACCGCACCGCGCCAAAGCGCCAATGCCAGGGGGTCCTCGTCCATAGGGCTCGCAGCGTCGATGCGGTCCCGGGGAGCAATCGGATGGACCGAAAGGTTCGCAGATACCGACGTACACCCAACGACCAATGCGCCATCGCGGACCAGCGCATTGATGATCGGGTGCGAAAGAACCCGTTCCGCCGACGACAAGGCATTCGCGGCACTGTAGCAGCCCTTCTCGACCAATGCGCTACCGACCAGAAGCGGCACGCCTCCAAGTGGTGGCAGCCAGCTTCCAGCCGGGAATCGCCGGTCAAAATCCTCTGCCTCGGCCATCGCCTCTTGTGATCGATCGATCGCCAGTGATGCCCGATCCAGCTGCGCCGTCGCGGCCTCCATGAGCTCAACGGCGCGCACGGCGCCACGCCGCCGAGCCTCAAGTAGCTCGAAAAGGGGGCGGCGACTAGACCGGAACAGGGACGGAGCCGTCAGCGAGCTGCTCTGCCATCACCCAACCAAAGACGATCAATGCCTGACCCTCTTCGGGTGCACAGCACTCGAAAACCTCCTGAAAGGGAGTCTCTACTGGATCTTGGAGCCGATAAGCCACATAGCCATACTGCTCTCCTTCGCTGACTGCCAGCGAGCTACGATCATCGAGGCCGTGGTCGAGTCCAAAGCGCTTCGCCAACCGGCGAGACCAGGCCCGCTCTTCACCGGTCGGGCGGTGACCTGGACGCGGTACAACATCAGAGAGCCCATTGAAGATCTCATACCCGTTCGGGGAGATCAGCTTGACGCCGACGAGGACGTCCTCATCGGGAAAGGCTAGAAGCGCTCGTGAATAGGCCTCGTGCAAGAGTGCCGCCAAGAGTTCACGTTCGCGGTCCTTCGGTTGGGTGACGATCAGGTTGATTAGAATGCACGGGGTACCCCCGATGCGCTCGAGTGTGAACATCATCCCCCCAAGGAGTGAGTCACCCTCACGTGCAAGTGACGACAGCACCCATTCCTCTCGCTGCTTGGAGAGAAACCCGGCGCTAAAAGCTGCACCCTGCAGATCACTGACGGCTGCGAGCTCCTCAAGCTCAGCATCGTCGAGTGCGTCACAATCCTTTGTAGTCAGTTCGATTGCCATCAAACACGCTCCCTTTGGATCGGCTGATTGACAAGTCTAGTCGCTCTTGCCCCCCTGATGGCCTCGCGGATGCAATCCCGAAGGTGTGGTCCTACACTCGAAAGGCGACAGGAATGGCGACCAAGAAGGTAGGGCAAAATTTATGCATGATGAACTCACTCATCTCGGAGGATCCACCTCGTATCGGTATGAGAATCCGAACCCTGAGACGCTCGAAATCTTTCCGAACCCCCAGCCGGACTCCGACTTCGTCATCAGGTTGGTTGCCACAGAGTTCACCAGCCTGTGCCCGATTACTGGTCAACCTGACTATGGCTCGCTCATCATCGACTACATTCCCAATGCCCGATGCGTCGAGAGCAAAAGCCTCAAGCTCTATCTGGTCAGCTATCGTAATCACGGATCGTTCCATGAATCCTGCGTCAACACCATCGCCGATGATCTCAACCATCTCTTGGAACCGAAGTTTCTGCGAATATTTGGTGACTTCAACCCACGCGGTGGCATCGCCATCAAGCCGATGGTCGAGCGCATTGCGCCAGCGATGGACCGCGCCAGAGCCATGGCTCTGATCGAGAGCTATCTCCAGGTCGTCGGCGCCCATTGAGTTGACGTGCGGCCCTTGACGAGTCCGCTTCCAATCCCAGATAGTAGGGTCTTCGTTGCGTGGACCGTACCATGGCTCGCCGCTCAAAGCGAGCCTGTAGGCTCAGCTCACACCAACACCCGGCGGCCAAGAACGCAAGCTGGCATCCCGAACAGATCGCCCCTTGCTGGAGGAGTCGACCGGTCTGGTCACTGCGAGCCTCACGGCATCGGAGGTAGTAGACTGACCGGCGGTGAAGGCAAGTACACAGGGGTTTTTCGCGCTCGGGGCCGCGTCGGCAATCTGGGGCGGGATGTACGTCGCGAGCGATGCCCTCATGCGCACCATGCCACCCTTGGTGGTGCTCGAGTGCCGCGAAGGGATCTCGGCCCTCATCCTGCTCGTGATCGCTGGGAGGGGGCACCAGCTCCACATCGAGCGACAAGACTACCTTCCGATGTTCGGCGTCGGCATCATCGGTTTTAGCATCTCAATTGGCTTCCAGTTCTACGGAACTCACGCCGCAGGCGCCGCCCTCGGCTCCTTGGTGACTGCCTCGTCGCCGATCCTCATTGCGGTACTGGGGGCCGTCCTTCTCAAGGAGCATGTCCCAATCCGCCGATGGCTTGCAATTGGCCTGGCTTTTGTGGGGGTGATCGTCATCGTCGGCACACCGGCCCCCGGCAAGGAGACGACCCTCGGTGTCGCACTGCTGCTCGTCGCCGCCGTCAGCTGGTCGCTCTATACCATTGGCTCCACCTCACTCTTGACCCGTTACTCGGCGTTGACCGTCGTTACGCTCGCCTGCACGGTGGGCGCCATCACCTCGCTTCCCTTTGCAACGCTCGCCTTTCTGGATGCTCGTCACCCACTCCCGCTCGACGCAGCGGGCTGGGGAGAGGTCCTCTACATCTCCGTGATCGGGATGGCACTCGCCTTCTTCTTGTGGGTGTGGGGCTTCAAGCATGTCAGCGCGTCTCGCGGCGGCGTTCTCCTGCTGTTTCAACCGCTGGTGGGCATCATCCTTGGCACGCTCCTCTTGGGCGAGAGGATTTCGATCGGCACACTGTTGGGTGCCGTGTTCGTATGTATCGGCGTCACGTTGGCCGTGCTGGAGCCCAAGCCCCCTTTAGCGCTCGAACCAAGTCCGTGAGCGGGCATTTGCGACCGGCCCTTGGGTTAGGCAATGGTTACGACTGGCGGTGAAGCCTCCAGTTGCGGACCCGCAGATGCTACACGCGATCCGCGACGGCCAAGCCTTACGATCACCACCTCGAGGCAGCGCCGCCTGGGACCCCTCCTCATCGATCCGCGGCGCTCCTCGATGCTCGAGGTCACGGGCGACTTACCCCACCGGTTTGTCACCACCGACCCACAGCGCTACCGACCGCTGATCGCCGCGGGCATCACCACCTTGAGTGCTCCGACACTGCGACCTCCGCGCGTCTCAGTCATAATTCCGGCACGCAATCCGCCCGAGACATTTACCAGCCTGGTCGACGAACTCATCAGGTCCTCTTGGATCTGTGAGATCATCGTGGTCGACGACGGTTCAGCACTGCCCATCACGCTCAAAGGCGCGACGATCGCGCGCAATGAGATCCCAATCGGCCCGGGGGGTGCTCGCAATCTCGGTGCGCGGCTCAGCACTGGCGAGGTACTACTCTTTATCGATGCCGACATCATCGGGCTCGACAACGGCCTTGGAGAGGCTCTCAAACTCCTACATCACCATCAAATCGGCGCACTAGCCCCGCGAATCATCGAACAGTGGCATCGCTCACCCTTGGATCTCGGGCTCGATCCGACCCTGGTCGACCAGCAGCACCTCAATCATCTGCCGGCCGCGGTGCTCGCAGTCGCCAGGGAGACCTTCTTCGCCGCTGGGGGCTTCTCCGAGGATCTGCACTTGGGGGAGGACGTCGAACTCACGATGCGCATCACCGCGCTCGGTCAATGGGCGCTCTATCACCCCTCTTGCACCGCTACTCACGCGTCACAAGTCTGGACCAGGAGGCTAGGCAAGGCCGCTCGTTACGGATACTCAGTGGGCGCACTGCGCCGACGAACCAACCTCGCCCTCATGCCAACCTTTCGCACGGTGCCGTGGCTCTGCGGCGTCGCCCTCGCTCCGATCACCTACTCCTTGGCCGCGACGCTCAAGGATCTCTCTCGTCTACACACCCACCTCGCCTTCGACCAGCGAGTTCGAGTAGCGCTCATCGTAATTGATCGACATCTCACTGACCACGCTGCACTCATCGTTCGCCAGCTCGGAGCGCCAATGCTACTCGGAGCGTTGCTCCACCGTAAGGCTCGTAGCGCCCTCCTCTTTGCGATCGGTATCGAACTCATGCATCAGGGCATCTTCCAGACCCTGTCCGACCTCGCCTACTCGGCTGGGCTCTGGCTTTCAGTCGTACTCGAGACCTGCTAGCAACCAGAGACTTCCGTGAATCTGCGCAACCGACGCGACGCCCAGGCGCCAGGCACTCTCGTTAGGACGACGAGTCCTGGTCACCCAGCAGCGACGCAACGGCGCCGCTGAGCTCATGGAGTTCCTGTCGATACCGTTTGAGCTGGGCTACCACCGAATCGATCGACGCCCCTCCCGAGGCGACCCGGCGACGGACTGCAGCATCCGCTTCGATCAGCGACATCGCCTCCTCCCCCAGCTGAGGATGGGCACCAACGAGCTCTCGCAGGGGTACCCGACGCTCGAGCGAGTCACGCACCAAGCCGGCCGCGACTCCATGGGCTCGGCGGAATGGCACGCCGTTGGTCACAAGATACTCGGCGATATCAATTGCCTGGAGATACTCCGATGAGGCCGCCTGACGCAGGCGCTCGTAGTCGAAGGTCATCGTAGAGACCATTCCCTGAAAGGCCACGAGCTCGCGGGTCATCTGCTCAACCGAGTCAAAGAGTGGCTCCTTGTCCTCCTGGAGATCCCTGTTGTAGGTCAGCGGAATCCCTTTCAGGGTAACCAAGACCGATACGAGATTGCCGATATATCGCCCGGTCTTGCCTCGTGCAAGCTCGGCAATGTCTGGGTTCTTCTTCTGAGGCAGCATCGATGAGCCGGTGGAGTAGGAGTCATCGAGTCGAAAGAAGCCGAACTCTTCGGTGGTGAACATCACGATCTCCTCGGCGAAACGGGAGAGGTGCACCCCAAGTAACGCAACATCGAAGAGGATTTCGACGACAAAGTCCCGATCTGACACGGCATCGAAGCTGTTGAGAAAGGCTGCGGCGAACCCAAGTTCGCCGGCTGTGAACTCTGGATCGATCGCCAAGGTGGTCCCCGCTAACGCCCCAGCACCGAGCGGTGAAACATCCATGCGTGTGAACGTCGCCAGCAGCCGATCGAGATCGCGCCGTAACGCCCAGCCATGCGCCAACAGATAGTGAGCGATCGGCACCGGCTGCGCACGTTGGGTGTGGGTATATCCCGGCATCACGGCGTCGCCAGCGGCCTCAGCCACATCGGCGACCATGGAGAGGAACTCCACGACTCCGCGCGAGATTTCCGCGAGGGCACTACGAGAATAGAGTCGAAGATCAGTCGCGATCTGATCGTTACGCGATCGCCCTGAGTGGAGTTTGGCCCCGACGTCCCCGACGAGCTCGGTGACCCTTCGCTCCACCGCAGTGTGGATATCCTCGTCGGAGGCGAGGAAGACAAAGCTCGACGACTCGAGCTCTCCGTAGACGGTGTCGAGCGCCTCAAGCAGTACGACGCTCTCATCGTGGGTCAACAACTTGGCCCGCGTCAATCCAAGTACATGTGCCCTCGATCCCTGGATATCGAAGCGCCAGAGCTTCTGATCGAAGGAGAGGCTCTCGGTGAAGGCGAGGAGTGCATCTGCTGGGGGTGAACTCAGCCGGCTCTGCCATAGGGTCATGGCTGCACTCTACCCTGTCGCTTCGACCAAGTCTCAAGCCCGAGCCCAAAGATCTTCACAAATCCTTCTGCATCCAGGTGGTTGAAGGTGTCTGCCCTTGCATAGGTTGCCAGTTCGTAGTCGTAGAGGGAGAGTGGACTTCGCCGACCATCGACGACGAACCCGTTGGGTGAGAATCGAACCCGAACCTCTCCGGTCACCACGCTCGACGCCTCCTCCATGAAGGCATCGAGAGCCATGCGCAGGGGTGAATACCAGAGGCCGTCATAGACCAAGGTGGCCCACTGAAGCGAGAGCTCGATCTTGGTGTGGGCGAGTTCTCGCTCGAGCGTGATGTCCTCGAGCTGGCGATGAGCCTCGAGCAGCACCGTTGCGGCAGGAGCCTCGTAGACCTCCCGCGACTTGATGCCAACCCGCCGGTTTTCGACCATATCGATCCTGCCGATCCCGTAACTTCCAGCGATCGCGTTCAGCCGAGCAATGAGGAGGTGCAACGGCAGTGTCTCTCCATCGAGCGAGACCGGCACACCCTCGCGAAAGCCAATCACGAGCGTGTCGGGCACTGAACCGTGCGGCACTGTATAGGCATAGATATCCGACGGCGGGGAGTTCCAGGGGTCCTCCATCTCACCACACTCGATAGCGCGACCCCACAAGTTCTGGTCGATCGAATAGGGATTGGCACGGTTCGCATTGACCTGCACGCCATGTGCAATGCCGTAATCGATGGTGTCCTCACGCGCAAACCCCCACTCTCGCACCGGAGCCAGAACCTCGAGGTCCGGTGCGAGCGTACGAATCGCAACCTCAAATCGCACTTGGTCATTACCTTTGCCGGTGCAGCCGTGAGCAACCGCATCCGCACCGTAGCGCCGTGCGACCTCGACGAGGTGCGAAGAGATGATCGGACGAGAGAGTGAGGAGACCAACGGATAACGGTTCTCATAGAGCGCGCCAGCACGAATCGCTCGCGCGATGAACTTGTTAGCAAACTCCTCCTGCACCTCAACCACCTCAGCGATCTTGGCGCCGGCTGCGAGCGCGCGCGCTCGAACCTCTTCGAGATCCTCCTGTTGTCCGACATCCACCGAGCAGGCGATAACCTCGTATCCCTTCTCTACCTGGAGCCACTTGAGTGCCACCGAGGTATCCAACCCGCCCGAATAGGCGAGCACTACTGTCTTTGCCATCTCATCTCCTTCGCTTCGAGTACCAACTCTTGGGACGACAACATGATCACTGCGTCGCGTCGCCTCGCCCTGTTCGTACAACAACCCAGGGCCACATGGGCCTAGGCTAGCAAACAGACTCCAGGCGTCCCACCGGTGAACCAGCTAAACGCATCGGCGTTGCCGACGACAAGGTGCGACTGCGCCCAGCCGTTAGCCCATAGCGCCGATCACCTATCGATGACTGGACGGCCCTCGTTGTTGTTCATGGATTCACTGCGCGGTGCGTTGGGCTCACTTTTCGGCCTGCCCTATCCCGGTAATCCTGCCACCTCGCGCATCAGCTTGGTCAGCTGGTCACCCCCGATCGACGGGTCGGCCAACACCAACACGGTGTCATCACCGGCTACGGTTCCAAGTACTCCATCCGGCCGAGTTCGATCCAGCGCCGAGGCAACCACGTGCGCACAACCAGGTGGTGTCTTTAAGAGCACCAGGTCTCCAGAGTTGACGACCTCGACTACCCACTCGCCTAAAACTCGCTTGAGATACCCCTCGGTACTCACCTGGTCCCTTGGCAGGTCTGGAATCGCATAAATGCTTACCCCACCCGGACCCTTCACCTTGATTGCGCCAAGCTCATCGAGATCACGCGACACCGTCGCTTGCGTGGCCGTAATCCCCTCGTCAGCCAGCATGTCGACGATCTGTTGCTGGGCGGAGATGGGGCTCTGACTGATCAACTTAGCTATCCGATACTGGCGCTGGTTCTTCGCCATTAGTCCTCCTCGCCTATCAACCGAAAGAGCCGCTCCATGGCAACCAGTCGGTTTCTCGCCTGCAACCAGACCACCGAACGATCCGAGTCGATGACCGACCCTTCGATCTCCATCCCCCGATGCGCCGGTAGACAGTGCATGACAAAAGCGTCATCGGGCGCCGCTAGGAGGAGCTGCTCGTCGATCCCGAAGCCACGAAACTCCTCCATCGCATGCTCCACCGAGCCTTGTGCTCCCATGGATATCCAAACGTCGGTATAGAGTACGTTGGCCTCCCGGACTGCGGCGCTGGGGTCGTCCGTGAGTTCAAGGCGCGCGTCCGAGCCGCACAGCGAGCGATAGCTCTCAAGGCTGGCAACGTCATCGACACCAAACTGATGCCCTTGCGGTGCCGCAATGGTGATATCCCACCCCAGCGCGAGGGCCGCCTTTGCGAGCGACCGGGCAACGTTGTTGGCCTCTCCGAGGTAGGCAATGCGCAGATGAGGTAAAGGATCCTCTGGCCCGACTTTCAGTCGCTCCGCAATGGTAATGATGTCGGCAATTGCCTGGGTCGGGTGGGCCCAATCGGTCAGGAGGTTGACGATCGGACACTGATACTCAGTTGCCACCCGTGCCATCCTCATAAACGTCGAGTGATGTCTCAAACGTGCACCGATGAGGTGGTGATGCTCCGCAAGCAGGTGCGCCACGTCCTCTGCGCTCTCGCGAGCGTCGATTCCAACCTCATCGCCAACGAAGAAGACCGGCAGCGCCCCGACTCGGTGCGCCGCGCCGGCAAACGCCGAGCGCGTCCGCAGCGATGGGTGTTCGAAGACGCCGGCCATGGTCGCTCCCACGAACCGAGGGGAGGGATTTGTCTGGTGGAGCCGGCCATGGGTGCCGGGATCGCTGGCGTCACCTTGACCAGCTGATGGAGGTGTGAGCAGCCAACGAAGCTGATCCACGGAGAGCGCATCGATATCGTCGACGATCATCCAAACCTCCTCTCGAGGACCCCGCCAAGGATGTCGATACCTTGCTTGAGTTCGGGTTCGGAGATGATGAGCG
>JAJZXI010000100.1 GCA_021806545.1 Actinomycetes bacterium | reverse complement strand
GGACGGAGGTACGTCTATCTGCGCCTGGTAGAGGCCTACCGGAACGAGTCAGGACAGGTAAGGCACCGTGTGCTGTGCACCTTGGGACGCGAGGACGAGCTAAAGGCGTCGGGCCAACTGGATCAGTTAGCGGCCTCGTTCACTCGTCTGGACCCACCACCCTTAGGTACTCGCAGGGTGGTCGGTCCGCTCTTGCTGGTTGGTCACTATCTCAAGAGGCTTGGCCTCGTGGAGCTGGTAGATGGGATGATTCCTATGCGCGGACGCGCACTGCTTACCCACGGCGAGGTGATCGCTGCTCTGGTTGCTAACCGGCTCTGTGCTCCCTCACCTCTCTATGACATCTCAGGATGGGCATCCTCTTGCGCACTAGCAGAGCTCTTGGGGGTGCCGGCGGCTCTTTTGAACGATGACCGCCTAGGCCGTGCACTTGACGCATTGGCCCCGGTGGCAGAGGAGCTACGCAGCAGGCTACTGCTATCTGCGCTCGAACACTTCGATCTCGATGTCTCCAGACTCCATCTTGATCTAACAGCAGTTCGTTTCTCTGAAGCCTATGAGGACTCTGCAGTGGTGAAAAAGGGCTGGGCGGCGGATAGGACTATCAAACGTCAGGTAAAGGCCATCCAAGCATCCACGAAGGAGGGGGTCCCGCTCTACTTTCGACCACACCCTGGAGCTCAAAGTGAACTGCTAGAATTCATGGCGACAATCGACACCCTGGCCACCTCCTTGGCGCCTGGCCTCTTGGTGGTGGCCGACTCGGGACTTGGATACTTGGAGAGTCTCTGTAGCGCCAATAGTGCAAACGTCTCTTTCGTGGTTCCACTTCGTAGCGATACCGGCTGGACGGAGAGGTTCCGTGTTGATGTACCAGAGGGCCTTGACGGTTTGGAGCCCCTGGAGTACTGCTCCTATCGTGAAGAACATCTCCCCGAGAACGAGCGAACCAGATGGAAGGGGGCGCTCTATCCATTCCCGGTCACCTCTGCCGATGGCAAGGTCCATGACCTGCGAATTGCCTACATCTTCTCCTCCGAAGAGGCGGCTTCGGTCGCTAGCGCAAGAGAGCGCGCACTCACAAAGGCCGAAGAGGCCCTCTCGCGTATCTCTAACGGACTCGGTGGCCGCTACTACAAGACTCAAAAGCAAGTCGATGCCAGAGTCGCTCAGATACTCGTCGGTCCGATCTCTGGGTTGATCGAGGTACACACCGCTACCAGAGGGGGCAGACCTTGCATCGCCTGGCATCGCAACGAGGCCGCGCTTGCACAAGCGTCTGCCCTCGATGGCCTCTATGGTCTGGCCACCAATCTTAGCGATCCCAAAGATCACCGACTCAGCGCGCTCGAGGTGCTCAAGATCTATAAGGACCAATGGATCGTTGAACAACGCCACCGGGACCTGAAGCAGACCACAAGAGTCCGTCCCGTGTTTTTGCACAACGACAACCGCATCGAAGCTCTCGTTGGGGTGATTGGCGTTGCACTCCTTCTCTTCGGGCTGATTGAAGCAGAACTGCGAAGTGCGCTCGGCGAGGGAGTATCGCTACCTGGCATCCTGCCCGAGGGAAGAGCAGCCAGACCAACAGCGCGCGCAGCACTTGGTGCCTTTGATGGGTTCATAGCCACCTACACCGCAAGTGGACTAATGGTCGACCACCTCAGCCGAGTTCAGCGGACCATCCTCGGGCTCTTGGACGTTCCGCTTCCATGGCCAGAACAAGGAGGGCAGGACTAACCCCAAAACAGTGCGGAAAACGGGACTAGCGGTTGTCGGCCCGATGTGGAGGGTGCGTGGCATCTTTGCGGAGTACTCCTCTGGCTCCTTGTGGTGTGGCACAGATTGGTCGGACCTCAAAGGTGTGGTCTTGAGGTGGGAAGATTGAGGTTGAACTTAACTCCGATCATCCGAATGGCGAAACACAGGAGCGCAGCCCCAACGGCGAGGAACCCGCCGTAGAAGTGAAATTCGAGTGCCAGTGCGGTAAGCGTCGCGCCACCGGCGGCAGGTACTGCGTAAAGACCACTCGACAGCACGGTTGGTACTCTCTTGATGACCACGTCACGGATGGTGCCACCCCCGACTGCGGTGATGGTGCCAAGCACCGCCGACTGAAATGGACCCAAATGAGCCGCAAAGGCAGCCGTGGTGCCGGTGACGCAGAACAGGGCGAGTCCAGCGGCGTCAAAGACGGTGATCGACCGGCGGACGCGCACCCATAGCCGACGGGCAACGAACGCAATGATGCCTGCGCCACTGGCCACCGCAAGGTAGCGCCAGTCTCTAAAAGCTGAGGGAGGCAAGAATCCAATGAGCACATCTCGGATAATGCCTCCACCTAATGCGGTAATCACCGCGAGGACGATAACGCCAACAAGATCGAGATTTTCGGCCTCCATCGCCGTGAGGGCTCCGTTGAGCCCAAAGACGAACGTTCCGGAAAGCTCCAAGACGATCTGTAACGCTCGGTTGGCGTCGAACACGTTACCCGAGCATAGCTGTTCATCGGGTATCGCGGGTCTGAAGGTTCGACGCCGCCAGCGTGACTTTGGATTCGATCGCTGGTATCCGTGTCGCTGACCCTGCTGACCTGGTCGAATGGGTGGGTGCTTATTTATCTGTGTGAGGTGAGTGCGAACGTGTGAGCTAGCAGGCGATGTGTCAGATGCCCATCGTCGACGACGTATGCAGGTGTACCTGAGGCCGCGCGAGCAGCGTCACCAACTGCCTTCGCGTGACGCTGTCGACGTCGGAGTCTCGTGTTAGGAACACAGGGTTGGCTTGAGTTACTGATGATACTGCTCGCGCCCACAAGGCATTGTGAGTGCCCAGCCTTTGTGCATGATCGACACAAGGGTAGCCTGTCGAACTGGCGGGGATACCCACACGATCGGATCAAAGTCTGGTGGGGAGGCGCTAGTACCACAGGGAATGAAGCGTGATCACCCTAGGGAAAATGCCGGAACGAAGGGACACAATTTGGTGACAATGTGGCGTCGAGTTATTGTGCTACATTTCGCAGTGCTCCGTCGTACTCACGTGATTCCTTGGTAGCCGACGCGTGTCCATGGCAATTGGTGGCGGGCACCGGCTCTGTATGCGCGCCAGGAACTCCGTGCAGCTTTTCCACCCTTGCGCGATACCTGAGAAAAGGCTGATAAATTCCGTAAAGATTGATCGTCTTGAGCAACCGACCGTGGTATCGTGATGTCTCGGACTCATGGATCTAGGGGGGTAGTCGAATATGCGGTTTTTGCCGGCGCTTGGTTTAACAGCGGCTTTAGGAATGACGCTCGCAGCGTGCGGGTCGTCCTCTTCATCATCAACAACGTCGACGTCATCAGCGCCGTCGGCTATTACGATCGGGACGACCTATGCCGGTTCTGGGACCTATGCGACGTCCTCGATTCCCGAACTCGATGGCCTCAAATTTTGGATGACGCAGGAGAATAAAAAGGGTGGAGTGTACGTGGGAGCGTACAAGAAGCGGATCCCGGTCAAGCTGGTGGACTACAACGACCTCAGTTCGGCGTCGACTGCGGCGACGCTCTATAACCAGTTGATCACCCAAGACAAGGTGAACATCTTGGTTGCGGATTTTGGTTCGGTTCTTACCGCACCGGCAGTCTCACTGGCAGAGGCGCACAAGGTAGTGCTGTTTGATCAGACTGGGACGGGTATTCCTTTCTTCACGCCACAAAACAAGGACATCGTTTTGTGTGATCTTCCTGAATCTGATATCTGGCCAGACGTACTCGCCCAGTTTTTGATTGCCAAGGGAATCAAGAAGGTGGCGATCGTCTACGATACGAACGACTTCGATGAGTCGCAGGCAGTCACGCTCAAGAGTAAGCTGCAGGCAGCTGGCATTACACCGCTGGTGTACGAGGGTGTTCCCACGACTACGTCGAGCTACACGACAATCCTCAACTCGGTGGCTGCAAAGCATCCTGACGCGGTGCTCGAGTTTGGCTACCAGCCGAACGACACTGCATTCTTACAGAATGTGCAGTCGTCTGGCCAGCATTTCAAGATGGTCTTTACCGTCTTCCCTGGCCAGCTTCTGAGTCTCTTCCAAAGCCAGGTTGGTACAGCCGGTCTTAAATATACCTACACGTATGGGACCAATCTGTACATCAATTATCCCAAGGTGACCGAGGGCCTCAACTCTGCCCAGTTCAAGTCTCAGTTCTCTGCCGCCTACCCTGGCCAGCTGAATGCTCTTTCGTTGGCTGGCTACAATACTGGCCTGGTAATTCAAGGTTCGCTCAAGAATGCGAAGTCGTTGAGTCAGGCTGCGATTCGCGCGGGGGCACAACAACTTTCGGGCAACCTCACGACGGTTGACGGTAAGTTCCAACTGAACTCAGAGGGTGCCCAGGTTGGGGAGCTCCTGCCGGTGGCTCAGCTGTTCCCGTCGAGCTCGGGGGTTACGCTCCACGCGGTTTATCCCTCTTCGCAGGCGACAGCCAAGGCTGTGTATCCCGCTCCGTGATCGTAGAGACATCATTGAGGTGCCAGCTTGCCCAGCGCTGCTGGCACCGAGCTACCTTGTGTAATGGCGGTGCTCGTGCTCTTTGAGTTTGCTGTCTTTGGCGGGTTGCTGCTTGGCTTGTATTATGCGATGTTCGCAATGGGTTTGAACGTCGTCTTTGGTGCGCAGAGGATCGTCAATCTCGCGCATGGTGACCTGGTTGTGCTCGGCGGATATGCGGCATGGGAGCTGTATGAGACCTGGCACATCTCTCCTATTGTTGCGGTCGTTATAGTGTTGCCGTTTGCCATTGCTCTTGGCTTCTTGGTGCAGCACTTCTTGACTCCCCGATTGATGCGCTCTGCCGACCCCGAGACGTTATCGCTGATCTTGTTCTTTGGTCTATCTCAGATCATCGAAGCACTGGCCACGATTGTGTTTGGTCCAAATGAGCGCTCGTTGCCAACCAATGCGATCCCAGTGAGCTCGTTACACCTGTTAGGTGAGTCTTATCCGGGAATATGGTGGGTTTCGGCACTCGTGGCGATTCCGGTGCTTGGGGTTTTCTTGTGGTTGCTGTACAGGACACCATTTGGCCTGAGAGTTCGAGCGGTGATGTCGTCCGTGACCGAGGCGGCTACGGCCGGCGTCAATGCGAGCCGGGTATCGGGACTGTTCTTTGGCATTGGCTTTGGACTTGCTGTTGTTGCCGGCACGGTCGGTATCTTCATTTTCGGGGGAGTTTCGCCGACAGCTGGTGTCGCTCTCACCATCACCGCGTTCGCCATTATCGTCTTCGGCTCGCTTGGCAACCCTTGGGGAACGATTGTCGCGGCAATTATCTTTGGTGTCGTCACCCAGTTGGCTCAGGTATACCTACCCAGCTGGTCCAACCTAGTTCCCTATGCATTGGTTATCTTAACGATGCTGTTACGTCCTCAAGGACTGCTTGGACGGAGACAACGTGTTGCTTAAGTTTCGCGACCAGCGGCAAAATCCTTCGGAGGACCTGAAGGGTCAGAGTCGATGGCGACGGGCGGCCTCTCCTTGGGTGGCGGCAGCGATTCCGGTGTTGATCTTCCTTGTGGCGGTTCATGTCTATTCGAATGAGCTCCTGTTGGTCGACATGGCAATCTATATTGCCTTGGCTCAGGGTATCAATATCATCTATGGGTTTACGGGCTACCTCCCCTTTGGCTACTTCGGCTTTTTCGGGGTAGGGGCCTACGTTGCGGGTTATGGGATTATCCACTGGGGTCTTTCGGGTCCTGTTGCGGTGCTCGTCGGCGGGGTTGGTGGTGCACTTGCTGGTGCGATTCTGTTACCGCTGTTTCGCTTGCGAGGTGCGTACTTCGCATTGACAACGCTGGCAGCTGGCGAGGCGTTCTATGCTATCGTCTCGAACCCCTCGCTCACCAGTATTACGAATGGCCCATATGGGCTGAATCTGGCCACGGCCTATTCATCTGGTTGGTCTTTTGGCATGGCGGTTGGACTTGCTGGGGTGGCGATTCTTGTTGCTGCACTCATCAAGCGGTCCCGCTATGGCATGACCCTGAAGGCCATCAAGGATGATCCGTATTCTGCCGCGATGGCTGGCATTAACGTCGCTCGGGATCGGTTTTATGCGTGGCTGATAGCGGCTGCTATCGCGGGAGTTGGTGGCGCGATCTACGGATGGGCGATCAGCGTGTTTTACCCTCAGGATGTCTTCGACGTAACGGTTTCAGTTTTTGCTATCGTCTTTGCACTGTTTGGAGGCATTGGGAGTATCTGGGGGCCAACCATCGGAGCAGCGCTTCTTTACGCGATCTACAACGTGGTTGGCGTGTCGAATCCACAGTATTTCCAGCTCATCTACGGCCTGATTATTGTGTTGTTGGTACTGTTCGCACCCCGAGGACTTGCGGGATTGATGGCCTCGATAAGAGAGCGTCGTCTGTTTGGAGGTGGTGCTCGGTGATCGACCAGGGCGTAGAGCGCGTCGGGGAGCCGTTGCTAGCCGTTCAAGGGCTGGTCACACGGTTTGGTAAATTTCGGGCCCTCGATGGGGTGTCGCTCACAATCGGCGAAGGCGAGTCGGTCGGTCTGGTAGGTCCCAACGGATCGGGAAAGACGACGTTGGTCAATACGGTGTGTGGTCTCTATCCAGCCAGTGAAGGGAGCATCAGTTTTGCCGGGGTTGAGATCACTGGCAAAAGACCTGACCGGGTGGCGGCTGCAGGGATTAATCGCACGTTTCAGATTCCCAAGCCCTTCTTCAGCCTTTCGGTCCGGGAGAATGTGGAGGTCGCCGCTCACCACGCGCGACAGCCACACAGGGTCGAGGAGGTCCTTGAGCGGACTGCACTGCTCGCTGTCGCGAATCACACAGTGGACACGTTGACGGCGGCACAGCAGAAGCGGTTGGATTTGGCTCGTGCACTGGCAATGTCGCCAAGGCTACTATTTATCGATGAATTGGCTGCGGGTCTTTCTCCCAACGAGCTGCAGGAGGTAGCGGTAATGCTGCGCAGTCTCGTCGACGAAGGCATGGCCCTCGTCGTCGTGGAGCATCTTATGGGGTTCTTGGAACAGGTTGTCCACGAGGTCTTTGTGCTGACCGCAGGCCGGATCGTGTTTCAAGGTGAACTTCGTGATGCACTAGCAGATGACACGGTCCAGGAGGTATTTCTTGGGAGGACCGACAGTGCTCACAGTTGAGCATCTTGAGTCCGGATATGGCCGTATGCAGATCCTCTGGGGTGTGGAGCTCGCCGTAGCGGAGCGTGAAGTTCACGTGCTCTTGGGCGCGAACGGGGCCGGGAAGTCGACGTTTTTCAAGGTCTTGGTCGGGCTGTTGCCCGCCTGGTCTGGTGGCGTTCGGATTCATGATCGCGATATCACTTCGTTGTCGGCACGCGAACGGGTGAAGCTGGGATTGGGCTACACCAGCGAGACGGGCATCTTCCCAGACCTGACTGTCGATGATAACCTGCGTATTAGCGCGTTGGCGTTACCATCCGTTGATCGAAAAGAGGCAATTGAAGCCGCCTATGGCCGTTTCGAAGAGCTCAAGAGTCGGCGTCATGATTTGGCCGGCGGTCTATCCGGAGGACAGAGAAAGCTTGTTGCTATCGCTCGGGCGCTCGTGGTCAAGCCGGCCGTTCTGCTGATGGATGAGCCATCGTCTGGGCTCTCACCACGGTACGTTACAGAGGTAGTGGAACGGTTGAGTGAATTGCGAGGAACGACGACTCTGGTCGTTGCAGAGCAGAATGTGTCGTTTCTCGATATTGCGGATTCAGTCTCGGTGCTCGAGGGGGGTCGGATCAAGTTTTCGGGATCCAAGGGCGCCTTCAGCAACAATGAGGCTCTGCGCAATGCCTTCTTTGGGCTTGAGTGAATATGATTCGAGGGGAGTTCAGCCGCTGTACTGTGGGTACATACGCGGGTTGGCTGACTGTGCTAGCTTTCATCGAGAGGTTCATTGTCGAAGGACGCAGCCGCATCGTCGACGAAACGACAAGCTCATGCTTGATCCCCACGTACCTCGAGATCTGGCATTCGGCCGCCACTCCCGCAGCAACTGAGTTGAGGAGTTTAGGTCGATTGGTATCCGCATCGCTTTGATGCGTCGCGCAAGCCTGATTACCCCAACCTTTGGTTCAGCGTTGCGTTTGACTCGCGAACAGGCGGGTCCTGCACCGTCTCAGGACACAACGGCCAATGATGCTACTGCGGCCGCTCCATGCCACCAAGGACGAGCTGTGGTCTCGTATGGTTGGTTCACATGTCGCGGGCCAACACCAGATGGTAGTCAACGGACCGTATCTTCGATGACCCGCGAGCATGCCTCCCAGATCGTGCTACCATGGGCGGGCCATTGGTTCCGGATCAGGCTAGCTGCTGGGAGCGATGCCACAACGTGAGGTGGGGAGATGCTCTGCTGCCGACAAAGAGTTTCGTGCCGGACTAAGGTCCGTGTTGAGCCAGTCGATAAGTACCGGGTCGTCAGTCTCGAATAGCTCTACGAGTGAGCGGGGTCGAACGGTTGGCGCGAGTCCACGATGTCTACTGGTCGGCTGATTTGGACTACGTAGCGTCGGCACTACTGATGGGATGGCTGATTAAATCTTGTTCTTGTCTCGCATTGCCGCAGCAGGTCGACTCTCTTCCACGAGGTGCACCAGCATCGCTTCGCTTGTGAGAGCGATGGTACCGCGCAGACGGCAGCTCATCCAACATCCCGATTAAGGTCACCACCATGGGGCGCCGCGGTTTGAGCCACCCACGGAGAGGTAATAACCGGGGGTGGCGGTTTGGGTATATTGCAGTGCCGATCGGCTTGGGCTTCGCTTGGTGGGAGGGGTATCACCCGTGGCCAAGCCTGGCTGCCCATGTAAGTATTCTCACCGTGATTGTGATCATGATCAGCCTGGCTGCAATCATGGGCCGCGGACGGCAAGTCTATTCGTCTCACGCCTGGCTATGTAGGGTCGTTGCCGGCCTGCGACATCCCCTTCAACGCTCGTTCGTGTTCTTGGTGGGCTCTCTGATCTGGGTAGCCTT
The DNA here is from genome assembly GCA_021806545.1 of Actinomycetes bacterium. Taxonomy (GTDB): domain Bacteria; phylum Actinomycetota; class Acidimicrobiia; order Acidimicrobiales; family Acidimicrobiaceae; genus Ferrimicrobium. The sequence continues at coordinate 747 of JAJZXI010000100.1, read as the reverse complement.
CGTCATGGCGATCGTGGGTTGGGATTTGTTGAGCTTCTTGCGAGAGGTACCGGCACTTCCGACACTGAGCTATCTCATTGGAAGGGTGACTCGTTTTGCCGCAGGGCGTTCGATCCTGGTTGCATTGTGGTTGGCACTTGGAGGGTTTCTCGCGCTTGCCCGTCGTTCCAGCGAGCACGAACGGGCCGGGTTTCGATCTTGGATCCCCGGGGCGAACCGAGACGCTGGTCGAACATCATGAACCTCGGGCAACTGGTTTGGAGTATTCTGGCAGCGGCCTTGGCCATCTGGATCCTGGTGACTCAGTTCTCCGCCAATCGACTGCCCACGCTGCAGTCGATAGGTCTTGGCTTTCTCGGGTCATGGCTCGGGCGTGCAATCTTGCTTGCAGGGTGGGCGGAGATGGGATGGCATCTGTTCTGCCAACATCCTTAGGCCGAAGTTACCCCTGGATCCATCCGTTGAGGCGTTCTACCTGGACTTATTCCAAAAGCCCTGCCTACTGTAGGTATGTAGAAGGGGCGCCCACCTGGGGTGGGATACTTCGAGAGGGGGAACTTCGGCTTAGGGGAGCTATGCCGTTCCGACATACCGGTCGACCGCAGCCAAGCCGAGCATTATATCCCCGTTTGGCCAGGGTGCTAATCCAGCGACGTGGTGAGGTGGCCCCGCGCGTCAATCTTGATCGGCTCAGCCAGGCCGGCGCCGTCCAGCGTCTGGTAACGATCATAGAGGTTGGCTACAGTA
>JAJZXI010000099.1 GCA_021806545.1 Actinomycetes bacterium | reverse complement strand
TCAGCAACGCTATAGGCGATCTCCGATGCGTCCAGTGCCTGTCGAGCTGCATCGGTTGCAAACTCCCACTCCGCATCGTTTCCAACCGACTTCTCAGGTCGGGTCGAGAGTTCGGCATCAAAATCCTCAAGGCCGAACGCGCGCAAAATTGCAATGACGAAACGCAAGAGTCTCCCCAACTCATCTTTGAGCTGCTCCGGGGTGCAGAAGATATGAGAGTCGTCCTGGGTCAAACCGCGAACCCGCAGCAGGCCGTGAAGTGTTCCCGATCGTTCATACCGATAGACTGTTCCAAACTCAAACAACCGTAGTGGGAGTTCGCGATAGGAGCGCGGCTGTGACTGATAGATCAGGATGTGACCCGGGCAGTTCATGGGCTTTGGGTAGTACAGATCTCCCTCGTCCATCTCCATCGCTGGATACATGCCGTCCCGGTACCACTCGAGGTGTCCCGACGTCTCATACAACGTTGACTTCGCTAAGTGCGGAGTCCAGACAAGTTCATAACCTGCCTCGAGATGCTTCGTGCGCGAAAACTCCTCCATCCGGTAGCGGATATACGCTCCCTTGGGATGAAAGACCGCGAGCCCGCCACCAATTTCGGGAGGAAAATGGAACCAATCCATCTCCTGACCGACCCTGCGGTGGTCCCGCTTCTCGGACTCGGCCAAAAAGGCCAGATACTCCTGCGTCGCTTTCTCAGTGGCGAAGGCGACTCCGTAGATTCGCTGCAGCTGAGGACGGTGCTCGTCGCCTCGCCAATAGGCGCCTGATACTCTTCGGAGCCGAAAACTCTTGAGATATCGAGTAGACGGCACGTGCGGCCCACGACATAGGTCCACAAAGCTCTCGGTGTTGCGATAGACCGACACCCGTTGCGCAGCATCGAGTTCACCGATCCCAGCCAATATCTCGCCCTTGAAAGGCTGGTCGCGAAAGAGCTCCCTCGCCGCGACAATCGATAATTCGTCGCGGATGAAGGGTTGGTCTTCGTTGACGATCTGGCGCATCTCCGCCTCGATAGCGGCCAAGTCCCCCTCTTCGAAACGCCCTTCCTGAGGAAGCAAAAAATCGTAGAAAAAACCATCCTGGGTGGTTGGGCCCACAGCATAGTGCGCACCTGGATACAGGCGGAGTACCGCTTGCGCGAGCACATGAGCACACGAGTGACGAATGATGTCAAGCCCCTCGGAAGTGTCGGCCCGCACCAGCTCAACCTCGTCGTCCTCCGTCAACGCACCAGCAACATCGATCAGCACCCCATTGACACGAAGTGCGACAACGTCCTTGACCCTACCGCTCGGCAGCTGACCGAGTAGTTCAACACCGCTACCGACAGATCGCTCTAGCACCCGACCGTCTACTTTCACGATGCCTCCAAGTCAATACCCAGCAATTTCGCAGTATCCCATACGCCAACGCCTCTCGCCACGCTACCTTCTATGGCCTCGATCGCCCGAGGTGTATCAAGATCGAGGTCGAGTGCGGCGGAAACCTCTTCGATCGCCCCTGCCCCTGGGCCACTCGCCCGCCATCTCACCATCCGATCCTTGGCAGTCTCGAGGACGGCTGATGACCAATCCCACGAGGATCGATAGTGGTGACTGAGGATAGCCAGCCGTATCTCATCCCCTGATGCATGCTCCAGCAAGTCGCCTACGAAGACGAGATTCCCTAGCGACTTCGACATCTTGACCCCGTCCAAGCAAACCATCCCAACGTGCATCCAGTGCTTGACAAACTCACCGCCCGTTATCGCCTCCGTCTGAGCAGCCTCGCACTCGTGGTGAGGAAAAATGAGGTCCGAACCCCCGCCGTGGATGTCCACTACTGGCCCGAGCTCGCGCATCGCCAAGGCAGAACACTCGATGTGCCAACCGGGGCGACCTGGACCAAAGCGAGACTCCCACGCAGGCTCATCCGCCAATGACGGTTGCCACAGCACAAAATCCAGCGGATCTCGTTTCCGTACATCACCGGGATTGCCCCCACGCTCCGCTGCTAGCTCGAGCATCATGTCTCGCGGAAGATGCGACACTTTGCCAAAGTTTGGTGCCTTCGCCACATCAAAGTACACCCATCCATCTACCTGGTAGGCGAAGCCACCATCCATGAGGTCGCCCACCATCGTGAGAATCTCAGGAATCGCCGAAGTCGCTCGCGGCTCCGCATGCGGACGAGCAAGTCCAAGCCCCATCATGTCCCGATCGAACTTGGCCATCTCGCGCGCTGCCAGGTCCAGATAGTTGGCGCCGATCTGGCGCGCCTTGCGCAAGATATCGTCGTCGACATCGGTGACGTTACGGACGCACGTCGAAACGATGTTGTGCCGCGCCAACTGTCGTTGTAGGAGGTCGAAGGTCACATACACCGCAGCGTGTCCAACGTGCGCCGCATCGTAGGGTGTGATACCACACGTATAGATCCGGGCTACCTGTTGCACTTCAAGTTCAACCATGGCCTCACGTGCGGTGTCGAAGATCTTCACCTATGCCACCTCCACGCCCGTCAAACGAAGTGACGCTGTAGCCCGGTACCGCAGGTTGATGTTGAGCAGAACTGCCGTCATCGCCTCGATAGCCGGTGCCTGTGCGAGTGAACCCGCCTCGAGTACCCGAAGTCCCGGGATTCGGGACAGGATGCCCGCAACCTGACTTCTCGCTCCCGAGGAGTCGGCAGCAACCAAGGTATCGACCTCGACCGGACGGGACAGGTTCGCAAGCGCACGAGCCGGCACGTGGTGCAGCGCTGCAACGACCATCGCGGACGGCAGCTCGGCCTGGAGCAGCTGCGCAGCTGACCCGCGTGGCACCGTGAGCGCCGCGAACTCACTCCCGATCTTCACCAGTGCGTTTGCCATCGAGACAACGACCTTACCCTGGAGTATGTGCTCGAGCGGTTCGACCAGACGTATGATCGCATCCCACGGGACCGCGACGAACACGATTTGTGCACGAGCGGCCTGATCATTATCGACACCCGTGAGGAATCCATCGATCTCTGGCCATCGCTGTGTAAGGTTCCTCGCTATCTCCTTCGCCTTGGCGACCTCCCGCGAACCCAATCCCACCGATAGGCGGCTCGCCGCCAGCCGCGCCCCCAGTGCGCTGCCAAGCGGCCCCGTACCTCCCAAGATTCCAACCTGCAAAACCAACTCCTCAACTAATGCTCTCGCGATATCTGCTCGCCGGCACCACCACCGCTATTACTCTGAGTAGAGTTTAAGGCCAGGGAGAGGGAATGGGCATCCTAGACGGTAAGCAGCTTGTGATCACCGGTGTTCTCAACACCTCATCGATCGCCTATCAGGTAGCCAGTGTCGCACGAAACGAGGGCGCTCAAACGGTGCTTACTGGCTTCGGTCGTGGCCTGTCTATCACCCGTCGTGTGGCAGCCAAGCTCGGCAGTGACGTTGCCGTGATTGAACTCGACGCGTCAGATCCAGCCTCGGTCGACCAGGCGGCCACCACACTCCGACAGACGTGGACAAGAGTGGATGGCATCGTACACGCGATCGGCTATGCCCCGCCTAGCTGCCTTGACCAGCCGATGCTCGACACACCCTGGGACGATGTCGCCACGGCAATTCATGTCTCGACCTATTCGCTGGCGGAGTTGGCACGAGCCTTCCGGCCGTTACTCATCGAGGCTCATGGCGCCTCGATCGTCGGCCTCGACTTCGATGCGACGATCGCCTGGCCCGGCTACAACTGGATGGGCGTCGCTAAGGCCGGCCTCGAGTCGCTCAGTCGGTATCTCGCACGCGAACTGGGTACAGACCAGATCCGAGTCAACCTAGTCTCGGCCGGACCCATCAGAACGATTGCCGCCAAGTCGGTCGAGGCATTCAAGATGTTTCAGGACAACTGGGGAGGGCGCTCGCCGCTAGGTTGGGATCCGCAAAACGCCGAACCAGTCGCCCGAGGGGTGGTTGCACTTCTTTCCGACTTTTTCCCCATGACAACAGGGGAGCTCATCCATGTCGACGGTGGCTATCACGCCTTTGGTGCCTAGCGGCCGCTCCACTCCGTCGTCCGATGAGCACCGACGTCGCGTGCCTCGTCGGCTATTGTCGCGAAAGCCGCCTCCCCCAGTTCGGTTCTGCCGTCACGAGCCCGGCTACGCTGTCCTGACCGAAGGTTTACTTAGCGCAGCTGCTCAATCGAGGATATGAAATTCGAAGCGTGATCCATTGAGACGAATCTCACGGCCCACCCAACACAAGAGGCTGCTCCAATCCGCGACGGACATCGCCCGCTGACAGAGCAACGCGTGACCAATCTCCTCCGGGGCAATCCCTACGCAGCGCACACCTGCCTTGACACCGTGGCCCAAAGGCACTAGTCTCGACACTACTCAAGGATGAGAGACTGAGCAAGCCAGCATTCCCATGAGCGACAGGCTGCTCGATCCCGCACCAGGCTAAGGAGGGCCCGTGAGCAGAGCGCTGCGTATTCTACTCTCTCTCGCTGCTATCGCCTCGTGGTTGCTGGCAAGTCCAGCCGGTCGACTTACGCTCACAAGCGTGATTGTCACTGGGGGAGGCGCTGGATCTACCTATCGAGTCGTGCTTCATGGATCCCAAGAATCACGGCGACCTGGTAACAGCTCTCCGTGGGGGCCGGTCTTTATCCCATCGTTGATCACTCACGCTGGCAGTCAGCTGGCAGCAAGTTGTGTGATCTTTCGGACAACGCTCCCCTCCTCCCTACTTGTGTATCAAGAAGAACTTGCCTGGGCGCAAGCCATGTGGGCGCGTCTTAGTGTCTACCCGCGATGCGATGCACAACCAGCTGGCGGCATCAACATCATCGCCATCTGGACACAGATCGTCGATGACCAACTGCCGACTCCCAGCCTCACCGTTCAACCCTCCTTTGGTATCGTCAACGTTCCGATGCAGATCATTACCTCCTCGAGTACCCGAACTACGCTCAGCGTTTCGACGAATGCAGGACCGCTAACCATCTCCGCACGGGGGTGGATCAGCTGGCAGTTCTCGCGCTATCCGCCTCAGACAACCCCCCTCGAAGGCGTCGATCGGGTTACGTGGTATCGTCCACTCGCACCTGGCCAACTCACCGCCGCGCTGGCCGAACACTGGACCGGCAGCTACCAGATTGGCGGAATCTCTGGCCCCCTTCCCACCCTGGTCCAAAGCAGCGCTCCCGTATCATTCCCTATCATCGTGCTAACCACGACACTACACAACGTCGAATAGCATCCCGCCCGACCCTACGAGGGCTCACCTATCGATCCACACGCCGAGATGCCAACTCCTCGCGTCCTCTGAGCTCGATCAGAGGGTACCAAGACGACGTTGGTATCGACGACCAAAGCGCCCAGGGAGGAGCACAACTGGATCGGACCAATACGCGGACTGAATCAATGTTCAACCCAGCTCCACGACACGACGCAGCTCTCTCAATTCATGCTTTGATCGAATCGCGTACCAAGGCAATCCATGCCCGGCACTCAAGCGCAAAGCGATGACGTACGGCTACGCTGGTGAAAAACCCAGTGTCCCAACGAGTAGGTGAAATCATTGTCTCCAGGGAACACGCATTTCCAGGCACTCAGCTACGGCAAGGGCCCTACAAGGCCATGCGATGCAAGGCCATTTCGCAGCAGTGCGACATCCTCCTTGCGAGGTCCTTCGCCTAAACCGGGGACCTCCAGGATGATGTCGGCGGAACGAAAGACCTCGTGGTCTACAAAATTCATGAGGGCATCGAGTCCAATCGCACCCTCGTCGAGATTTGCGTGACGGTCGTGAGCTGATCCAAGCTCCGTGGCAGAGTCGTTGAGATGAACGACGCGAACCTCACCGAAACTTCCCAGAAGTTGCGACGCGACCTCGTCTCTCTCGCGAGCGTCGCGCAGATCGTAACCGGCAGCGAAAAGATGCTGGGTATCGATACACACGCCCACCGAACCCGGTTCACCGCCACATCTGTCGGCGAGCGTCACAAGCTCCTCCAGGGTGCGACCCATGGATCCCCCACCTCCAGCGGTATTTTCCAGCAGGAGCTGCGTGCTGGGGGTCGCCAGTCGAGCTATGGGCTCAATCGCTCGGCTCCACTGATCCAGACTCGCCGCGAAGCCGCGACCCTTGTGCGAACCCGGGTGCAGGATTACGGCACTCAATCCGTCGTGCACCGCAGCCATGACAATCGCACCGAGAAGTTCGCCCGACTTGCGCACGAGCTCTGCGTCATCGGACCCGAGGTTGATGAGGTAAGGTGCATGCACGACCATGCGATCGATACCAAGCGCATGAGCAACCTCCATCGTTGACCCCCCGGAGGTGGGTGCGATCGGGCGGAACCTCCAGGTCCGAGGAGAGGACAGAAAAAACTGCAGCGCCTCCACCTCCAGCTCACCCGCGCGCGCCAACAGACTATCAACACCGCCAGCCGCCGACACATGGGCACCGAATCGCATCCGTAACAGGATAGCTGCTGAGCAACTTCTGCCAGGCGACTAGTATTGCCCGTTGGCGATCGATCGCCAATCACTGCAATTGTAACGACCTGGTAGGTGGAGATTCATGGCGACCAAACTCGAGATTGAGCTGACTAGTCAGCTCGACAACGACAGCTGGACTTGGCGTGCTGCCGGCGCGCGTAGTCCAAAGGGAACGGTCGCCGCAGGGCTTCTCTATGACGGAGCGAAGATCGGCGATGTTGCCAAAGCCGAAGTCTCCATGGGACTCGACGGTATCGAGATCTTGGCAGTTGCAGCTCCATCGACCAAGAAGCAGGCCGACAACCGTATCGAGCTCCTAGGCTCCTCATCGGATGAACCGTTGGTCACCGTCTCGCTGAAGAAGAAGGGGCGCCCAAACCGCGGAGGTCCTCGCGATACCGCTGAGCGACCGCGCCGCGGCGCCGACCGAGGCCGACCAGGGCAGAATCCACGAGATCGCCGGGCGGGTGCGACCCCAGACAACGGCGATCGGCCATCTGGATCTACGAGAACTACTCACAATCGAACCGGCAATACTGAGCGACGTAGGCCGAATCGTCCTGAGCCCAAACGTCTGCACCCTAAAGAGATCCACCGCAGGGAGGTCCTTGCATCGCTCCTACCAGAGCACCGCCCCATTGGCGAGGCTCTCATGAGAGGTGGCCTGCCCGCCGTTCGCAGCGCGATCGCGGAGCAAAATGCCAAAGCTTTGGCGGCGGGAGAGCCCGAGACCCCGGTCGACGCAACCCTCAAGATCGCCGAAGACATTCTGCCAAGACTGCGCATCGCTACCTGGCTGGATCGAGCCGAGGCTGCCATGGAAATCGCCAACGAAATTTCACTCAAAGACCTGCGATCGATTCTGGCTGCTGCAGACCGCTCTGCCAAGAATCAACAGGTCACCGAGCTGGTCGGGGCACTTACCGAAGTATTGACGAGCCGCGCAGGCATCGAAACGGACAGATGGCAGCGGGAGGTCGCTGAAGCCCTCCAGGAGAACCGCCTCGTTCGCGCCCTTCGCCTTGCGGCCAAACTGCCCGATCCTTCCGCGAAACTTCCGACCGAACTCACACAGCGCCTCGTCTCGGCCTGCAACGAAGAGATGACCGCACAGACCCCTTCAGACCGTTGGATGGTTCTCATAGACGCTGTCGCTCAAAGCCCGATTCGCCGCCAGGTGCACCCGTCTGGTCTCCCGTCTGACGCGACACCAGAACTCATCGAGTTTGCCAAAGAGAACGCAGGTCGGATCCCATCGCTGGCTGCGTTGACGGGGGTATCGGTGCCACCACCGCCGCGCCCGGAGATTCTAGCGAAGGTGCCGAGAACCTCCCGCCCCGCCAAACACACCACGACCACCGACGACGCGTAGTCCTTGCGAATCGATGTCGCCGCACTAACGCAACTGCCGGATGACTTCGCTGGCTGGCTCTCCGATGGTGAGAGCGTCAGCCAAGAAAACACGATCTTCACCGTCGCCCACTGTGACCAGATCCCGGCCGGCCTCTTGACAATGGACCTCGAGCCCCCACGAGCCACCGTCACATTCCATTTCGTCCAGCCAGAGCTGCGCGATCTCGGAGTAGGAGAAGCCTTGCTCGAAGCAGCACTCCTGCGTGCCAAACAAGCAGGCTGCACAAGCTGTACCGCCTGGGTCCCGACTGGCGATCGCATTGCCAAGCTCACGTATGAGGCGCTCGGCTTTCGCTCGGACTTGATACGGGTAACTCGGACCCTGTGATGCCAGGTATCGTCGCCACCTCGTCTCGGCCTGAGACCCTACAGATGGCGGTGTCAGCGATCGTGATCTGGAGGAACCAACTTCTTCTAGTGAGAAGGTCGCCGCCGATACCTGAGCAGTGGGCACCACCCGGTGGCAAGGTTAATCCTGGCGAGCATCTCCTCATGGCTCTACGCCGAGAAACCCGAGAAGAGATAGGGGTAGCGCTCAATCCCGTACGCTTTGTCGCTGAACTTGAGCTGCACATGCGCGCAAAGCGCTACGTCCTTGTCGCCTTCCTCTGCGACATCATGCTCGAACCGGAGCGCCTCAACGCGGCGACCGATGCCCTAGAAACACGCTGGCTGTCGCTCGAGAACGCGCGCCGCCTCCCGTTAGCACCGGGAGTGCACGACGTGCTCGATCGCCTCACGCTGAGGTAGCCGACCCTCTCGGCTGGGCCCGTTGCCTTTCCATACCCAGCGCACCCCGGCACGCCAGCCTCATAAACTACCTACACCAAGCGCCAGCACGTCCTAAGACAACTACCGCGCCAGTGGCGGCCAACTCACCCAACGCCGCGGCCAAGCACGCCGAGAACCAGATACTGCGCTCGCCAGGCAGCTTATTCGCCGAACTCCTCACGCAACTTCGAGATACGACCCAAGATCGTGCGACGTCGACGGTGCTCGAGTTCAAAAGCTTCAACCTCGCCCAGCTGGTCCAAGGTAAGGCTCTCAAGACGCTCGATCACCTCAGCAGCTGTCATCGACTCATAACCCGAAATTCCGCCTACTGTCTCGCTCCCCCTTGCCTCGTGTGGGGTGCGATGCTTCGTTGCGGCTCCATCACTAGGGGTCGAGGGTCTATCCTGGGCCGGGCTCGACCAGTTCGGAGGGAACCCACCAACACGTGACTGCGCGGTTTTGATAACCAAGTCAGCAGCGCCCTCCACCGTTCGGCGCACGCCGGATACCCTGTCCTCAATATCGTTGATCTGCGCACCGTACCTCGCCTTGACGACACCAGCGGCCATATCTCCAACGAACTTTGCGGTTTGAAGGGGACCCTCCACTACGCGCCGTCCCTCCTCCGCCGCATGCGGGAGCGTTCTCACCACAGCCGCAAGTAGACCAATGGGCTGGTACACCAGGCGATTGACGACCTCCTGTTTGAGCTCATCAAAGTCGAACGAGGGAGTCTCTTGCGTAGCCATAACTACTCCTTTCCGACCGGGCCACGAACGGCTCGATACCTACAGCCTACTAGACACAGTCGCGGCAGAACATCTTCTCTGGATCAGCCAGTTGGATCATACTCTTGACCAGGAAGCAGGACTGGCACACGAACTCGTCCGGTTGGCGAGGTTTGACCCGAATGACGGTGTCCCCTGACTCGTCCACCTCCTCTTCATCGTCGACTTCGGTGACGACAAAGCGCTCACGCAAGATGTCGTCGAGTGCCGACTCCACCTCATCGTCGTCATCAACATCGTCAACGTCGTCGACGTCCTCATCTTCGACGTCCTCCACGTCATCTTCGACCTCTTCATCGGGGGAGAGCTCTTCGATCTCTACGTCATCGACGACGATCTCGTCATCGACCTCCTCGTCGACGTCGAGTTCGTCGTCGAGATCCAGGTCATCATCGACATCGAGTTCATCATCGACATCGAGTTCATCGTCGACATCGAGTTCATCATCGACGTCGAGTTCGAGTTCATCGTCGACGTCAAG
>JAJZXI010000004.1 GCA_021806545.1 Actinomycetes bacterium | reverse complement strand
ATCAACTGCCTGGTTTCACAACCACGATACAACGTGGCAAGCATCGCGGGTCAGGCGGTAGTTCGCGCCAGACAAGGTGATAGGGATGATAGAGGTGCTTCACGATGCTTCGTTTGCGATTACTCTTCGTTCGCCGACACCGTTACCACAAGACCAACCCCTGACATCATTATCGGCGGTGACTTCATCCGTCATTTCATGCTTTGCGCTGTCGTCGTTCCGGTCGCTTGATTCCTTGCTCACGGAAGGGATTGCACTCCCGTTTGTTCAAAGTTGGCGTTGGAGGATCGCCATATCGATCCACCGTCCGAACTTGCGACCGATTTCGCGCTCGACACCAACCAGGGTGAAGCCGCAGGCGAGGTGGAGGTTGAGGGATGCCTTGTGGTCTGCAACGATGTGAGCAATGCAGCTATGGAATCCGAGTGAGGTCGCCGTAGCTAGCAGACGCTCGAGCAGGAGGCGACCAATCCCCTGTCCCTGATACTTGGGATCGATGTAGACGGAGTCTTCGACAGTTGAGTTATAACCGGCCCGCGGACGGAACGGTGAGATCGAGGCGTAACCGATCGGTTGCTCATCACAGACCGCAACCAGTGTTGGGTAGACGCCCATGTGCAACTCAAGCCATCGTTCCTGGTCAGAAGGACTGCGCGGTTCGATATCGAGGGTTGCGGTTGATGAGAGCACGGCATGGTTGTAGATCTGGCGTAGCGGTTCGGCATCCCCTGGTTCGAGATAGCGAACAGAGACAGACGCCGCCGGCGATGACATCAGGTGGTTCCCGGTCTCGTTAGAGGCGTGCCGCCCCACGAAGTGAGGCTCACCAGGGGAGCTGCGCCGCTGTAAAGTAAGCTGGCGAGGCCGGGAAAAGCCCAATGGCGTCAGGATCGATTCTCATTACCTTATATCATAGATTGAGCCTTCAACGTGTTGCCCCCTTAGCTCAGTCGGCAGAGCACAGCCATGGTAAGGCTGGTGTCGTCGGTTCGATTCCGACAGGGGGCTCTCAAAGGCGGCGTAGCTCAGTAGGTAAGAGCACACGGCTCATAATCGTGGGGTCGTCGGTTCGAGTCCGACCGCCGCTACCATGACTCATGGTCAGGAAGCTGATCCAGAGCGATGGTGCCTGCCCTGGGTCTTTTGCGTAGGGCGATGAGTTGCCTGAACTTGACCCCACTGCGGATGGGTCGATTGTGAGGTGCCATCGTTGCGGGGTTCGAAGTTTTCTCGTGGCATGATCGACGGCTCCGGCAGGCAATAGGTATATCCGTGGATCGAAGATGCTCATTCGAACGGCGCCGTGCGAGCACCCTGTTGGCTCCATGCACTCCCCGCGATCTGGTGATGACCACCGCTGGCTGTATTTTCGTCCGACACGTGAGAGACCGAAGATATCAGGGTGCTCGGCCTAGCAGCCGTGGCCGGCGTGAACGTTGATATCGTAGATGGGGAGATGCTGGTGGCGGCGTACGCTGGCGGAACGAAAACGCGATTAGTTGGTGTAACGAACCGGCGTTGTCTCGCTTGTTCGGGACGTAGCGTGCTCGCAGCTTAGTAGTCTGATGGGGGAAGCTGTTTGGTGGTGGCGCGGGTGATAGCCCAAAGTATCACGCCACCGAGGTAGGCGATGCCGACGTGTGGAGCAGCACGAGAGAGGTAGATGATGGCAAAGAATGAGAAGCGAGTGAAGGTTACCCTTGCGTGCGAGGAGTGCAAGCGAAGGAACTACATCACGACGAAGAACAAGCAGAACGATCGCGAGCGAATCGAGATGCGTAAGTTTTGCCAATGGGATCGTCGGCACACGTTGCACAAGGAGACCCGCTGACTCCGCCAAAGGCGATTCAGGCGGTGGGCGACCTCAAGCCTAGCTTCGAGGAGATCCTGAAGCGTACGCAACGCGCAAGCGCGAGCGTAGCGATGAGGATCCTTGGAGATGCGGAAAGTGTCGGCGACGTGCTGCAGGACGCCTATTTGAACGTATTTCGCTCGCTTGAGCGCTTTCGGGGCGATTCAAAGTATGAGACGTGGGTGTACCGTATCGTCGTGAACTCGGCGCTGGGGCACTTGCGGGCTCGGAATCGGATTACGCACCGAGAGTGCTCCCTCGAGGTGTGCTCCCCGGTGGTGGCTGATGTTGCTCGGGAGGATCCGAACGAGGCTACCGCAGCGACGGTCGACTTGATTTCGCTCTTAGACAAGGTACCCAATGCGACGCGTGAGCTGCTTGTCATGCGCTACGGCATGGGCTATAGCGTCAGAATGATCGCCGAGGCCACCGACCAGACCGAGGCGAACGTTAAGGTTCGCCTGTATCGAGCCAGGAAGCAGCTTGCGCTCTTGTTTGCTCAAGAGGCTGCGCTTGGGGGCGCAGAAGGTGCCAATCAAGGAGAAGCCCTGATAAGCTGGTAGGCCTCAAAGGGTAGTAGCTCAATTGGTAGAGCACCGGTCTCCAAAACCGGGGGTTGGGGGTTCGAGTCCCTCCTGCCCTGCTGATAGGCTGGCAACATTCGTGAAGTAATGAGGTTTTGACGTGAATCGCGAGACGAAGCGGTTGATGGCGCGCCAGCAGATGGCGCCAGAAAAAAAGCAAGAGGCCGTACGACGGTCAAAGACGAAGCGAACCAAGGAGAAGGGTCGTATTCGTCGGTACTTTGGCTCGGTCATCACCGAACTCAAGGCGGTCGATTGGCCGACTCGTGCGCAGGTGCGCAGCTATGCCACGGTCGTGTTCGTCACGTTAGTTATTGTTGTGGGCCTGATCTTTTTGTTGAACCTCCTGTTCTCGACCGGTGTTGCGAAGCTGTACGGTTGAGTCAAGAGATGTGGGAGTGACCGTGGTGTCAGATAAGAATGTGGTAGACGAGCAAGTGAAGGACTCGGAGACCGAGGAGGCTCACTCGGTAGCAGGAGCAGCTCTGGGCGGCGATGTCGACGCCTCAGTGGCACATGCCGATCATGAGCGGGGCGACGATCCGGACTATCCAGTGGATGAAGAGGCAGGGGACGAGAGCGTCGAGTCGCCGTACGATCGGGCTGGGGATTGGTACGTCGTCCATTGTTATTCGGGATACGAGAACAAGGTCAAGACGAACTTGTTCGCGCGGGTCAAGTCGCTCAACCTCGACGAGCGCATCTACGAAGTTGAAATCCCAATGGAAGATGTTGCGGAGATCAAGAATGGCAAGCGAGTCTCGGTCCGACGGAAGGTGTTTCCCGGCTACGTCATGGTTCGAGCCGACATGGATGATGAGGTATGGACCGCCATCCGCAATACTCCAGGGATCACCTCGTTTGTCGGCTCTGGCTCAAAGCCAACCCCGCTGTCGAAGCGGGAAGTTGAGTCGATGTTAGCGTTCAAGACGCCGGAGGAGATGCGGACCTCTACGGTACGTAAGCCCTCGCATGGCTTTGAGATTGGCGATACCGTTCAGGTCAAGGAAGGCCCCTTGGCGGACTTCTCGGGTCAGATCTCGGAGATCAACGCCGACCAGATGAAGCTCAAGGTGCTGTTCAACATCTTCGGGCGCGAGACACCAGTTGAGCTGGATTTCTCGCAGGTAACCAAGATCTAATTTTCGGGTTCACACTCGAGCAACGGAGCGCTGTAGCATTCAGGCTTTGTTGCACCCTATATACTTGTCTGGTTCAATGTAAGGAGTTCAGTAATCGTGGCGAAGAAACGTGTCGCAGCCATTGTCAAGATCAATTTGCCGGCTGGGGCGGCGACGCCTGCGCCTCCCGTCGGCACCGCGCTCGGACCTCACGGTATCCAGACGATGGAGTTCGTCAAGCAGTACAACGCGGCGACCGAGGCACAGCGCGGCCAGGTTATCCCGGTCGAGGTGACGATCTTCGAAGATCGTTCCTTTAGCTTCGTTCTCAAGACTCCACCGACTTCGGAGCTTCTCAAGCAGGCAGCAGGGCTGGACAAGGGCTCCGCTACCAATCGTCGTGCTTTGGTGGGCACCGTGACGCGGGATCAGATTGAGGAGATTGCGAAGACGAAGATGCCGGATTTGAACGCCTTCAACCTCGAGTCCGCGATGAAGCAGGTGATTGGGACAGCAGCGTCGATGGGTATCACCGTCGCTGAATAGGACGATTCTCGGTTGAGTAAATCGTAGAGTTGGGAGTTTGTCATGGCTGGAAAAGTGTACACAGAGCAGGTAGCGACGGTTGATCCGCAGAAGCTGTATCTGCCTCGCGAAGCGGTAGCGCTCGTTCAATCGATGAGCAGGGCGAAGTTTGACGAGACAGTCGAGTTGGCCGTTCGGCTTGGGGTCGATCCGCGTAAGGCTGATCAGATGGTTCGAGGGACGGTATCCCTGCCTAACGGCACTGGGCGCACCGTTCGCATCGCGGTGTTCGCGGCTGGCGAGACCGCGGCTGAGGCTAGGGATGCGGGAGCCGATGTGGTTGGGGCTGATGATCTTGTCGAGCGAGTTGCCGGTGGTTTTCTCGACTTCGACGTCGCGATCGCCACTCCGGACCTTATGGGTCAGGTTGGCCGCCTTGGTCGGGTGCTTGGACCTCGTGGGCTCATGCCGAACCCACGGACAGGTACGGTAACTACAGAGGTTGCCAAGGCCGTTACGGAGTTCAAGGCGGGCAGGGTAGAGTTTCGTACCGACAAGGTGGGTAACGTCCACGTGCCCATTGGGAAGGTGTCGTTCCCGACCGCAGCGCTGTTGGAGAATTTCAAAGCGGTGATTGATGAATTGGCGCGGGCAAAGCCGGCCTCTGCGAAGGGGCGGTATTTTCGGTCGGTGCATCTGAGCGCGACGATGACCCCGTCGGTCGCTGTCGATCCGAATCGTATCCGTCTCGTTGATGAGGATGTCTCAGCCGCGTAGGCCGGTGGTCGGCTGCTGGGCCGCTATAGTATAGAACGCCTCGATTCGCTCAAGAGGTCCGGTGTATTTACTTAATTCCCTTCGGGGTGCCCGATGAAGCGATCTCTCCGAGTCGGGCATGGAATGTCAGACCTGGCCAAGGTTCAGGTGTGAGACTAGAGGGAGAGATAATGATCGACAATCCGCGTCCTGCCAAGGTTGCTGTCGTCGAGGAGATTCGGGACAAGCTAGCTCAGACTGAGGTAGTGTTTGTCACCGAGTACCGAGGGCTCAAGGTGGCAGATCTTCAGGCGCTGCGTGCACAGCTTCGCACCGTTGACGCCGAGTACAAGGTGTTCAAAAATACATTGACGAGGATTGCTGCGAAGGCCGCGGACCGCGAAGTGCTTGTCGAGTTGCTCAGCGGACCGAGTGGTCTCGTATTCTCTGGCCCGGATGCAGCCGCGACCGCGAAGGGTCTCCGCGATTTCTCGCGCATCAACGATCAGCTCGTCGTCAAAGGCGCGTTGATGGGTTCACAACTGCTCGATCAGCCCGCTGTCTTTGCGCTAGCGAGCTTGCCGAGCCGCGATGTCCTGCTTGCGCAGGTGGCAGGCGTGATCGCGGCACCGATGGTGAATTTCGCTTCGGCTTTGAATGCCGTTCCACGAGATTTCGCCTATGGGTTGAAGGCACTGATCGATCAGCGAGAGGCTGCCTAACATCAGGCCAGCGCTCGTGTCGGAGGAGCCGGGCTCGTCCGAGCTTGAGAGATAGTTCACAGTAAATAGCGCAACGTAGTAGTTGGCACAATCGTCCAGTGGGACACGAAAGGAAACTAATGGCAGACGTTCAGGCATTGCTCGATCAGATTTCGGAGATGACCGTCATCGAGCTTTCGGAGCTCTTGAAGGCGTTCGAGGAGCGATTTGGTGTCACGGCGGCAGCACCGGTGGCGGTAGCCCCAGCTGGTGCAGTAGCCGGTGGAGGTGCCGGTGAGGCAGCGGCGGCCGCAGAGGAGCAGGATGAGTTCGACGTTATTCTGACGTCGGCTGGTGAAAAGAAGATTCAGGTCATCAAAGAGGTGCGCGCACTGACGAATCTCGGTCTCAAGGAGGCGAAGGATCTCGTCGACGCGGCTCCCAAGCCGGTCTTGGAGAAGGCATCCAAAGAGGATGCCGAGAAGGCTAAGGCGCAGCTTGAAGGAGCTGGCGCGACTGTCGAGCTGAAGTAACGCTCGCTCTTGCGATCACCGGTCGTTTGCGCTCAGCATTTCGGGCGCAAACGACCTCACGGCCTGCTAACCCATCTATGCTATACCTCGTAGTGTCTTGCCCACAACTGAGCTCTTGAAAAACTCATCTGAGCGACCTTGTCGCTTGTGTGAGTTTTTTTGTGTTTTCGGATCTCGCCTAAGGAGTAGTACTTGACCTTGCTTAACCGCTCACCCCAGCGTTTCTCGTTTGCAAAACTTCCTCAGGTCCTACCGCTACCTGATCTTATCGCTATTCAGACGGATTCCTTCCGTTGGTTCCTTGAGGAGGGTTTGGCGGAGGCATTCCATGATATCTCCCCGATCGAGGACTACGGAGGCCAGCTCTCCCTGGAGCTCGAATACGACCCAAACGATCCAGACCTTGCTCCCTTCCCGAAATATTCCGTCGAGGAGTGCAAAGAGAAGGATATGAATTACGCCGCACCGATCTTTGTGCGTGCGAAGTTCTCCAATAAGAGTACCTACGAGATCAAGGAGCAGATCGTCTTCATGGGTGATTTCCCCCTGATGACGGATCGCGGAACCTTTGTGATCAACGGCACCGAGCGTGTGATCGTCTCGCAGCTCGTACGCTCGCCTGGGGTCTTGTTCCAGCCGGGCCGTGATCAAAGGACGATTGTGACGGCTACGATCAACCCGTACCGGGGTGAGTGGTTGGAGTTCGACGTGGAGGCTCGACCTGGGCGAGACATTCAGGCGGGTGCTCGCGTCGCGCGTAAGCGGCGACTGAGCCTGTTTACGCTTTTGCGAGCGATTGGCTTTTCCGATCCGAGTGATCTGCAGAAGTTGGTTAATCACTTTGACTTTCTGATTCCCCAGTGGGAGAAGGAGGACCAGGCCCAGACCGAAGAGGATGCCCTGCTTGAGGTGTTCAAGCGTGTGCGCCCGGGTGAGCCGCCAAATGCCGATGCGGCGCGGATGTATCTCGAAGGGGCTTTTTTCCAGGCGCGGCGGTACGACCTGACCCGGGTTGGCCGCTACAAGATTGACAAGCGACTCAAGCCCGAGATCGCTCGGCTCGAAGACATCCTTGGACATCCACTGGACACCGATTACGAAACACCCGGAGTCCTCTCGAGGGCCGAGGTGGTGGCAACGGCATCGTATATGCTCCACCTCGCGAGCGGCGAGATCGGATATCGATATGATGACCAGGACCACTTCTCCAACCGTCGCGTGCGCAGCGTTGGTGAGTTGATCCAAAATCAGCTCAAGATCGGCCTTTCCAGGCTCGAGCGCCTTGTGCGCGAGCGGATGACGACCCAAGATGTCGAGGCGATTACTCCCCAGAGCTTGATCAACATCCGTCCGGTGGTGGCCGCTGTGAAGGAGTTCTTCTCTACAAGCCAGCTTTCGCAGTTCATGGACCAGAATAATCCGCTATCTGGTCTTGCACATAAGCGTCGGCTTTCGGCCCTCGGCCCCGGAGGTCTGTCGCGCGAGCGTGCAGGGTTCGAGGTGCGCGACGTGCACTCGTCGCACTATGGCCGCATGTGCCCGATTGAGACGCCAGAGGGTCCGAATATCGGTCTCATTGGTGCGCTCGCAAGCTATGCCAGACTCAATAGATTTGGGTTCATCGAAACTCCCTACCGCAAGGTGGCTGACGGCAGGGTGACGGATGAAATCGTCTACCTCACCGCTGATGAGGAGGAGGAGTTCGTCATTGCGCAGGCGAATGCCCGACTCGATGCCGATGGGCGCTTTGTCGAGCCGAAGATTCTGGTAAGACGAGGACCCCAGGGAGCCGTCGTCAAGGTTGGCGTCAACGAAGTGTCATACGGATCGACCTCCGAAGTTGAGTTGGCGACGCCACAAGAGGTGGACCTTATGGACGTGTCTACCTCGCAGGTCGTCTCCGTCTCGACCTCATTGATTCCCTTTGTTGAACATGATGATGCGAACCGAGCGCTCATGGGGGCCAACATGCAAAAGCAAGCGGTACCCCTCATGATCCCCGAGGCTCCGTTTGTCGGCACTGGCGTCGAGGCGCGCGCAGGCCGCGATGCTGGTGATGTTCTGGTGGCCAAGGGATCGGGCGTTGTCACTGAGGTGACTGGGGACTCCATTGTCGTCACGTATGACCAAGGCCAGAGTGATGTCAACGGTGTACCGCTGGGAACCAAGCGGTATCGGTTGGTGAAGTTCGAGCGCTCGAATCAGAATACGTGCTGGAATCAACGTCCCTTGGTCGACCAGGGCGATCGTGTTGAGGCCGGAGACCTCTTGGCTGACGGCCCAGCCACGCAGAACGGTGAGCTTGGACTGGGCAAGAACCTTCTCGTTGGGTTCATGCCTTGGGAAGGCTATAACTTCGAGGATGCGATCATTATCTCGGAGCGTCTTGTTCGCGACGATGTGCTCAGTTCGATTCATATCGAGGAGTTCGAGACCGACGCGCGCGACACGAAGCTCGGAGCCGAGGAGATCACGCGGGATATTCCCAACCTCTCGGAAGAGGCACTAGCGGATCTCGACGAGCGAGGCATTATTCGCATTGGCGCGGAGGTGGGACCTGGCGACATCCTTGTCGGCAAGGTAACCCCGAAGGGCGAGACAGAGCTCACACCAGAGGAGCGCCTCTTGCGGGCAATCTTTGGGGAGAAGTCGCGAGAGGTGCGCGACACATCGCTTCGAGTGCCCCATGGCGAGTACGGTAAGGTGATCGATATCAAGGTGTTCAGCCGTGACGACTCCACCGAGCTACCTCCCGGAGTCAATCAGCTTGTCCGCGTCTATGTCGCTCAGCATCGCAAGATCTCCGAGGGTGACAAGCTTGCGGGGCGCCATGGCAACAAAGGTGTTATATCGAGGATTCTTCCTTTGGAGGATATGCCTCGCATGGCCGATGGGACCCCGCTCGACATCATCCTCAATCCGCTTGGTGTCCCGTCTCGTATGAACGTTGGCCAGGTGCTCGAAGGCCACCTTGGCTTTGCTGCAAAGTGGGGTTGGACCCCGATCCAGGACGAGACGAGCAACGAGACACCACCTCGCAAGACCAGGCCACGAGCCACTCCAAACACGTGGGTAGCCAGTCCGTCATTCGATGGCGCTCATTGGGATGAGACCGAAGAGGCAGGGGGGCTCCCCACGATCAAGGAGCTGCTCATCAATCTCAACCCGCAGTCGCGTGATGGGAATCGGCTCGTCGGTGAGGATGGCAAGGCGCAGCTGTTCAATGGTCGCACAGGCGAACCCTATGACAGCCCTGTCATGGTGGGCTATGTGTACATGATCAAACTCGCACACATGGTGGATGACAAGATCCATGCACGCTCGACTGGACCATACTCGATGATCACCCAGCAGCCACTTGGAGGCAAGGCGCAGTTCGGTGGGCAGCGCTTCGGTGAGATGGAGGTATGGGCACTCGAGGCCTACGGCGCGGCCTACGCACTTCAGGAGCTTTTGACCATCAAATCCGACGACGTGGTGGGGCGCGTGAAGGTCTATGAGTCGATTGTGAAGGGTGAGAACATCCCTGAGCCTGGTATCCCCGAGAGCTTTAAGGTTCTCATCAAGGAGATGCAGTCGTTGTGCCTCAATGTCGATGTACTCTCTCCGAGCGGCGAACGCGTCCAGTTGCGTGAGCTTGACGAGGACGCATACTCGGCTTCGGAGGACCTCGGCATCAATCTCAGCCGCCCAGAGCGCAATGTTGACTACGAAGATGACGGACGCCAAGAAAGAGGAATTTAGATGCTTGACTTAAGTCGTTTTGATCAGATCAGAATTGGCCTTGCCACCTCGGATGACATCAAGAACTGGTCGCGAGGTGAGGTAAAGAAGCCGGAGACGATCAACTATCGCACGCTGCGTCCGGAGCGTGATGGACTGTTCTGTGAGCGCATTTTTGGTCCGACCAGGGATTGGGAATGCGCCTGTGGTAAGTACAAGCGGGTGCGATTCAAGGGGATCGTTTGCGAGCGCTGCGGTGTGGAAGTCACAAGGGCGAAGGTGCGCCGGGAGCGTATGGGCCATATCGAACTGGCGGCGCCGGTCGTGCATATCTGGTACCTGCGTGGGACCAGATCGTGGTTGGCGTACCTCTTGATGGGCACCACGCCCAAGGAGGAGCTCAAGGCCAAGCAACTCGAAAAGGTGATCTATTTTGCCGCGAATCTTGTCACCTCAGTTGATGAGGATCGCCGCCATCAGGACCTGCCGAACCTGGAGACCGAGATGCTCGAGGAGATCAAGGGCCTTGAGGATGCTCGCGATATCGAGATCGAGCACCGCTTCCAGGAGTTAGAGGAGCAGCTTGCAGCCTTGGAGGCCGAAGGCGCCAAGGACAGCGATATCCGATCCCGTCAACGGCAACTCGAAAAGGAGATTCAGACCGTCAGGGAGCGCGCCAATCAGTCGATTGAACTTGTCCGCCGGGCGTTCGACGAGTTTCGTGAACTCTATCCGAGAATGATCATCGAGGATGAGATTCTTTGGCGGGAGCTTCGTGCTCGCTATGCGGACTATTTTGACGGTGGCATGGGTGCCGAGGCGATTGCCGATCTCATCAGCCGTATCGATTTCGACACTGAGCAGGTCAAGCTTCGTGAGATGATCGAACCGACGGATGCACGGCGGCCGCTTTCGGCGCAGCGTCGACAAAAAGCTATCCGTCGGCTCAAGATTGTATCAGCCTTCAACCGCCGAGATGACGATGGTCGACGTATCAACGACCCGATGGCCATGATTCTCTCCGTGGTTCCGGTGATTCCTCCGGACCTTCGCCCGATGGTCCAGCTTGACGGCGGTCGTTTTGCGACCTCGGACCTGAACGATCTCTATCGCCGCGTGATCAACCGTAACAATCGGCTCAAGCGACTGCTTGATCTGGGGGCCCCGGAGATCATTGTGAATAACGAGAAGCGTATGCTCCAGGAGGCTGTTGACGCGCTCTTTGACAACGGTCGTCGTGGCCGCCCGGTTGTGGGTCCGGGTAACCGCCCACTCAAGAGTCTCTCGGATATGCTCAAGGGCAAGCAGGGTCGATTTCGCCAGAACCTACTGGGCAAGCGTGTCGACTATTCGGGACGTTCGGTTATCGTTGGCGGGCCGACCTTGAAATTGCACCAGTGTGGTTTGCCCAAGCTGATGGCGCTTGAACTCTTCAAGCCGTTCGTGATGCGGCGCCTTGTAGAGCTCGAGTTTGCGCAGAACATCAAATCGGCCAAACGTATGGTCGAGCGCCGTCGGCCGCAGGTATGGGAGGTTCTCGATGGGGTAATCCGCGAGCATCCCGTCCTGCTCAATCGCGCTCCAACGCTGCATAGGCTCGGCATTCAAGCGTTCGAACCGGTCCTGGTCGAGGGTAAGGCGATCCAGATCCATCCGCTGGTGACGACGGCGTTCAATGCTGACTTTGACGGCGACCAGATGGCGGTTCACCTGCCGCTCTCCCCGGAGGCACAGGCAGAGGCTCGAGTCTTGATGCTCTCGGCGAGCAATATCATCTCGCCGGCGACTGGACGCCCAATCACGGTACCGAGCTTGGACATGGTTTTTGGGCTGTTCTACCTGACCATCATCCGCGAGGATGAGGTCGGTGCTGGCAAGGTGTTTCGGCACAACTATGAGGTTCGCCGCGCGCTCGATGCCGGGGAGCTTGGCTTACACGCTCCCATTCGTCTGCGACGGATCGGAGCCGATGGCGAGGTGGATGAACTTCGAACCACGGCCGGTCGAGTCATCTTCAATGAGGCCCTGCCAGAGGATTTTCGCTTCGTCAACGAGATCATCGGGAAGAAGAACCTTCCGATCGGAGGCATTGTCGAGGAGATAGCGAACCGTTATCCTCGGATCACGGTCCAGGTAACGCTGGATGCGATCAAGGATTTGGGGTTCCGGTATGCGAGTCAGTCTGGCTTGACTATCTCTATCGATGATGTGAAGACGCCGTTTGCGAAGGCGGAGATTCTGAATAGGTACGAGCGCGAGGCTGAGAAGGCAGAGGCGCAGTTCAAAAGGGGCATCATCACGGATGATGAGCGCAAGCAGAAGGAGATCGAGATCTGGACATCGGCGACTGCGGAGATCGGGCGCGCGATCGATGAGATGCTTGCCGCTGACACGATGAACCCCTTGGGTATGATGATCGAATCCGGCGCGCGCGGTAATCCCCAGCAGATTCGGCAGATCTCTGGGATCAAGGGTCTCGTGGCCAATCCACGCGGCGAGATGATTCCCCGGCCTATCAAGTCGTCCTTCCGTGAAGGGCTCCAGGTGTTGGAGTATTTTCTCTCCACCCACGGCGCCCGGAAGGGATTGGCTGATACCGCCCTGCGCACTGCTGACTCTGGCTACCTCACGCGTCGTCTTGTCGACGTGGCGCAGGAGATGATCGTTCGAGAGATCGATTGTGGGACCAACCGGGGTATCTGGCTGGAGGACATCCGACGTGACGAGGCCGGGCAGCGGTTCTATATTGAGACCCGTGCCTTCGGACGAGTGCTGGCGGATTCGGTGAGTCTTGCTGATGGAACCGAGATCGGCCGTGGGACGTTGTTGACCGATACGCTGGTCACGCAGATCGCTGATGATCCTGAGGTCAACCAGATTCGTGTTCGATCCGCCCTGACCTGTGAGACTTCTCACGGCGTCTGTGCCATGTGCTACGGCAAGTCATTGGGTGGAGTGGGCCTCATCGAGTTGGGTGAGGCGGTCGGTGTTGTCGCTGCTCAGTCCATTGGCGAGCCGGGTACTCAGCTTACGATGCGTACCTTCCACCAGGGAGGTATTGCGGGTTCAGACATCACGCACGGCCTACCGAGAGTCGTCGAGCTCTTTGAAGCGCGAACCCCAAGGGGCGCGGCGATCCTGACGCATGGCGCCGGTGTAGTGCGACTGGTGGACGAGGAGAATGGACAGCGTGTGAGTGTTGTCCATGATGACGGTACCGAGGAGACCTACCTCCTGCCGACACGGGTACATCTCAATGTCCAAGATGGACAGGAGGTCGCAGCTGGCGACCCACTCGTGGATGGTCCGAAGGATCCCAAACAGGTGCTCGAGATCAAGGGTATTCGAGAGACGCAACAGTACCTTGTCGAGGAGGTCCAGAAGGTCTATCGGGACCAGGGCGTTCCAATTCACGACAAGCACATCGAACTCATTGTACGACAGATGCTGCGTCGGGTACTCGTCGCTGAACCCGGTGACTCCGATTTCCTGCCGGGTGAGCGTGTGGAGTCTCAACAGTACGCTGAGGTGAACCGGGCGCTTTTTGCTCAGGGGTCCAAGCCGGCCGAAGGTCGTCCTGAGCTCATGGGCATTACCAAGGCGTCGCTAGCGACGGAATCGTGGCTCAGTGCTGCCTCCTTCCAGGAGACGACTCGAGTCCTTACCGAGGCTGCGATCGAGGGCAAATCGGACCCTTTGCTTGGGCTCAAGGAGAATATCATTCTAGGGAAGCTGATCCCGGCCGGATCGGGTGTTCGAGAGTATCGCTCGGTTGAGGTCAAGGCCCCCTTCCATCGGAAGCTTTCGTTCTGGACCTCGGAAGGGGACGGACAGAATGGGCCTGATGATCTCATCGAGGAGGGCTAGATCGACCATGATGACCGTTAGACTGTCCCGTTGGGCTAGGAGTGACTCAGGGTTGCTCCGTCTGTTGGCCAAACCAGAATGTAATTGACGAGAGGAACGTCTTGCCTACCATTTCACAGTTAGTTAGGAAGGGTCGCGAGTCTAAGCGGGCGAAGACCAAGACGCCGGCGCTCAAAGGCTCCCCGCAGCGTCGGGGTGTGTGCACACGTGTCTACACGGCAACTCCCAAGAAGCCGAACTCTGCGCTGCGCAAGGTGGCGCGCGTGCGGCTTACCTCCGGAGTCGAGGTTACCGCCTATATTCCAGGCATTGGTCACAATCTCCAGGAGCACTCGATCGTTCTGGTCAGGGGCGGTCGTGTCAAGGATCTCCCTGGGGTCCGCTACAAGATCGTCCGTGGGTCACTTGACTCGGCCGGAGTGAAGAATCGCAAGCAGGCTCGCAGCCGATACGGCGCGAAGAGGGAGAAGTAGAGTCATGCCCAGGAAGGGGCCAATCCAACCTAGGTTCATCGCCTCCGATCCGGTCTATCACTCGGTACTGGTTGCGCAATTTGTCAATAAGGTTCTGGTCAGTGGCAAGAAGTCGGTGGCTGAACATATCGTTTACCGTGCCCTCGACATGATCGCAGAGAAGGTTGGCAGCGACCCGGTAACGGTACTCAAGCGTGCCGTCGAGAACACACGACCCGACACTGAGGTGCGTTCTCGACGAGTCGGCGGTACGACGTATCAGGTTCCTGTTCTTGTCAAGCCAAGGCGAGCTAACTCGGTCGCAATTCGTTGGATCGTCACCAATGCCAAAGGGCGTCGCGAGAAGACCATGATAGAGCGTTTGGCGAATGAGGTGTTGGATGCATCCAACGGTGTTGGTGCATCGGTAAAGCGCCGCGACGACACCCACAAGATGGCGGAGTCCAATAGAGCCTTCATGCACTACCGCTGGTAACCGCCGAAAGGATAGAGTCCGAGTCGCTTTGGTCTGCATGAGTGTGCGAGCGGGCAACTTGGTAGGGCGAAGCTACTGGCGCTGTCGTTGACAGGTGCGGGCTCGTCGTGGGCGAGAGTTGGCCGGCTTGAGGAGAGTTGAACGTCTGCTTCGGCACCAAGCCGGAGTGTAGGACGAAGAGGAGAGAGAACAAATGGCTACCAAACGAGAGATTCCTCTCGAGCGGATTCGTAATATCGGGATTATGGCCCACATTGACGCGGGCAAGACGACCACGACCGAACGGATCCTGTATTACACGGGCAAGAACTACAAAATCGGTGAGGTGCATGAAGGTGCGGCCACGATGGACTGGATGCCCCAGGAGCAAGAGCGTGGCATCACCATCACGTCAGCCGCCACCACGGCATTTTGGAAAGATCATCGTATCAATATCATCGATACGCCTGGGCACGTTGACTTCACGGTCGAGGTGGAGCGTTCGTTGAGGGTCCTCGATGGTGCCGTGGCGGTCTTCGATGCGGTAGCTGGTGTCGAACCCCAGACAGAGACGGTCTGGCGACAAGGAAACAAGTACGCGGTGCCACGGATCTGTTTTGTCAACAAGATGGACCGGGTTGGCGCGAACTTTGAGCGCTGTGTCGAGATGATCAAGGACCGCCTGGATGCGAATCCGCTGGTGATACAGCTTCCTATCGGGTCAGAGAGTGACTTTCTGGGCGTCATTGATCTCCTGCATATGGAGGCGATTCTCTGGGATGAGGGTATGGGCGATAAGTTTCACGCCGAAGCCATTCCCTCGCATCTCGAGGCAGCGGCCGAGAAGGCTCATCGTGAATTGATCGATGTATTGAGCAACTTCGATGACGAGTTGATGGAGCTCTATATTGGCGATGAGGAGATCTCTCCTGAGTTCCTCATTGGTGCCATCCGCAAGGCGACGATCGCCAACTCGTTGGTGCCTGTACTGTGCGGTTCAGCCTTCAAGAACAAGGGTGTTCAACCGTTGCTCGACGCCGTCGTTGATTATCTCCCGTCTCCCGTCGACATCAAGCCTGCGGTTGGCACTAGCCTCTCAGGTGCGGAGATGCTCGAGCGGGAGCCATCGGATGATGCTCCGTTTTCCGCTCTGGCCTTCAAGATCATGACTGACCCCTTTGTTGGGAAATTGACCTACTTTAGGGTCTACTCCGGCACCCTCGAGAAGGGAGCGACGGTGTTGAACTCGACCAAGGACAAGAAGGAGCGTCTCGGTCGCATCCTTCTCATGCATGCAAATCACCGAGAGGATATCGACTCGGTAGCAGCAGGCGACATCGTTGCCGCAGTAGGCTTCAAGAACACGACAACGGGCGATACGCTGTGTGATCCATCGAAGCCGATCATTCTCGAGAGCCTCGAGTTTCCTGATCCGGTTATTCACGTTGCCGTAGAGCCCAAAACGAAAGCTGACCAAGAGAAGATGAGCCGTGCGCTGTTCGCTCTCTCTGAGGAGGATCCCACGTTTCGCGTCCGCTCGGATCAAGAGACGGGCCAAACCGTCATCTCGGGAATGGGAGAGCTGCACCTCGAAGTGCTTGTCGATCGCATGCTTCGCGAGTTCAAGGTTGATGCCAATGTCGGAAAACCCCAGGTCGCCTATCGAGAGACTATCCGTAAGCCGGTGGAGCGAATTGAAGAGCGCTATGTCCGACAGACCGGTGGGCGTGGGCAATACGGCCACGTGGTGATCAACGTGGAGCCGCTTGGTACCGGTAGTGGTTATGAGTTTGTCGACAAGATTACCGGTGGAGTTATACCCAAGGAGTATATCCCCGCGGTCGATGCTGGCATCCAGGATGCGCTTGGCTCTGGGGTCTTGGCGGGATACCCCGTCCAGGATCTGCGAGTCACGCTGGTATTTGGATCGTATCACGATGTCGACTCTTCGGAGATGGCGTTCCGGATCGCAGGTTCTATGGCTGTGAAGAAGGCAGTACGGGCAGCAGACCCGGTTTTGCTGGAGCCTATCATGGCCGTGGAGGTGGTTACCCCCGATGATTACATGGGGGATGTCATCGGAGACCTTTCGTCTCGGCGTGGCCGAGTCGAGGGCATGGACCAGGTGGGGAATAACCAAGTTATTCGTGCACTGGTTCCATTGTCGGAGATGTTTGGTTACGCGACCGACTTACGTTCTAGGACGCAGGGTCGGGCGACGTATACCATGCAGTTCCATGCGTACCAAGAAGTCCCGGATTCGATTGCGGCGGAGATCGTTCGCAAGGTCCGAGGCGAGTAGACTACGTAGTTCTGTAATGGGTCAAGGTTGCGCCATGTGGGCGCAGTGAGTAGCAACGGAGCAGGAGAAGATGGCAAAGCAGAAGTTCGAGCGGAGTAAGCCTCACTTGAACATCGGTACCATGGGTCATATCGACCATGGTAAGACGACGTTGACAGCGGCGATCACGAAGGTGTTGTCTGAGCGCAATCCAAATGTTAAGTTCAAGCCCTTCGATCAGATCGACAAGGCGCCTGAAGAGAAGGCTCGTGGTATCACCATTGCCATCTCCCACGTCGAGTACGAGACGGACAAGCGGCACTACGCGCACGTCGATATGCCTGGGCATGCGGACTACATCAAGAACATGATCACCGGAGCTGCTCAGGTTGATGGTGCGATCTTGGTTGTCGCTGCCACCGATGGTCCGATGCCCCAGACACGCGAGCATGTGCTGTTGGCGCGCCAGGTTGGCGTCCCCTACATCGTTGTCGCGTTGAACAAGGCCGACATGGTTGACGACGAGGAGTTGTTGGACCTTGTCGAGCTTGAGGTTCGTGAATTGCTCAATGAGTACGAATTTCCTGGCGATGACACGCCGATCGTTCGCGTCTCAGCGCTCAAGGCACTCGAGGGCGACAAGGAGTGGGAAGAGAAGATCATTGAGCTCATGGATGCGGTCGATGAGTATATTCCCGAGCCAGATCGACCCCTGGATCGACCCTTCCTTATGCCGATTGAGGATGTATTGACGATTCCTGGTCGAGGTACGGTGGTCACTGGTAAGGTGGAGGCCGGCAAGGTCAAGGTCTCTGAAGAGGTCGAGATCGTTGGTCTGCGCCCCACGCAAAAGACCGTCGTGACTGGTGTCGAGATGTTCAACAAGGAGCTTGGCGAAGGGATGGCCGGCGATAATGTTGGCGTTCTGCTTCGTGGCGTCAAGCGTACGGATGTCGAGCGCGGTCAGGTCGTTTGTAAGCCGGGCAGTATAACTCCGCATACGGAGTTCGAGGCGAACGTCTATGTATTGTCCAAGGAAGAGGGTGGCCGTCACAAGCCGTTCTTCAATCATTACCGTCCGCAGTTCTACTTCAGGACCACCGATGTTACGGGAAGCATCATGTTGCCCGAGGGCACGGAGATGGCGATGCCTGGTGACAACATCAGCATCAAGGTAGAACTCGGAAAGCCGATCGCGATGGACGAGGGCCTTCGTTTTGCCATTCGGGAGGGTGGCCGAACGGTTGGCGCTGGTCGTGTCGTGAAGATCATCAAGTAGTTTTACGGTGAATGGCCCGGAGAGTGCTCCGGGCCATTCAGCGTGTTTTGGCGGTTGCCGGACCGGATCCGGCCAGGAGACGGAGCGAAATGAGTGATAAACAGCGAATCAGGATACGGATCAAGGGGTTTGACCACGAGATCCTCGAGGCGTCGACGCAGCGTATCGTGGATACGGTGACTCGTACACAGGGAAAGGTTGTCGGGCCTGTCCCGCTGCCGACGGACATTCATCGGTACACGGTGATTCGATCGCCGCACAAGTACAAAGATTCCCGAGAGCACTTCGAGATGCGAGTCCACAAGCGCCTTCTCGATATCGTCGATCATTCGGCCAAGACGGTCGACGCGCTCAAGCGACTCGAGCTTCCTGCTGGAGTCGATATCGAGATCAAAATCCAGAACGTGTAAAAACCTGCTGTTCGGGTGCTGGGATGACGGGTGCCTGGGAGTAGGATTATTGGGTCGTTTCATGTCCGGTTGTGCCTTCGCGGGACCCTCCGGCGTTCGCGATAATTTTGGCACCAATGCGCGTCTTGGCGTATGTGCCGTTGCAGAGATTGAAGGATTTCATGGCTAGTAAAACAGTTGTCGGTGAAAAAGTCGGCATGACCCAGGTCTGGGTGGATAACGATCATGTCGTTCCGGTGACGGTGATTCGGGTCCTACCGGCGCGGGTTTTGCGTCGCAAGACGATCGAACGTGACGGATACGAAGCGCTGCAGGTTGCCGTCGGCGTCGCGCAGCCTTCGAAGCTGACCAAACCCGTGCTCGGGCAGTTCACCTCCAGGGGCGTGGAGCCAGGTCGAAGGATCATGGAGTTTCGGCTGGACGGGTCGCAGGAGCTTGGCGTCGGTTCACAGATCGACGCGTCGATGATTAGCACGGGCGATCGAGTAGATGTGATCGGCACTAGCAGAGGACACGGGTTCTCGGGCGGCATGAAGAGGCATAATTTCAAGGGGCAGGGTGGCAGCCACGGTAACCACAAGAAGCACCGTGCTCCGGGGTCCATTGGTGCATGCGCCACGCCGGCTCGCGTCTTCAAAGGCACCCGCATGGCTGGTCAGTACGGAAGTGAGCGTACGACCATCATGAATCTTGAGGTCGTCCGCTCTGAGCCAGAGCGGCAGCTGCTCTTGATCAAAGGCGCGGTTCCAGGCCCACGTGGCGCTATGGTCGTGATCCGCGACACAGTGAAAAGTGGGAGGCGACTATGACGTTGCAGGCCAAGGTAGTGAGTGTCACCGGTGCCCTCGATGGCGAGCTGGATCTCGTGGAGGCGGTCTTCGATGTGCGCGCAAATGTCGGCCTTCTCCATCAGGTGGTAGTCGCAGAGGAGGCGAATCGCCGACGCGGTACCCACTCCACCAAGACACGCGCTGAGGTCTCTGGCGGCGGTGCAAAGCCGTTTCGACAGAAGGGCACGGGTAATGCTCGCCAAGGATCGACGCGGGCGCCGCAGTTCACCGGCGGTGGTATTGTTCATGGGCCGCGGCCGAGAAGTTATGCGCAGGCGACACCGAAGAAGATGGTCCGAGCGGCACTTCGCCAGGCTCTCTCCGACCGAGCTGGCGGTGGCGCTGTGTATGTGCTGCGCGGTGAGATGGGCGCTCCCTCGACCAAGAGCGCGCTGGGCATTGTCGAGGGCGCTGGCTTGGGTGGCAAGAGCGTTGCCCTCGTAGCCCTCCCCGGGGAGTTCGAAGTTGTCAGGAGTTTTCGCAATCTCCCGGAGTTCATGATCGCAACACCAGCGTCGTTGTTGACCCGTACCGTGCTCATCAGTGACGTGGTGTTGTTCACCGAGGCCGCACTGAGTGCGATTGTCGAACGCTTGAGCGACAGAGAGGGTGAGTAACGTCATGCATGCTGGAGATCGATACCAGATTCTTCGTCGGCCGTTGGTGTCGGAGAAGAGCTATCAGCTCATGGATTCGGGTGTCTACACCTTCGAGGTCGATACCGATGCGACGAAGATCGATGTGCGCAAGGCGGTTGAGCAGCTTTTCGAGGTGAAGGTGGCCAAGGTCAACACGCTGAATCGAAAGGGCAAATCGACGCGCAATCGCCGTACTGGCAAGGTAAGTTTCCGTCCCGATACCAAGATAGCGTACGTGACTCTGCGCGAGGGTTTTGCTATCGAATTGTTGCAGAGGTAGGTAGAAAATGGCGATTCGTAGACGTAAGCCAACGAGTGCGGGACGGCGGTTTCAGTCCGTTTCGACGTTTGAGGAGCTGACCAAGAAGGCGCCTGAGAAGTCACTTCTCGAGCCCAAGTCCAGCACCGGCGGCCGCAACTCCAAAGGCCGAAAGACGGCCCGCCACCGTGGTGGTGGGCACAAGCAACAGTATCGTGTGATCGACTTCAAGCGGACAAAGGATGGAGTTCCGGCGACGGTCGCGGCTATTGAGTACGATCCCAATCGCAACGCTCGCATTGCTCTTTTGCACTATCATGATGGCGAAAAGCGCTACATATTGGCGCCTCGTGGGCTCAAAGTTGGGGATAAGGTTCAGTCTGGGCTTGGGGCTGACATCACCGTAGGCAATGCACTGCCTCTGCGGGCGATACCGGTAGGGTCGGTAGTGCACAATGTAGAGCTCCGACCTGGTCAAGGCGGAAAGATTGCTCGCAGCGCGGGGATGAGTGTCCAGCTGGTCGGTCGCGATGAGGTGTACGCGACGCTGCGTCTTCCCTCCACCGAGATGCGTAGGGTTCCAGCGGATGCACGAGCGACCATCGGTGAGGTAGGGAACGCGGAGTTCGAGTTGCTTTCCATCGGCAAGGCTGGCCGTAACCGTTGGAAGGGTGTACGCCCCCAGACGCGTGGTGTCGCGATGAACCCGGTCGATCACCCTCTGGGTGGGGGCGAAGGTAAGACCTCTGGTGGTCGTCACCCGGTGTCACCGTGGGGTAAGCCCGAAGGGCGGACTCGACGTGCCCATAGAGACTCGGAACAGTTAATTATTCGGCGACGTCGCGGTCGTGGAGCCAGGAGATAGTAGATGCCCAGAAGTCTTAAGAAGGGTCCGTTCGTCGATGATCATCTGTTGAAGAAGGTGGATGATCTCAACGAGAAGAACGAGAAACGCGTCATCAAGACGTGGTCGCGTCGTTCCACCATTATTCCTGACATGGTTGGACATACCATCGCGGTGCATGACGGACGCAAGCACGTTCCGGTCTATGTCACCGAGTCGATGGTCGGTCACAAGCTGGGAGAGTTTGCGCCGACGCGGACCTTCCGTTACCACGCAGGACAGGAAAAGACTGCGAGGAGGCGATAGTGGCCAAGACTATGGAGACGAATCAGGCGCGAGCGGTGTTGCGCTACTACCGGATGAGCCCGACGAAGGCACGCCAGGTATTGGATCTGATCCGTGGCAAGTCGGCGGTCGACGCAATTCGCGCGCTCTCGTTGGTCAACCGGGAGGCGAGTGAGGTTGTAGGGAAGCTACTCGCCTCAGCAGTTGCGAACGCGACGGTTCGCTATGGGCTTGGCGCCGATGAGGTTTTCGTTGCGCAGGCCTTTGCCGACGAAGGCCCTACCATCAAACGTTTTCGGCCACGGGCACGCGGGCGCGCCACGCGAATTCGCAAGCGCAGTTGCCACATCACCATCGTGGTGGAGGAGATGCCACTAGAGATGAGGAGGGTTGAGGCAGCCAGGAGTTCGGGGCGCCAGAGTGCCAGACGGGCCCAGCGCGTCGCCTCCTCACGGGGTGGGGCACAGCGCGAAGTCGTCAGCACTACCACCCAGGAGGTAGCGAGCGGTGAAGCCGAAGAGACGGCTGCGATGCTTGCGATCGAACAGCCAAGTGTGGTTGGGACCTCCGGGGAGCTTGTAGAT
Organism: Actinomycetes bacterium; assembly: GCA_021806545.1. Lineage (GTDB taxonomy): Bacteria > Actinomycetota > Acidimicrobiia > Acidimicrobiales > Acidimicrobiaceae > Ferrimicrobium. The sequence goes on along the minus strand of JAJZXI010000004.1, from coordinate 19,558 downwards.
GACGCTGTTGAAGCGGATAATGAGTCACAGCTCGGTGAGGTGCCCCAAGACACGGAGCCTGTGCTCGACACAGCGACGACGAATGAGGGCAGCGATGACGTTGCCCATCAGGAGTCTGTGGGAGATGCTACCACGGTGGATGAGGGACAGGAGAACTCCTAATGGGTCAGAAAGTACACCCCTACGGCTTTCGTCTTGGTGTCACAACGGACTGGAAGTCACGTTGGTATGCAGACAAAGACTACCAGAAGTGGGTTATCGAGGACTATAAGATTCGTTCATGGTTGCAGCGTGAGCTTGCGACCGCTGCGGTCTCAAGGATCGATATTGAGCGCACGCGCGACCGGCTGAAGGTCGATATCCATACCGCTCGCCCGGGTATCGTGATTGGGAAGAAGGGTTCCGAGGTCGACCGACTTCGCAAAGCCTTGGAGAAGCTCACTGGGTACCCTCGTGTTCAGCTCAACGTCGAGGAGGTCCGCAATCCGGAGCTCGACGCGACGCTTGTCGCGCAGAGTATTGCCGATCAGATCGCTCGCAGGGTGAGCTTCCGGCGCGCTATGAAGCGTTCGATTCAGATCGTGATGAAGGAGGGTGGCAAGGGTGTCACCGTCCAATGCTCGGGTCGCCTTGGCGGGTCGGAGATGGCTCGGCGGGAGACTCATCGTGAGGGTAGGGTGCCACGACACACGCTGCGTGCGGACATCGATTTCGGTCTGCGAGAGGCGCATACCAACTCGGGAACCGTCGGTGTCAAGGTGTGGATTTACCGTGGAGATATCGTGCCCTATCAGGTAGCGACGGCCCGGGTAGCTCGACCCTCTGCGTTGCCAGAGCGCCCACGACGCATCATCACCGCAGGTGGTGGGAGGCGGAGGGTGACCGAGGACGTTGCGGTCGAGGAGCCGGTGGAGATTGTCGCGCCTACGGTGGACGAGCCCGCGGTGCCAGAGGAGCTCGAGCGTCTGCTCGCCGAAGAGGAGGAGATCGAGCGCCGCACCAAGGATGAGGGACGTGAAGCGCCGCACTTCAAGAAGGAGGTGGATTAACAGATGTTGATGCCACGCAAGGTTAAGCACCGCAAAACCCACCGCGGGCGGCTCACTGGGAAGGCCAAGGGAGGCACTGAGGTTAGCTTTGGTCGCTATGGTATCCAAGCCCTAGAGCCTGGTTGGATCACCGCACGCCAGATCGAGGCAGCCCGCGTTGCCATGACGCGTCACGTTCGACGCGGTGGGAAGGTGTGGATTCGGGTGTTCCCTGACAAGCCGGTAACGAAGAAGCCCGCTGAGACACGTATGGGTTCGGGCAAGGGCAATCCTGAGTTCTGGGTAGCGGTCGTGCGTCCAGGCAAGATTCTCTTCGAGTTGGACGGCGTCAATGAGGAGCTGGGTAGGGCCGCCATGGAGCGCGCGATTCAAAAGCTTCCGATCAAGGCACGCTTTGTTGTCAAGGAGGGCGTCGAGTCAATTGGGGGTTCTCGATGAGCAAGGCCGTCGATCTTCGAGAGCTTCTCGATGAGGAGTTGCAGACCAAGCTGCTTGAGGCCAAGGAGGAGCTATTCCGCCTGCGCTTTGCTCTAGCGTCGGCCCAAGGGACAGACACCGCCAAATTGGGTGTTCTTCGTAAGGAGATCGCCCGTATTGAGACGGTTTTGAGTGAACGGCGCATTATTGCCCGAGGAGGAAAGTGATGAGCGAGTCTCAGGACGAGCGCCCACAGCGAAAGGTGCGCGAGGGCGTGGTAGCGTCCGACGCCATGGATCAGACGATTGTCGTGCTGGTGAATCAGCGAGTTCGTCACCCGCGGTACATGCGCACGATCTCAAGAACAAAGAGGCTCTACGTCCACGATGAGCATAATGATGCCCATGTGGGGGATACCGTCGAGGTCGTCGAGACCCGACCGCTCTCAAAGCTCAAGCGTTGGAGGTTGGTTCGAGTGGTGGAGCGTGCAAGGTGATTCAGCAAGAGAGTCGGCTGCGAGTGGCCGACAATTCGGGAGCCCGCGAAGTGCTCTGCATTCGCGTGTTAGGTGGTAGTCGTCGGCGTTACGCGGGCATCGGTGATGTGTTCATCGCGACCGTGAAGGATGCGCTCCCGGGTGCTGGCGTCAAGCGTGGGGACGTTGTCAAGTGTGTTGTCGTGCGCACGCGCAAGGAGTCGCGCCGAGCGGATGGCAGCTATATCCGCTTTGATGACAATGCCGCCGTTCTGATCAATGATCAGCTGCAGCCGCGTGGCACCCGAATCTTCGGGCCGGTCGGTCGGGAGCTGCGTGACAAGCGATTTATGCGCATTGTTTCATTGGCACCGGAGGTGTTGTAATGCGATTGAAGAGTGGAGATCGAGTTCGAGTCCTGTGTGGGACTGACAAGGGTTCAGAGGGGCAGATCCTCAAGGCATATCCGGCTGAGGGCAAGGTGCTTGTCGAGGGCGTACATGTCGTCAAGCGTCACACGAAGGCACGCGATACGACGACCCCAGGAGGGATCATTGATAAGTCGTTGCCTATCGACGCGTCAAACGTCGCGGTGGTGTGCTCGACGTGTGGGCCGACTCGGATTGCAATCGATGTTGATGAGTTTGGCAAGCGGTTCCGTGTTTGCCGGAAGTGCCGAGGAGCGCTATGAGTACTACAGTGACGGAGCGGCCACGTCTCAAGGTTCGTTACGATACCGAGATCAAGGCGCGCTTGTTTGAGGAGCTTGGTGTCAAGAATGTGCACCAGGTACCGACGCTTGACAAGATCGTCGTCAATATGGGTGTTGGCCGAGCGACACAGCAGCAGTCGCTGCTCGAGGGCGCGATACGCGATCTCGAGGCGATCACCGGTCAAAAGCCTGCTACCAGGCGAGCGCGTAAGTCAATTGCGGCCTTCAAGTTGCGCGAGGGTATGCCGATCGGGGCAATGGTTACCCTGCGCGGTGACCGTATGTGGGAGTTCTTTGATCGCTTGATCGCGATTGCGATTCCTCGTATTCGAGATTTTCGTGGTCTGAATCCGCGCTCGTTCGATGGCCATGGGAACTACTCTTTTGGCGTCAACGAGCAGTTGATTTTTCCAGAGATCGATTATGACAAAGTCGATGCCACGCGTGGTATGGACATCACCATTGTCACGACGGCTGCTTCTGATGCTCAGGGGCGAGCGCTACTGCTTGCCTTTGGCTTCCCGTTCCGGAAGGAAGGTGTATAAATGGCCACGAAAGCGTTGATTGCCAAGTCGAATCGCCGCCCAAAGTATCGAGTGCGGGCCTATACGCGATGCCAACGCTGCGGTCGACCGCATGCGGTCTATCGTAAGTTTGGTCTGTGCAGGATCTGTCTGAGGGAGATGGCGCATCTCGGCGAGATTCCTGGCGTGACGAAGGCCAGCTGGTAGGAGGTTAGCGATGAGTATGACTGATCCAATTGCGGATATGCTCACCCGGATTCGCAATGCTTCGCGAGTCCGTCACAGCGTGGTTCGGATGCCTGGCTCCAAGATCAAAACGGAACTTGCCCGTATCCTCAAGGAGGAGGGCTATATCGAGGGGTTTTCCGTCTCGCCCGCTGAGGCTGGACCGGGGACAGTGCTCGAGATTCAGCTGCGTTATGTGGGTGCTCGGAACCGCGAGTGCGCGATCAACGGTATCACGCGCGTCTCGAAGCCAGGGCTGCGTGTCTATACCCAGGCCGCCTCAATTCAGCGTGTTTTCGGTGGCATGGGCGTGGCTGTTCTTTCGACGTCGCGGGGGCTGATGACGGATCGCGATGCTCGCAGGGCTGGCGTCGGGGGCGAGGTCATCTGTCATGTGTGGTAGAGGAGTCTGAGAAGGTGTCACGTATAGGTAAACAGCCGATTGTCCTTCCCGACGGTGTCGATATTGCCATCGATGGTTCGCGTGTCAAGGTTCAGGGCCCCAGGGGGCAGCTCGAAAGGGATTTGCCTCCGATGGTGGCGGTAGAGCTTGACGAGCGCACGGTGAATGTCACGCGCGTGGACGATACCCGTCAGGCGCGAGCGATGCACGGCCTATCGAGGACGTTGGTTAATAACATGGTGGTCGGTGTCAGTGAAGGGTTTCGCAAGCAGCTCGAGATCGTTGGTGTCGGTTATCGCGCACAGCTGCGTTCCCCGGGCGAGGTAGAGCTGGCTTTGGGGTTCTCGCATCCGGTGATCGTTCGAGCGCCAGAGGGGATCGCTTTCGAGGCGCCGTCTCCTACGCGATTGATCGTCCAAGGGGTCGACAAGGAGCTTGTTGGCCAAGTAGCTGCGAATATCCGTAAGATTCGTAAACCGGAGCCCTATAAGGGTAAAGGTGTTCGCTATGAGGGCGAGAGGGTTGTGCGCAAGGTTGGAAAGGCCGGGAAGTAGGTTGCGATGTCAGTGAGTCAGTCGTTTAGTCGACAAAAGAGGCGACATCAGCGGGTTAGGCGTAAGGTTGCTGGATCAGCCGAGCGTCCGAGGCTGGCCGTCTACCGGTCGAACCGGCACATGTTTGCTCAGTTAATTGATGATGACAAGGGGATGACCTTGGCGGCCGCCTCGACGCTGGAGTTTCCAGGGGGCCCAACGAGTAACTGTGATGCTGCCAAAGAGGTTGGTCGAGTGATTGCCGAGCGAGCAGCGGCTCATGGGGTGACCCGTGTGGTGTTCGATCGCGGTGGCTTTCAATACCACGGGAGGGTAGCGGCCCTCGCCGAGGCGGCTCGAGAAGCTGGATTGGAGTTTTAGATGCCGGAGAGTCAATACGAGGACAGGACGATCAAAGTCAACCGAGTCTCAAAGGTTGTCAAAGGTGGTCGGCGATTTTCATTCACGGCGCTCATGGTGGTCGGTGATGGTAACGGTCGGGTTGGCATCGGCTATGGCAAGGCCAAGGAGGCCAGCATCGCGGTGCAGAAGGGGACAGAAGAGGCCCGGCGCAAGTTAATTTCCGTTCCGCTTGCGGGATCGACCATTCCGCACCCGATTATCGGGCGCGCTGGAGCGGGGCGTGTACTGCTCAAGCCAGCAGCTCCTGGTACTGGAGTGATTGCCGGCGGTGCGGCACGCGCTATCCTCGAGATGGCCGGCATCACGGATGTCTTGGCCAAGTCGCTTGGTTCGTCGAATGGTATCAACGTTGCCCATGCGACGATGGATGGGCTTGCGCACCTGCTCAGCCCCGAGCACATCGCGAGGGCAAGAGGCAAGTATCCCGATCAGGTCGCACCCAAGGGTTTGCTCGCCTCGTATGAGGAGCGTAAGCGTCAGCAGGAGAGTGCCCATGAGTAAGAAGCAGGGCGAAAACAAGCAGATAAAGGTTCGACAGGTACGTTCTCTGATCGGATCCAAGCCCGTTCACCGTGGTACGCTGCGAGCGCTTGGGCTTGGCCGTATTGGCAGGGAACATGTGTTGCCAGATCGACCAGAGATTCGAGGCATGTTGCGCAACGTGGCGCACCTTGTTGTCGTAGAGGAGTTGCAGTGATTTACCTACACGATCTTTCCCCGAATGAGGGTGCCAAGACGCGTAAACGTCGAGTAGGCCGTGGTATCGGTGGCAAGGGCGGCAAGACGGCTGGGCGTGGCACCAAGGGTCAGGGCGCTCGTGATACGATCCCAGTAGGGTTTGAGGGTGGCCAGTTGCCGCTGACGCAGCGCATTCCGAAGTTGAGGGGTTTCGACAACCCCTTTCGCGTCTCCTACACCGTTGTGAATCTTGATCAGCTCGCGGTGCTTGCGGAGCGTGGCGTACGGTCGGTGTCTCCTGCGGTGCTCGAAGAGGCTGGGGTCATTCGCAAGGGTGCCCTAGTGAAGGTCTGTGCTCGTGGTGCTATTGAGGCTGGTCTCGAGGTCTCGGCGCACGGATTTTCCAAGGCCGCTAGGGAGATGATAGAATCTGCAGGTGGATCGGTGACCGAGTTGCCGTTGCCTTACAAGTCAGGCCGTCGTCCATCCTTGGGCAACGCCCTGATGAATCGGTAGTGAAGCGGAAGCGTAGTAGAGTCTGATGCTCCAGAACTTTGTCAATGTTTTTCGTGTCAAGGACCTTAGGAATAAGGTCCTTTTCACACTACTTATGGTCGGAATCTATCAGCTAGGCTCTAATATTCCGGTGCCTGGCGTCAGCTATTCGGCCATACACCAGCTGGTGACGCAGTCTCGAGGCGCAGGGATCTTCGGTTTTCTCGACCTATTTTCCGGTGGTGCGCTTTCTCGAGCGGCACTGTTTGGATTGGGTATCATGCCCTACATCACCTCTTCGATCATTATCCAGCTGCTCACTGGCGTGATCCCGAAACTGACGGAGTGGAGAGACCAGGGGTCTGCCGGTGAACGCAAGATCACCCAAACTACCCGATATCTCACGATCGGTCTTGCGCTTCTGCAGGCCACTGGTCTGGCTTTTGTATTCCATAGCGGCCTTGGTATTTTGTTGGCGAACCAGAAGGCGCTCGATCTCATACCGGACTTCACGGTTCCTCGCGTACTTTTTATCGTCCTCACCTTGACGGCAGGCACGGCGTTGGTGATGTGGATGGCGGAGTCCATCACCGAGCGTGGAGTTGGCCAGGGCATGTCAATTCTGATTTTTGCGAACGTGGTCAGCATCATTCCTTCGGGAGGGCGCCTCATCTACGACCAGGCGGGGGCTCTCAAGTTCACGGTCATTGTCTTGGTGGTTTTGCTGCTGCTCGTCGCGATTGTCTTTGTCGAACAGGGACAGCGCCGGATTCCCGTCGTCTTCGCCCGCAGGGTCGTGGGCCGGCGGATGTACGAAGGGGGTAATTCATACATTCCCCTGAAGGTGAATCAGGCCGGTGTCATTCCGATCATTTTTGCTTCATCGATTCTTTACTTTCCGGTTTTGTTGTCCAACGTGATCCCGGTAACTAGCTTTCGAACGTTCGTCAACAATCACCTCTTGAACGCGACGAGCGGCTTTTATATCATCACCTATGGTCTGTTGATCATTGTGTTCACGTTCTTCTACGTTACGGTTGCCTTCGATCCGTACCAGCAGGCCGAGGTTATTCGTAAGCAAAATGGCTATATACCGGGTGTTCGACCTGGTCAGCCTACACAACAGTATCTTTCGCGTATCCTCAACAGAATCACCTTGCCGGGCGCGTTATTCCTTGCTGCCATCGCAGTGATCCCATCGATCCTATTGTCGGCATGGCACATCACGTCGTTTCCCTACGCCGGTACGACGATCCTGATCGCGGTTATCGTCGCCCTCGAGACGGTAAAGCAGATCAACTCTCAACTGACCATGCGTAACTATAAGGGATTCCTGAAGTAGATGACCGCTGCTCACCCTCTCCGACTCGTGTTGGTAGGCCGACAAGGGGCGGGGAAAGGTACTCAGTGCGTCAGGGTATCCCACCGGTACGCGATTCCCCACATCTCCACGGGTGACATGTTGCGTGCTGCAGTGGCCGCTGGGTCTCCGTTTGGACAACTCGCCAAGTCCTTCATGGATCGCGGCGAGCTCGTACCTGACTCGGTCATCAACGGAGTCATCGCAGAGCGTTTGGAGCAGCCTGATGCGCGTTTGCGGGGTTTTGTGCTCGACGGCTTCCCTCGTACCAAGGATCAGGCCGAGGCGCTCAATGAGCTTTTGAGTCCTGCTTCGCTGCATATCGTCATCAATCTTGAGGTGCCGGTCGATTTGGTCTTACGCCGCCTGTCTTCGCGGCGGGTTTGCTCAGTCTGTGGCAGCATTTACTCTGATGAACTGCCGCCCAAAACCGCAGGCATCTGCGATAACTGCGGAGGCGAACTCATCCAGCGAGAGGATGATACCGAGGCGGCGATCTTGCGCAGGCTCGAGATTTACGAGGAGACGACGACACCGTTGTTGGGTCTGTACGCTGATTTGGGTCTTTTGGAGACCGTCGATGGCATCGGAACCCCTGATGAGGTTCTTGGCCGAATCAGCGACGTGTTGGCGAGACACGGATTCTCCGGAGGCGGTTGAGAATGATTCGTACGGTGGTGGAACTTGCCTCGATGCGCAAGGCAGGCAAAGTGACCGCGGAGATGCTTGCAGCCTGTCGCGATGCCGTTCGGCCCGGGATTACCACGGCAGATTTGGACCAAGTGGCACGCGAAGTGCTTGCCAAGCGCGCAGCACGATCCAACTTCCTGGGCTATCACGGTTTTCCGGCTGTGATCTGCACGTCGCGCAATAATGTCATCGTTCATGGGATACCCAGCCCGACAGAGGTCTTGCGAGAGGGTGATATCATCTCGATCGATGCCGGCGCAATTGTCGAGGGTTACCACGGTGACGCTGCTATTACCGTAGCCGTTGGCGAGGTGTCCAAGCCTGTTCAGCGGCTTGTCGAGGTGACCCGGGCCTCCCTGGTGGCTGGGATTGAACAGATGTTTGCGGGACGTCACCTTCACGAGATCGGACGGGCGGTAGAGGAGGTTGCCCTCGGCGCGCACCTTGGAGTGATTCGTGACTATGTTGGGCACGGTATTGGCACGCAGATGCACGAGCCTCCCAATGTCCCAAACTATTGGCCGGGGCGGCCCGGCCCTAAGCTCAGGGTCCACGAGGTCTATGCAGTTGAACCCATGCTCACCCTTGGTGGGGAGGAGACGGTCGTGCTGCCGGATGGCTGGGGGGTGGTTACCGCGGACGGGACTTGGGCGGCGCATTTCGAACACACGATCGCTGTGACTGAGGATGGTCCGGAGGTCTTTACGGAGCTTGATGGCACCCCTTGAGTGGCTTCCGATTATACTAGCAGGGTAGCTTTTTGCGCCCCGCGGCCGATTGGTCGGCAAGCAAAGGCCTCGCCCCTGAGGGGCGTGGCGTGTCTGGGAGTATCAATCAGCATTATCTGTAGGAGGATGAACTGGCGAAAGGAAAAGAGGACACGATCGTCCTTGAGGGGACGGTGGTGGAACCACTCCCGAATGCGATGTTTCGAGTCGAACTGGAGAATGGCCTCAAGGTGCTGGCCCACAGTTCCGGGAAGATGCGCATGCATCGGATCAGGATACTGCCTGGAGACAAGGTCCAGGTGGAGTTCACTCCCTACGATCTCGCTCGAGGTCGTATCACCTACAGGTATAAGTAGTCACAGCGGAAAGAAAAGATTATGGTGGCCCGGTGGTGCCGCCAGGTTAGCAGGGACACGAAGTGGCGGTTTGCTTGCTGAGTGAGGAAGGAGCACTATGAAGGTGCGACCAAGTGTCAAGCCAATCTGTGAGAAGTGCAAGTTGATCCGCAGAGAAGGTCGGGTGCTCGTGATCTGCGAGAACCCTCGTCATAAGCAACGGCAAGGATAGGTATGGCTCGTATAGCAGGTGTTGATATTCCGCGGGAGAAGCGCGTCGAGGTAGCGCTGACCTATATCTTCGGGATTGGCCTCACAACGGCGCAGCAGATTTGCGCCTCCACTGAGGTCAGCCCGGACACGAGGGTTCGAGATCTCACCGATGACGAGATTCTCCGCCTTCGCACCTATATCGATCAGAACCTCAAGGTAGAGGGTGATCTGCGTCGGGACATCGATCAGAACATCAAGCGCAAGGTTCAAATCGGGTGTTATGCCGGCATCCGCCATCGTCGCGGACTTCCGGTGCATGGGCAGCGTACCCACACGAATGCGAGGACACGCAAGGGCCCGCGTAAGACGGTAGCTGGTAAGAAGAAGGTCAAGCGTTAGCTTGCGGCGTTGGGCCGCGATGGCACGAAGGGCGGCGGGTAGTCCGCCGATTGTGAGAGGAGTTTTGTGGCAAAGCCAAGACCAGGCGGTAGGAGACCGCGCAAGCGGGAGAGGAAGAATATTGCGCGAGGAGTCGCCTATATTCACTCGTCGTTCAACAACACGATCGTGACGATCACGGATCCAACAGGCAATGTGCTCGCGTGGGCGAGTTCGGGCAACGTTGGGTTCAAGGGGAGTCGTAAGTCAACGCCGTTTGCCGCTCAGGTGGCTGGTGAGACGTGCGCCAAGCGGGCGATGGAGCACGGCGTGCGTGAGGTCGACGTCATGTTGAAAGGTCCCGGCTCCGGCCGTGAGACCGCCCACAAGGCGTTGTCGTCGGCGGGCATCGAGATTCGTTCTGTCCGGGACGTGACGCCGATTCCGCATAACGGATGCCGACCCAAGAAGAGGAGAAGAGTTTAGATGGCGCGTTACACGGGTCCGGTATGTCGGTTGTGTCGCAGAGAGAAGACCAAGCTGTACCTGAAGGGGCCAAAGTGCGATAGTGCGAAGTGCCCGATTACAATCGGGCGGTTTCCTCCTGGTGAACACGGTCGGGACCGCCAACGCCAGCCTTCGGAGTACTCGATCCAGCTTCGAGAGAAGCAGAAGGTTCGCAGGACCTATGGGGTGATGGGGCGACAGTTCTCCAAGACATACGGTGAGGCGGCTCGACAGCGTGGTATCACCGGCGAGAGGCTTCTCCAGCTGCTCGAGTTGCGCCTCGATAACGTCGTCTATCGCGCAGGGTGGGGATCCTCGCGCGCTCAGGCCCGTCAGCTGGTCCGGCACGGCCATATTCTGGTCGATGGCAAGCGAGTAGATATCCCGAGTTATCGCCTGCGACCAGGCCAACAAGCGTCGCTCAAAGAGAGCTCACATTCACTGGCGGTGATAGAGTTCAATCGAGATGTTTTGGCCCGACCGGCTCCGGCCTGGCTCGAGGTCGCTCCCACTGGCTTTGCAGTGCGCGTGCTGAATCCGCCACTTCGCGAGCAGATCGATCTCGACGTGCGCGAACAGCTCGTTGTGGAGTTGTTCTCGAAGTAAGGGTGTTGAGTCCGCGTGAAGCCACTAGTGAAATAAAGAGGAACGATTGATGCTCATAATTCAGCGACCGAGAGTAGAAGAGGTAGGCGAGGAGGTTGCCAATCGGCAGGTGTTTACGATTGGCCCACTCGAGCCGGGCTTTGGTCATTCTGTTGGCAATGCTCTCCGGCGAGTGTTGCTGTCGTCGGTCCCTGGCGCGGCGATCACGCAGGTGCGCTTTGATGATGCGCTGCATGAGTTCACCACCATCGGCGGAGTCAAAGAGGATGTCATCGACATCATCTTGAATTTGAAGGACATCGTCCTTCGGTGTTATTCGCCCGATCCTGTAACGATTCGACTGGACGTCAAGGGTCCTGCGTCGGTACATGCGGGTGACTTCATGCTCTCTTCGGAGGTCGAGATCGTCAACCCTGATCTGTATATCGCTACGGTCTCGGACAAGGGGCGTCTTGCACTCGATGTCGTAGTGGAGCAGGGGAGAGGTTACGTCTCTGCAGAGCGGAACAAGCGAACCAATACGATTGGGATCATCCCGATCGATGCAATCTTCTCGCCGATTCGCAATGCAAATTACGTTGTCGAACCGGTTCGTGTCGGTCAGGCCACTGACTATGACCAGATCGTCGTTGATGTCGAGACCGACGGCTCGATTACACCCCGTGAGGCGCTGGCTTCCGCGGCAGGAACGCTGACCGGCATCTTCGAACTCGTTTCCGAACTGGTAGCGGATGCAAGCCGTCTCGTCGTTGCCGATGAGGCGGCGATCGAGGAGCGTTCGCCGGACTTTGATCTTCCAATCGAGGAGCTTGATCTGACCGAACGTCCTCGAAACTGTCTCAAGCGGGCACAGATCAACACGATTGGTGATCTGGTCGAGCGCACCGCGGACGACCTACTGGCGATCACGAACTTCGGCCAGAAGTCACTGGACGAGGTCGCAGAGAAGTTGGCGTTACGAAATATGTCGCTAAGGAGTGAGAGCTAATGGTACCCGGCCGACCAAAAAGGGGTAATCGTCTCGGCAGTGATGCATCACATCAGCGGGCGATGCTGGCGAACTTGTGCGCGTCGTTGATAGCAGCGGAGTCGATACTCACCACGGATGCAAAGGCACGAGCCTTGCGACCCGTAGTGGAGAAGCTGGTGACTAAGGCCAAGAAGGGTGATCTCCACCAGCGGCGTCAGGTGATCGCGTTCCTGCGTGACGAAGATGCGACGAAAAAGCTCTTCGATGAAGTGGGTCCGCGATATTCCAATCGCCAAGGCGGGTATGTGCGCATTCTCAAGCGCGGCCCTCGCCACGGCGACGGCGCACCGATGGTCGTGATCGAGTTCGTGTAGCGATAGCGCTCGTATGCGTCGAGCGTTAGTCCTCGCCTACGATGGGCGACGCTTTCACGGCTCGGCCCTCCAGCCCCACGTTGCAACCGTCGCGGGTTCGTTGATGCGCGGGTTGGAGCTGCTCAGGGTCGACATGTCGGAGTTCGCTATGGCGGGGCGCACCGATGCCGGTGTCCATGCGCGATCACAGGTCATCTCGTTTGCTAGCGCGGATGTTCGCGACGGGACATGGCCGCGCCTTCATGCGCTCCTCGCGGACGGGATCATGCTTCGATCGGTTGTACTGGTTCCACCAGAGTTTCACGCTCGCCATTCTGCGTGTTGGCGACAGTATCTTTACCGGATTCGGCGAGGGTCTCACGATCCGCTTTTCCCTTCGGCCTGGCAGCTGACGGACGAGCTTGATCGTGGGGCTATGGCGGAGCTGGCTGCGTACCTATTGACCGTGGATGATTTCGATGCGTTGTGCAAAGTCAACAGCGCTGGTGGCTACCGGCGACGGATTCACGCTATCGATGTTATCGAGCGAGCAGGGATGATCGATATATCCGTTCTCGGTGTCAGCTTCTGTCATCAGATGGTCAGAAGGATCGTTGGAGCCTTGGTCCGAGTGGGTCGGGGTCGTGCATCGGTGAGCCAGGTCGCCCACGCGGTCGAGATGCACAACCGTGGACTGCTGAGCGAGCTGGCGCCTCCTGGGGGGCTCTACCTGTGGAGGGTTGGCTATAGCGAGGAGTGGGCGTGGGCCCCGAGCCTGCTGAGGGAACGTGGTTTCGAGCAAGACTGGGCTACAATTGGCAGGTTGGAGCTCGACTTTCCCCTAGAATGGAGCGCCGAGTGTCCCAGCGACTGACTCTCAAGTTGAATGAGGAAGAGTAGGTATGAAGACCTTTGTAACCACTACCGCTACCGTTGAGCGTGACTGGTGGGTTGTAGACGCCCAAGGATTGCGCCTTGGAAGGCTGGCCACCGAGGTGGCGAGCCTTCTGAAGGGCAAGCACAAGCCATACTTTGCGCCGTATTTGGATTGTGGCGACCATGTCGTGGTGGTCAACGCCGAGAAAATTGCGCTTTCAGGTGCCAAGGCCGAGAAGAAGGTCTATTACCATCACTCCGGGTATCCTGGTGGCCTCAGGGAATCGAAGTTTTATGAGCTGATGGAGAAGCATCCTGAGCGTGCTGTCGAGCTTGCCATCAAGGGGATGCTGCCAAAAAACCGACTTGGTCGCCAGATGTATCGGAAGCTCAAGGTCTATGCGGGGCCGAACCACCCTCATGCTGCACAGCAGCCGACGGTGTTGGATCTTCGTAGCCGTGTACAGGCGCAGTGAGGAGCGAAATGACTACACCCTTGACTCAGTCTACGGGGCGGCGTAAGACCGCTACCGCTCGAGTTCGATTGGTACCAGGCAACGGCGCCGTCATCGTCAACGGCAAGGAGTTACGTGCGTATGTCACGTCGGTGTCCCAGCGTGGGCATCTCACGGAGCCGCTCAAGGTTGTCGAGCTTGATGAGGTTTACGATGTCTATGCCACGGTAGACGGCGGAGGCACTGCTGGTCAGGCCGATGCAATCCGACTTGGGCTTGCTCGCGCGATTATCGAGCTGCACCCCGAGCATCGGGCAGCACTCAAGAAGGAGGGAATGCTCACCCGGGACGCGCGGAAGAAGGAGTCCAAGAAGTACGGTCTCAAGAAGGCTCGCAAGGCACCGCAGTACTCGAAGCGGTAAATGCTTCGCTTCGGAACGGACGGAATTCGCGGACGGGCGAATCAGGAGTTGACCATGGAGGTCGCTTATTGGCTGGGGGTTGGTATCGCGCTCGCGATCCGACCCCCAGCTTTCGCTATCGGGCGTGATACCCGAGAGTCTGGGTTCTGGTTGAGCCAGGCGGTGGGGCTTGGCATCGCCTCGGTCGGTGTTGATCTCGTCGACTGTGGTGTCGTGCCGACCGGGGCGCTTTCGTGGGTTGCTCGCTCAACTGGTCTGCCCACCGTGGTCATCTCAGCCTCACACAATCCGTATTTCGACAACGGGATCAAGGTTTTTGACGCTGGGGGGGCAAAGGTAGCACCGGAGGTGGAGCGGCGTATCGAGCGCTCGTTGGTGGCGTTCCTCGGGGGTGAGCGGCCGGAGTTTGGTGAGCTGGGTAGCTTTGAGCAGCGCTCCTTTGAGGAGGAGTATCTGTCTTGGATCCTCGATCGGCTCGGCCCCATCTCCTATCCACTCCGGGTGGTCGTCGACAGCGCCAACGGTGCTGCGTGGCGGCTCGCTCCGGCGATGGTCGAACGGCTCGGAGCCGAGATCGTCGCGACGATCGGTGACGAGCCGGATGGACGCAATATCAATGCTGGTGTTGGTGCGACGCACCCAGCGCACCTTGCCAAGGTCGTGGTGGAGCGGCATGCTGATCTTGGACTTGCTTTTGATGGCGATGCCGATCGATTGATCGCGGTCAGCGAGACTGGGGTTATTGTTGACGGGGATGAGCTTTTGACGCTGCTTGCCTTATACCTCAACGCCCGAGGTGCGCTGAGTAATGGGGCGGTGGCGGCGACAGTTATGAGCAATCTGGGATTGGAACGCGTGCTAAGTACTCATGGGATTGGGGTTGTTCGCACTGACGTCGGCGATCGGCAGATAGCGACCGCGCTCAGCGCGGGTTCGTTGTCCCTCGGTGGCGAACAGAGTGGGCATATCATCATCCGTGAGCTTGGTCCAACCGGGGACGGCCTGGTGACCGCGGCGATGCTGGTGCATGCACTCGAAGACTGGGGCGGATCGCTCGATCGATTTCGCTCTTGCGAGGTGGTCCGATTCCCGCAGGTTCACCGACAGGTGCATACCGAGGCGAGGGATCGTATTCTGTCCGATCCAGAGTTCGTCGAACTCAAGCGGGCAGTCGAGGTGGAGTTAGGTGGAGACGGTCGTGTCGTCCTTCGGCCCAGCGGGACAGAGCCGGTGTTTAGGATCTTGGTGGAGGCGTCCGATCTTATGGTCGCCGAGCGACTGGCGGATCAGCTGGTGAGTGCGGTGACGATGGTGACGAGTCGCCTTCGAGCCGAGTAGGAGGAGGCGACGATGTGCGGCATCGTAGGGGCAGTAGGATCCGAACTCGATCTTGTGTCGATCTTCGAAGGACTCAGACGCCTGGAGTATCGGGGTTACGATTCGGCAGGCATCGCGGTTATCCACGACGGGGAGCTTCTCACTGCGCGGGCATCGGTCGCACGCGAGTCGATGGACGTGTTGGCATCTTGGCTTGCGGAGCGGCCTTTTCGCAAAGGCGAGGTGATGCTTGGACACACTCGCTGGCCTACGCATGGTGCTCCGACGCTTGCCAATACGCACCCCCATCTTGACTGCCACGGCGATATTGCGGTGGTGCACAACGGCATCATCGAGAACTTTCGGGAGTTGAGGGCAGCGCTCATCGAACGTGGTCACCGTTTTGGCTCTGACACCGACTCCGAGGTGGTGGCCCATCTCATGGAGGAGGCGCTCGGCGAGGGACTCCTGCCGGCTCGGGCCCTTGAGCATGTCTTTGTTCAGCTCAGGGGACACATGGCGTTGGTCGTCGCGCTTCGCTTTGAGCCACGGCTCCTGTTGGGCATACGTCGCACATCGCCGCTGCTCGCTGCCGTCGGCGAAGGACAGGCGTTTTTCGCGTCGGACGCACCGGCGTTCTTGTCGCTCGCGGAGCAGTTCTACGAGGTGCCAGAGGACGTTGCCGTGGTCCTTGGCAACCCTATCGCGGGGGATCAGGGTTTGTCGGTGGGAGACCTCGAGCCGTTGACGGTCGAGTGGAGTTCACAGGATGCGGTACTGGATGGTTTTGCCAGCTATTACGAGATGGAGCTGCACCAGTCTGCTGAAGCGCTCTACGACACGGTCTCGGCGTTGATGGATGGTAACCGTGCTCCCGTGATCGACCAACTTCGGATCGACGCTTATGAGCTTGCACGCGTGCGCAAGGTGGTGATCATCGGTTGCGGTACGAGTTATCACGCCGGTTTGGTGGGTCGGTATCTAGTCGAGCACCTCGCTCGGGTACCGGTCGAGGTCGACGTGGCATCCGAGTATCGCTATCGTGATCCAATTCTCGATGCCGATACGTTGGTGATTGGGATCAGCCAGTCGGGTGAGTCACTCGAGACCATCACCGCGTTGCGTGACTGCCAAGTCAATGGTGCGCGAACGATAGCCATTACGAACGTGATTGGCAGTCAGCTCAGTCGTGTCGCCGATGGCGTGCTCTATACACGGGCGGGTCCGGAGATCTCGGTCGCCTCGACCAAGACACATCTGGCACAGATTGGTGCACTTGCGATGTTTGCCATCTATTTGGGAGAGATCAAAGGCACGCTGTATCCGGACGAGGCAAAGCGGCGTCGCCAGGAACTTGCTGAGATGGCACCGTTGATTCGGACCACCGTCGAGAGAGAGGGGATCTGGCGCGGTGTTGTCGAGCAATATCTCCTGCTCGATCGCTTTTTTTTCATCGGACGGAATCTTCTCTATCCGGTGGCGATGGAGGGTGCACTCAAGATGAAGGAGCTCAGCTACATCGCAGCTGAGGCGTATCCTGCGGGAGAGCTCAAGCATGGACCGATCGCGATGCTCGATGAGCAGGCGGTAGTCGTGGCGTTGCTCGGAGATGATCGTCTGCACGACAAGATGCTGTCGAATTTAGAGGAGGTACGTGCGCGGGGTGCCAAGCTCATCGTTGTGGCCCCAGACGGTGATCAAAGCGCTGACGATCTTGCCGATGCCGTGCTTCGCGTACCACCTTGCCTTGCCCTCCATGCGCCGCTGCTCATGGTCCTACCGCTGCAAGTTCTTGCTGGCTGGATGGCGAAGGTCCGCGGTCTGGATCTCGATAAGCCCCGGAATCTTGCCAAGACCGTCACCGTAGAATAGCCTCCTGGAGCGAGGCCGCCAAGATTTCAGCCGACCGTCGAAGACCAAAGTCGCGTCGGACGCCATCGACATCGATAGCTGGCGGCTTCTGGGTGCTCTCCTCGATCGCCGCGGCGAATCCTGCATCATCGATAGGCTCGACGACCGTTGCCCCATAGCGAGCGAGCTCACCGAGTCCACCCATGCTCGAGATAATGGTCGGAATGCCGAGCGCCAGCGCCTCAAGAGGTACCAGTCCTAACCCTTCGGGATGTATCGACGGGGCGAGGACTGCTTGGGCTCCCAGCATGCGGTTCGCAAGCGTAGCACTCGCCTCGATGCGTGGCTCGAGGCGGCACCTTGCGCAGGCGTTGATGTGTTCTAGGAGTGTGAGATGTTCCCCAGTCGGCTGGCTCCACGGGGCAAAGTTCTCTAGAAAGACCACCGTAGCGCGGGGGTCGCTCACACGCTTTATCGCGGCGATGGTCTCGAGAACCCCCTTCTTGGTGAGCAGTCGATTGGGGAAGAGCAGGCTGTTCTCGTTGGGTTGCCATCGCGGACCATCGGCAAAGGCTGGATCGATAAACGGAGGTAGAACTACCGGCAACGCGGCGAGTCCCAGTTGCTCTTGGACATGGCGAGCGAGGTAGGACGACACCGCGGCTACCACGACGTTCGGGCCCATGACCGTCGGCGTGGTCAGCTGGTGTCGGGTGGCATCCCAACCCGGGAGAGCCCAGGCTTCGACGGTGTTGTGCAAAACGAGTACGACAGGCAGATCGATCTCATTTGCCCATGCTGGCCGGTTGTTGACGACGACGACGTCGCAGCCCTCGACGAGTTGTGCGAGAGGCGCGGTGGTGTTGTATCTAGTTCCCGGTGATGCGTCGTCAAAGCGGGAGATGCACGTGGTCGCAAATTGCCGACTGAGTGCTGTCGCCCAGCCGGTCACCAGACGTTCGAGGCCGCCCGCGCTTGGTCTCAGGGGCGCCAGTTCAGTACCGACGAAGCCGATTCGTAGGGGCCGTGTCATAGTTGCAGCGTAGATTCTACTCCACGAACTCGTGAACGTATTTCACATGTTATTACTCGTCGCGATACACTAAGGGAAGTTATGATTACTCCTGAGCAGCGGCGGATCGATCCGAACTACCTCATCACCTTGGCAATCGTGGCTGAGACGCGCAACCTCTCAGAGGCTGCAAAGGAACTTGGAATCTCCCAGCCTGGTGTCTCTCAACAGCTCAAGCATCTCTCCGATGCCGTCGGGCAGCGCCTGCATGTGCGTTCTGGCCACGGCGTTGAACTCTCGGTCGCCGGCGAAGACCTTGCTCGGCGTGCTCGCGAGGTCTATCGCAGCTATCGGGGGGTCCTCGACTACGTCGACAGTGTTGCCAAGGGCAACGACGGTCTCTTGTTGATTGCCGCCTCGAACACAGTTTCGGCCTATATCCTGCCCCGTTGGCTGGTTCGCTATCGCACCAAGTATCCGGGGGTGGACCTTCGGACGCGGTCGTTGAACTCGAAGGAGGTGACCGAGCTCGTCGTCGCTGGGGAGTTCGAGGTTGGCGTCATCGAGTCACCTTCAGAGGTGTTGCCAGAGGGTATGCTCGAGATTGTCGTGGGAGGCGATCACCTCGTCTATGTGGTGCGCCCAGAGCTGCTCGGCGCGCTTCCCAATCAGATGCTTGGGTGGGGTGAGGTCGCGAGGATCCCGCTCATTCTGCGAGAGGCTGGATCTGGTGTCCGGCGGGCCACCGAGGAAGCGCTGGCGCTCAGCGGTCTCACTCCGCGTTTAGCGATCGAGCTGGCCGGTGGAGAGGCGGTGAAGGAGGCGATCCTCCAAGGGGTCGGTGGGGGGTTTCTCTCCTCGCTGGCGGTGGTGCGTGAGGTCGCTGCTCATGAATTGGTGCGTGTCGAGATTCGTGAGCTGCCCCCGATCTCTCGACGATTTCGGGTCATATCACGTGCCCGGGAGACGCTTTCGACGCCGGCGGCCAGATTCATCGAGACCGCGGAGACCGCAGGAGCGCCCGAGGTCGAATGAGGGTACGTACCGGCATTGACGCGGTCGAGATTCACCGCTTTCGCGTCGCGCTGGAGCGGACGCCCGCGATGATTGACCGTCTTTTTACCGTGTCGGAGGTCACCTCGGTTTCCGGGAGGGTCGAGAGTCTTGCAGCGCGTTTCTGTGTTAAGGAGGCGACGATGAAGCTCTTTGGTGTCGGCCTCGGAGCTGTTCCCTTCCACGATATCGAGACCGTGCGCCTTGAGACAGGGCAGCCATCGTTGCGACTTACGGGTGCGGCGGCGACGCTTGCACTTGAGCAGGGTTGTCACGAGTTCGCCCTCAGCCTGACGCACACCAGAACGCTCGCGATCGCGCAGGTGGTATCGCTCATCGAGGGGTAAATGGAGACTAAGAGCGCCGACAACCCCCGTTCTTGAGGGCGAGGAGGGATAGGCGAATGGTACTTGTGAGCCATAGCCGAGCTCGTTTGACCCTGACTAAGCAAGAGCGCAAGCCCGTCTGTAAAGAGGTACTCTACGGTGTGTCCTGAAA
>JAJZXI010000098.1 GCA_021806545.1 Actinomycetes bacterium | reverse complement strand
GCGGCGCAACCCCTCGTAATGCTCGAAGTCACAGATTACAACCTCGAGCTCCCCGGTGCCCTTGGCTAGCAGCTCCCGGGCCATCGCCTCGTCTGGCTCCACCGCCGTGACCCGGAGCCCGCGCCGAAGGAGCTCGCGCGTCGCGATACCGGTGCCGGCCCCAAGCTCCAACACAGAACCACCAGCAGGGATCACGGCGGTGATCTTGTCGAACAGAGCGTCGGGATAGCGAGGACGCACCGCATCGTAGGTTGCAGCGTTCAACCCGAACTGTCTCCCAAAGCTGGTCATGGGACAACTCTAGCGCACCCTCGCTTACTAGGGTGAACACCATGAATGAGCTGTATACCATCCGGGACTTCGCCAACCTTGCCCCATCACCGACGTGGGGATCGACGCTCGTCGAGGCGCTCGCCGAGCGCTCCCAGCACGACGGACTCTCGGCCCTTTTGTTCATCACCGATGCCGACCAGGCCTTCGCGCGCGGCGGAGCACTCGGCGGGCTACCGGTCCTCATCAAGGACAATATCGATACGAAGGATCTCCCGACCACCGCTGGTTCCCTGGCGCTCTCGCTCGACCCGCCCAAGCAGGATGCCACCGTCGTCGCTCGTCTGCGCCAGGCGGGTGCCACCATTCTCGGCAAGACGAACCTGTCTGAGTGGGCAAACTTTCGAGGCTTCGCCTCAGTATCGGGCTGGAGTGGTCGCGGCGGCATCACACGTAACCCTCATGATCCTGCTCGCTCCACGGGTGGATCGAGCTCCGGATCAGCCGTCGCCGTCGCCGCGGGCTACGTGCCAGTGGCCATCGGTACCGAGACCGACGGTTCAATCCTGTGCCCTGCGGCTATGAACGGCGTCGTCGGTTTTAAATCTACTCCAGGAAAGATCGACCGCACCGGGGTGATCCCGCTCTCGCGAACGCAGGACTCCGTCGGCATCTTCGCCAATCGTGCCGCCGATGCCCGCTCGGTTGCCGAGCACCTCATCGATGGACCCAATGAACCCGTACGCCCGCGTTACGTGGTCCTAGAATCCCTCTTCGACGGACTCACGCCAAAGACACTTGCCACTTTTGAGGCGACTGTCACTCGCCTGAGCGACCTGGGCATCCCTATCACTCGGCTCGAGAAGGTGGACCAGGGAACGCTCAAGCCCAACGAGGAGGCTGAGCTCATCGTGCTCGCCTACGAGATGGCCGATGACCTTGAGAAATACCTCGTCGAACGAGGGGATTTGACCTCAAGGTCCTTGGTCGATGTCATCACGTTCAACAACCACCATCAGCAACAAGAACTCGGGCTCTTCGGCCAGGAGCTCCTGATGATGGGGGTCGAGCGGCCGTGGGACGAGGTCACCTATCGCAAAGCGCGCGACTCTAATCGCCGCGAGGCCCAGTTAGGGATCGATTCAGCGCTCCGCCTCGGCGAAGGAGACATCCTCCTCGCCCCCACAATGAACGCCGCGTGGCTCATCGACATCGTCAACGGTGATCCTGCCACCGCGGCCACCTGGTCGCCGGCCGCGGTGGCAGGGTATCCATCACTCACGCTTCCCATTGGAAAGCTTGGTCATCTTCCCATCGGCATGACCATGATCAGCCGGGCCCACACCGACCTGGCTCTACTCGCAGAGGCTGATCACCTCCAAACTGCACTCGAGGGTGCCTCGTGATCTGCGTCTATACCGCCGGACAGACCGAGGCGTCACCGCCCTCGATGGAGGCAATCACCGAAGGCGACGGGTCATGACTCACATCCACATCGAGCGCGCTCTTGGTATACCAATCAGCGCCGCATGGCTCGAACTTGCCGACATTGCGCACCACGTCGATTGGATGGCTGATGCACTCACCATCGAGTTTGAGACGTCCCAACGTCGTGGGCCAGGGACCTGCTTTACCTGTCAGACCAAGGTCGGGCCCTTTCGTTCCCGCGATCGGATGGAGATCATCAGCTGGGTAGAGGGTGCCTCCATCGGCGTTCGTCACCGGGGACTCATCACGGGAGAGGGTCTACTCGCACTACGCCCAGGTGCCAGCGATGACGCCTGTTCTGTGTCATGGACCGAGGAGCTACATTTCCGTGTCTTCGTCGGCGGAGCCCTCACCGCCTACGTTGCCGAACCTATTTTGACAAAACTTTGGCATCAGAATCTCTCCAGATTCGAGGACTGTGCACGCCGGCGACTAGAATCACCGGGGCGATGACCCGACTCCGAAACCTTGCCAAGTGACCTAGAGGCTCGTTTTCGAGCCCTGTCTCACAAGGCACCTACCGTCGAAGCCAGCGAAGAACCCAGCACTGCTTCTCCGATAGAGGTCATCGAGCGAGCTGGCTTTTATCGCGACCAAATTGTCGACTCGATCGTCATCCCCGCACAGGCTGCAAGCTACCAGCAGCCCGCCACACCCTTATCCTCCCTCACGGCACGGGTTGTACTGCCCCCTGGGGCCAGGCTCTACACCCACCAGGCCCAGGTCTATGACCACGTCCAAAGCGGAGCCAACGTCGTGCTCGCCACGCCGACCGCCTCAGGCAAGACACTCGCGTTCGTACTGCCGACCCTCGAGCAACTCCTCAACGACCCCCAAGCTACCGCCCTTTTCCTCTACCCGACCAAGGCGCTCGCCTACGACCAACTCGAGCGACTCCGCGAACTCGATCAAGCCCTTGGAGGCCGACTTCGACCTGCGGTCTATGATGGCGATACTCCCCAGGCGGAGCGTGCCTCAATCCGAGCAAACGCTCGTATCATCATCTCGAACCCCCATGGACTCCATCTCTACCTCGGCTGGCACTCGAGCTGGACATCGTTTCTCTCTAACCTCAGGATCGTCGTGGTCGACGAGGCACACTACTACGTTGGGGGAATCGGGGCCTCGCTGCGTGGGCTCCTCTGGCGACTTCAGCGTCTCACCGATCACTATGGAGCGCGACCCACCTATATCGCGGCCTCAGGGACCATCGCCAACCCGAAGGAGCACCTTGAGACACTCACCCAACAGCCCTTCGCCGTCGTCGACAAGAGTGGTGCAAGCCAGTCCCAGCGCACTATCGTCTTCTGGGACTGTACTCGCGATCCCAAGACCCCACCATCGACACAGGCCGCCTATCTCGCCCGTCATCTCATCCGCATGCGGCGATCCGTCGTCGTCTTCTCCAACACACGCGCCCAAGCTGAATACGTCGCGGTAGCCGGCTCTGACCGCAGCCATCGCATTCTCCCCTACCGCTCGGGCTACTCGCCCGAGATGCGCCGCCGCGTCGAAGCTGAGCTGCGTTCCGGCGTTATTCGAGGCGTCTCGGCCACGAGTGCCCTCGAACTCGGCGTCGACATCGGTTCGCTCGATACGGTGATCCTCAACGGCTATCCCGGGTCGATCTCGTCGCTGTGGCAGCGCCTCGGTCGGGCAGGAAGGACCGATCTCGAAGCCCTTGGAATCGTGTTAGTCGGCGGTGATCCACTCTCTCGATCGCTGCTTGCCAACGCAGCGCAGCTACTCGCTCGCGCGCCAGAGCATGCGATCTCTGCCACTGATGATACCGAAATCCTAGCCCGCCACCTGGTGCTCGCCGCATCCGAGCTACCCTTGGACGACAAGACAATCGCTCGACAGCTCGCCGACGAAACTGTTGTATCAGATCTCATCACCCGGGATCTCCTTGTCAAGGAGGGCACCGTCTACCGCTCGAGCCGGCAACGACCGCATCTTTTCACGCCGTTCATCGAGCGCGAACCCAGCTACGAGATCCACTTTGCAGGAGCCCGGGATCGACATGGGGTCGAGCGCATCTCCATCCGCCAGGCGCTCCGAGAGGCGCACAAAGGCGCTGTTTTCTTGCATTTCGGATCGCCGTTTCGGGTCCAGCGCCTCGATCATGAACGTCGAGAGATCTACTGCATCCCCGAAACCGAAGGACATCACACGCAACCCGCGCTCTTTCGCTCACTTTCACAGGGCCGTAGCCTCGAGCAGGTGCAACCCCATCCGCTCTTGAGCCTCGAACGCATCGAGGCACTCGTGGTGGAACAGGTCACCGGGTACAAAGAGTTCGATCCTCAATCGCGTCAGGTTGCCAAACGCAAGGTCACGAGCCCCGTGATCTCCAGTTCTGCCGAGGCGGTAGTGATCACCTGCACCGATCCGTCCGCCCTCGGCATTGCGCCCGAGGAGTTCTTTGCCTCACTCCATGGACTCGAGCACGCGCTCGTCAAGGTACTGCCACTCCTCACCATCGGCGGTACCTCCGATCTCGCCAGCCTGACCCTGCGCAACAACGATCTGCCCGCCATGGTGATCTACTACCTCACACGGTCCCATCCTGCCGCGATGATCTCCAAGGTGATCGAGCATCTCCATGAGGCACTCGCACTCGCCGAACGAATGATCGGAAGCTGTGCGTGTAGCGATGGATGCGCCTTCTGTGTGCTCGATGCCCGATGTGACGACGAGGTCGTTGACAAGGCAGGTGCGGGTCAACTGGCACACCTTCTCCAAAAACTCTGACGTGCGGTGACCAACATCTCAACCTTGCAACAGGACGGCCGACGGATCCATACCATGGACCGGCAACACTGTTAGCCATCCAACGACCAACCGAGCAGATAGCCACCCAAGCGTACGTCGCCCGACCACTGCCAGTCGATCATCATGGCTCGCCAAGGTGAGCAGACAAGGCAGTGATCGTGACACGCTATAGACTGCTTCAGGTGGCCGAGTGATCGAGTCCGTTGTAACGACTGCGGCACGAGAGGTCGCCTCGGTGCTGGCGTCGTGGCCTCCTATGCAAGACTTCTATCTTTCCCGTGGGACTGCGCTGGCTGTACAGCAGGGGCACCGCCGCTTTAGAGATCTCGGCTTTTTCACCCGCTCCCCACAGGCGACGTTACCGCAGTTGCCGGGTCTGAACGATGTTTTGCAACACTTTGTATCCGTGGAGTGGACGCACCGGTCCCCGGAGCAGATCGATTGGAGACTCAATGATGTACGCGTAGTCCACCTTGAACCAGGGCCCAGATGGCTAGGGCGGATGTGCGTGCAGTTTTAGTGTCCGTCACCGTGCAATTATTTGGTCGCATCTATGCATTATTGATTGCATGGCCGTTAACACCTATGCCGTGGGAAGGCGAGCTCGAGCTTGTGATTATATCGATTTACGTGCCGTTATCAAGGCACAACTGATGAGTCTTTGACCAACCGGGAGCGCAAACCCCGTCTGTAAGGGCGGAGTCAAGTGACCTCGATTACATTCCAAAGTCAATGCTGTTTGACCCTCGGCCAATAATACAAAGCATGAGCATCCGCGAGCGCCTCTACCCACGAGAACAGGAGCTAGCTGTTCTTGTGCGCCACTGTGTTCGACCGAGTTGACCTCGCCAGTACCGCAACAGGTCACTTGATCGAGGACGGTGCAACATCGCAATAGGCGGCGAGCTCGCATCGAAAACACGATGGCGTGCGGGCTCTGCAGATGCGCCTTCCATGCAGGATCAGCTGAAGTGAGAACGAGCCCCAACGGGCCTCGGGTAGAAGGGTACACAGTTCACTCTCGACCACCGCTGGTGACGATGACGACGACAGCCCCAGCCGATTGGAGAGCCGCAATACGTGGGTATCCACCGGAAGTCCTGGCTGACCAAAATAGACCGATCGGACGACGTTCGCAGTCTTGCGGCCAACTCCGGGCAGCCCGGTAAGCTCATCCATCGCCTCAGGAACCACACCATGATGGCGTTGCACGATCTGTTGAGCCAGCTCAACGATATGAGCCGCCTTCGTTCGGTAAAAGCCTGTCGAGTAAATCAGCCGTGCAACGTCATCGACATCGGCCGCCGCGAGCTCCTGAGGAGTCGGGTAGTGCACGAAGAGCAATTGCGTGACCGAGTTGACGACGGCGTCGGTGGTCTGCGCTGAGAGCACCGTGGCGACGAGGAGCTGAAAGGAGTCGTCGAAGTTGAGTGCACACAGGGCCTTGGCATCCCCTGGATAGAGATCGTCGAGTTCCTTGGCGATCTGCTCGATCTGTTCCCTGCCCATTGCCTTACCCTCCCCAGCCCACGCGCAAGTTAGCCTAGTACCATGGCTCATCTCGATGTACGCGCAATCGACTCGGACGTCTACCTACCCTCCATTATCTCACTGGCCCAAGAGCTAGAGGAAGTTGAGCACCATCGCGCACTCGCCGATCACCGCTGGATCGATCTCACCAATGGCAACACGCACAGCCTCACGAGTCTGATGGCCCTCGATCTCGACACCCAGGTGGTCGCCGGCATTCTCACCCGCAACGTAACGAGCAAAGGTGTCGAGTTCGAGCTCGCCGTGCGTCCCAGCTATCCCTACGAAGTCGTTGTCGATACGCTCTTAGGGACTGCCCTGGCTGACTCAGCGATACGAGAAACACCTCGCGTGAGCCTTTGGATCCCCAATCCGAGCCAGGAGCGTGACAGGCTCTATCAGAGCCTTGGCTTTCATCCCGACCGAGAGGTGCTCCAGATGCGACGCCCGCTCCCCTACGAGGAGTACCGACCCAGTCCTGAGCTCGCCATCCGCCAGTTCGAACCGGGCATCGACGAGGTGAGCTGGCTCAGCGTGAACAATCGAGCGTTTGAGTGGCATCCCGACCAGGGGGACTGGGACATGGCAACCCTCCTGGAACGCGAAAGCGAGCCGTGGTTTGATCCCGCCGGCTTCTTCGTCGTTGGTGATCACGACCGTATCCAAGGCTTTTGCTGGACCAAGGTCCACCATGACGCCCATCCGAAGGTCGGCGAGATCTACGTCATCGCCGTCGACCCTGATGCCGCTGGTAGGGGTCTCGGACGCGCGCTACTCGCCGAGGGGATGCACTACCTCGGAGACGTCCGTGGACTCCCCTCCATCATGCTCTACGTCGAGCGAACCAACCACGGGGCGCAAGCGCTGTACCGCCGCTTCGGCTTTACCCTCGATCACTGCGACCGTCGATACGTACTGGATCCATCCGCCCTCGCGCGAGCAGAGCGTTGATGGATCACACTTTCGCGTCCACGACGAGACGCCTACCCTCACCACCTCCACCGATCCGATCATATGACTCACTGAGCATTAGACCCCGAAGCCGCGATCCTCACCCAAGTGTCGCGGGCGGACCCCACCTCCCCGGTCCTATCGCAGGAGGCTCGGTGGATCGAGGCCTTCCTGACCAGCTACGACAATCCGAACAAAGGAGTTCACCCAATGCCCATCAATGACGATCAGCATTTTGCCCAGCACTTCGGTGCCCATCGCCCGTTTCTTGACACCGCCAGCATTGGCCTGCTTCCCACAGCTACGGTAGGGGCTCTGCATCGAGCCATCGATCTGTCCGCCTCCGGCGAAGCCAACTGGTTTGATGACTGGTTAGGGTCTACCGACACCGCTCGTCAACTCTTTGCCGAGATGGTCAAGGTTGACGCGAGCCGGGTTGCTACCGGTCCCTCGACATCGGTCCTCGTCGCCCTCATCGCAAACTCGCTCCCAGAGGGAGCTCGGATTCTGGCCCCAGAGATCGAGTTCACCTCGAACCTGTTTCCCTACCTCATACATGAGAGCCGTGGGGTCGAGGTCATCACAGTCGCCGAGGAGAAGCTCGTCGACGCGATCGACCCATCAATCACCCTCGTTGCCGTCTCTGCCGTGCAAAGCGCCAACGGGCACGTCACGGATCTCGACGCCATCCGTGCACGGGTCCGCGAGACCGGGACCCTCGTCGCGGTCGACGCCACCCAAGCCGCAGGCTGGCTGCCCCTTACTCTCGATGGACTCGACGCCATCGTCTGCTCCGGCTACAAGTGGCTTGTGTCCCCCCGTGGCAGCGCCTACCTTGCCGTATCCGAGCGCCTCCAAGACAAGATTACGCCGCTCTACGCCAACTGGTATGCCGGTGCTTCAATCACTGACTCGTTCTATGGGCCACCATTGCGCCTCGCAAGCACCGCGAGGAGTCTTGATCCATCGCCAGCCTGGTTCTCATGGGTCGGCGCCGCAGAGTCGCTCGCACTCCTTGGACGCATCGGCATCGAGGCTATCTATGCCCATGATATCACGCTCGCCACCCGATTCTTGAACCTCCTCGACGAACCGGTACCAGCGCGACCCTCAGCAATCGTCTCGCTGCCCGTCGTCTCCGACTTCGATGCAAACTCGATACCCTTTGTGGTCTCGGTCCGCGATGGTAGGCTCCGAATATCGTTTCATCTCTACAACACCCTTGACGACGTCGAGCGTGCCGCCGCAGCACTCCAGGGCAAGCTGCTGAGACCGAATTGACCAGGATGCTCTTTGCCACCGCAAACGTGCCTCCGCCACCCCCTGTCCACCATCGGCGGGCTCGAAGCCCCTCGACTAACGCGACCAAACCCGTCTGTTTGGGCGGGGACGAGCGAGTGCGCTCCTGGTCAGTACCATGGCGAACAACGATAATAACGAACACCAAGAATCGTTCAACAATATCAGCTATAGGTCGCTCCCAGTCCTCCGTGGTGCATACCGATAGTGTGAAGTTATCGACGTTTGCCAAGAGAGAAGGCATCGGAAATAGGGCAACAAATGGACTCTGGCACGCATAGCAAGGGCAAGCAACGCAATCTTTGATTGGGTCCAAATTGGCACAGTGGGACACCGGACAGCTCCTTGAACGTGGACGGTGTATTGCTAGTTGCGTTCGAAGCAGCCGCTCTGAAGCAAGGTGCGTCAGTAAACAGGGATCAGTGTCCCATTGGGCGAGGAATGAGCCTTGTGCAGAGAGGTCTTCGCGCCTTGGCCCTTGTGGCCTGCTCTGGGTAGTTCGAGCTACCCCTACCGCAACAACACCGAATCGGGAAAGGTGGAGACTGCCCCCGTGGAGAAGAGGCTCGACCGATGAGGAAGATCCCAACGGCAACGGTCGCAGCTAACTCAACGATCGCGATGGTGACCACGCTCCCAACGCCACATCCGTCACAACGACGGTCCACGCTGGCAACAAGCTTCCGAGCGAGACAGGGAGTGTTGACGTCAATAGCCGGGCCCAATACGCTGCCGATAAGGGCTCAAGCAAGGTTGTGGACAACATAGCTGGCAAGCAGGCTCCTCGGAGGCGATCCGTAACCGAGTTGGACGGCCAAGCTACGCCATAGTCGGTGGGCTTGCATCCAGGTGGCAAGGCCGACGAGTACCCCCCGAGGAGTATTCTTGGGAGGCCAAGACGTCGCATGCGCGATAGGCCCGCATTCACGATCCCTTCGCGCGAAGCAATCTCCACGCATTCGGACTATTTGACTCCGTTGTCGCAGGCATCATCGACGACGATCAGACAATACGTAGTACAGCGCAGCAAAGAACGGCGCCGCAAAGGCTACCGCGAGAACCTCCATCGCTGCGCTGCCCAAACGCTCAATATTTGGCGTAAGGACGAGAGCTAGCACCCATGTGATCGACCAACCGGCGATCAGCGCCTGAACTACGAATACCCGGGGCTTATCCTGGTACAAAAAGACAATACCGGAAAGGACAACCAGCATCGACAGCAAAAGGCCATGCGCGCCTCTCCCATGTTGCAACTCCAGCGAAAGGCCGGCCGTAGCGACTCCTATCAGACTCAAGCCAACGCTGATGCACCGAAGCCTATAGCTTCTCACGCAAGTCGATCCATTCTTACCGCACCCGACAACCACATATCGATGCAACCAGTACGAACTACAGGCCTTCGCCTGCGAATCAGCCACTTGCGGCCCAGCCAGCGCTGAGCCCCCGAGAGCCACTCAGTATGCGGCTCCAGTGAGTGCACCCTCCGGAAGGGCTCCAATGGCCAGAAGCCCACCTCCAAGGCTAGCTCCATGAGTGGCTAAGTCGTTATTTGTCTCCTACATTTTATTTTCCCTATCTTTGGCGACAGTTCGCCATCATCACCCTACTGTCAAAGCCAGCACCGTAACACGGGATCTAGAAGTTGTGACATACTTCCCGGGCCACTTGCGTAGCTTGGACTGGTTGACGCTTCACTGGGTCGCTGTGCTTTACCTGATTAGGCTCAGCGTGCGATGTGCTTGACGCCCAGAGACCCCAAGCCTGTTCTTGGGTGCATTTGGGTCTGCGTTGTCCGTGGGAACACAC